>NZ_WPCE01000099.1 GCF_009742825.1 Halorubrum sp. CBA1125
CGGAACGGCCTCGACCGGCCCCGCCCCGCCGCCGTCGACGAGGGCCTCGAAGCCGGCGAGCGCGGTCGGTTCGCGGCCGGCCGGACGGGCGTCCTCCCCGCCGGCTGCTTCGCCTCCGACGGCCGCCGCGATCGCCTCGCCGTCCAGCGGCCCGAGGAACCCGTCGAGCGTCCCGAGCGTCTCCCAGCCGCCGGCCTCCCGGACGGCGTGCGGGTCGACGCCGCGGCCCGCGAGCAGCCGGCGCGCGAAGGTGCGCCGGAGGTCCCGCGGCGTCACCCGATCGGGGACCGCGTCGCCCGCGCGCTCGGCGGTCTCGCGGACGATCATCTGGACGCGGCGGGGCGAGACGCCGACGAACGGGTCTCGGGGACCGAGGTCGGCCTGGTCGGCGTACCGACGCAGCTCGGCCGCCAGCGACGCCGGAACGACCGTCTCGCGATCGACCGGTTCCTCGGCCGGGTCGGTCGTCTCGGCCGGATCGGCAGTCCCGGCCGGGTCAGCGGTCTCGCCCGTCTCGTCGCGTACCGCGTCGGTCTCCGACGGGACCGCGAGGAGGTGTATCCCTCGGCTCCCGTCCGCCTCGCGGAGGTGGACCGGCGCCACCCGCGTGATTTCGCCGGTGCGGAGGCCGGCCTCGCCGGCGAGCCTGACGACGACGACCGCGCGATACGTCTCGGCGGCGGTCACGAGCGCCTCGTACGCCGGCTCGTCGAGCCCGTCCATTACTTTCGTCTTTACTACGAAAGACGAAACAAAACTGTTTCGGACTCGTTGGCCTCGAATCGAGATGAAACCGGAATATCGCAGATTCGATCTCGGTGGCTCGTCGCGAGTATCCACGTTTCTCGCCGATACTATTTCGGAAAGACTATTAAAAGCGAAATCCATCGTCGGTCACCCCTCTCGACGCGTCTCGCGGTCGGTGACGCGCGGCGGTTCGCCGTTCGCGTCGTCACCGGCGTAGTCGCCACCGGTTACGTTATGCGTCTCGCTCGGGTCGTGCGCGTCGTCTCCGTCTCGCAGGATGTCGTCTCGGTCCCGATGGGCGCCGCGCGTCGTCGTGGTTGCTCCTTCGAGACGGACGCCGTCGCGTCGGCGCCACTGCTCTCTCGACGTCAAGCGACGCTCTCGCTGCCCACGCCCCACGCGATTCGGTCCCACAGCCGCTCGTACCCGAAGTACGTCGCGGTCTTCACCACGTTAGCGACGAGTCCGATGTTCACCGCGTCGCTGACGTCGCCGACGACGAGCCACGCGACGAGGACCGTGATCGCGACCATGACCGCCCGGTAACAGAGGGTCTTGACGAGGGCACGCTTCCGGTCCTGGAGTGCCGGTCGCGAGGCGAGCGCCGAGAGCATGGGGCGTCCGATCGGCAGTGACGCACGCCGGCGATAAGTAAGTTCTGACGGTTTCAATAATCTATATAATAACTATGTTTGGTTTCGTCAGGCTCTCGTGAAGGTGTCATACACGATTAACCGAGCATTTCGTTCGTCCTATTTTGATTGAACTATCCGTTCGCTATCCGTGCTGATTGAGCGATACGAACAGTAAGCTCCCAGCTGCATCCGTCCGTTATCACAAGCACCCTCTTCTGCAAACCCAACAGGAACACACTCCCCGATTGATTGGAGTTGTCACCCCGGGCATCGACACGAGAGTCACTGTTCGCAGAGCAGATGATTACCACTGAGTGGGAATAGCACACGGGGTTTACAGGATTGTTGTTGAATGATCACACGCAATGCCCTCCAGCAATCGACGGACGTTCCTCGGCGCAAGTACAGTCCTGGGTATCGGTACGCTACTTGGACTCAGCAGTATCCAGGAGAGGAGTGCGGAAACGGAGACGCCAGACGAAACTGCCGACGGTGAAGACTCACTGGACGACTGGCTCGCATCCGCGAACGATCCACACATCCCCCAAATCCGCGATTTTCGGTTCGATGACCCACCAACAGTGTACCTGAACGTTACAGGATCCAAATCGTTCTCTCCCCCTGCGATCAAGGTCGAGCCAGAGACCACAGTAACGTGGGAGTGGACGAATAGCAACGCGGAGCATAACGTTGTTGCTACCGATGGCACGTTCGACAGTGGTACAGCGGTCAGTGAGTCGGGAACGAAATTCAAACACACCTTCGAAACAGCAGGGACCTATCGGTACGTGAGCGAACCACAGGCTGAAGCAGGGATGAAAGGTGTTGTCGTCGTTGAACCCGCCCCCTCCAGTGAGTATCCGGCAGTTGACGAGTGGCTCGTGGACACAAATGGATACGACGGGAGCATTACGGAGCAAATGGACGACGAGCTCGTCGAGATCACAGCCGGAGCGGAAGGCAACGGTGGAGACTTGGCCTTCGATCCGCATGCAGTGAAAGTCTCGGCGGGAACAACTGTTCGCTGGAGGTGGACCGGTGACGGTGGCGCACACAATATCGCCTTTGAGGACGGTGATATTGAGACGGCGTCGATCAGCGCCAAATCCGGTGTCAACTTCGAGCACACGTTCAACGAGACCGGCGTGTATCGCTACGCCTGTGAGCCACATCGGGCTATTGGTCAGCGGGGCGCTATTATCGTCGAGTAAGTGACGTCTGATGGAAACTGGGGAAAGCCCCAGTGCCGCTGCGTATTTCGATGGCACATAGAGAACACGTTAGAGCTGGCTATCACAATGGAATGCCCTGTTGAAGCCCTCACCTGTTGATAGCGTTCCACGCCCCAATTGCTCAGTACAGAGAACTCACGTACTGATCGATCTATTGAATTACTCGACACCTGTCAAGAACACCCTGCGAGATGAGAGAATATATATAGTAAGTGATAATCGCGCATTGCGATAAACGGTGAGACAACAGCTAACCACTCAATAATTACGCCTGGGTTTTCGTTATTGGGTGGGGGACATACCATATGAGCGAATGGAAGGGTGGTGATTTCGGAGAACCACTATTCGAAGCGATACTGGAGACGAGCATTGATGGCATCCTTGTCGTAGACGCCAACCGCGAGTATGTCACGTGGAATCAACGGTTCGTCGATATGTGGGGTGTCCCAGAGGAATTACTTCAGGAGGGAGCCGAAAGACCGGCGCTGGAGTGGGTCCTCGATAAACTTGAGCATCCTGGCGAATTTATCGAGCATGTAGAATATCTGTACAAACACCCGAACGAGAAAAGCAGGGACCAACTTCAACTCGTAGATGGACGTACCTTTGATCGCTATTCCGGCCCCGTCGTCGGAGAAGACGGTACCCATTACGGACGAATCTGGTTTTTCCGAGATATCACGGAATTAAAAGAGCACGAGCAGGCTTTAGCCGAAGAGCGAGACAAATATCAGACTTTGGTTGAAGAAAGCAACGATGGTATCGCTATCCATCAAGATAGCGAGTTTATTTTCGCAAACGAGCAGTGTCTGGAGATTCTCGGTTACAATGAGGATGAACTCATCGGTAAGTCGTTCTTAGAAATCGTTGCTCCTGAGGACCGCGATCTCATTAAGGAACGCTACGAACGACGATTCACTAGTGGCGAAAAAGGACCACCCAACCGTTACGAGACGCACTTCCTCACGAAGGATGGAGAACGGCGCGTTTCAGAGATAAGTGCTGGACAAATCCACTATGAAGGCGAACCGGCGGTTCTCGTAACTGTTCGTGATGTTACTGAGCGAAAGCGCCGAGAAGCGAGATTGAAGGAATTAAACGCACAACTCGAAGCACTGAATCGACTCGTTAGACACGACATTCGAAACGATATGGCGATCATCCTGGGGTGGGCTGAGCTTCTTGCTGAACGCGCGGGAGAGAGTGAGCAAGAGTATCTCGACAAAATCATCTCCAGTGGAACGCATATAGTTGAACTCACGGAGATTACGAAAGACTACATTAAGCAACTAACGAGCGAAGAGGAATTTCCAGTCAGACCCACCTCCTTGCGTGCGATTATCGAAAACGAACTTGACCTCCGACGTGCCTCGTATCCGGACGCAAAATTTGTACTTGACGAGGAAATCCCCGACGTGAGCGTGGTAGGCAACGAACTGCTCGAATCTGTAGTCAGAAATCTTCTGAACAACGCTGTCCAGCACAACGATAAGGACGAACCCGTCGTCAGAATCTCGTTTGAAGTCAACGAAGATGACGTGGTGGTACAGATCGCAGACAATGGTCCCGGGGTTCCGGACGAGCGTAAGGAGTCTCTTTTCGGAAAAGGTGCGAAAGGCCTCGACAGCCTGGGATCGGGGATTGGGTTGTATCTCGTCCGAACCCTGATCGAGGGGTATGGTGGGGAGGTATGGATCGAAGACAACGAACCTGAGGGCTCGATATTTAACGTCCGGCTACCAAGGATCGAATAGACGCTGTTGATATTGCTTCTACCTCCAGGCTGTTGAGGGCCCTTTCGACCTCTGCATGTAGCTTCAGAACCGATCAAGTTGTGTGGCCGATACGCGTGCTGTATCTCGCACGGCTGTCGGAACACCTCTTTGAGGTGACAAACACTCAGCGGTCTGTCTGCACACTGAACTGAACAATCCCCGTACGCATCGGTTGGTAACTAGCCCCTGGTGAGTGTGGGAACGGTTCTATGACACCGTTTCACGCGTCCTCGCGGACCGCGGATTCGATCTCCCCGACGACCTCGGGGTTCCGGAGCGCGCTGACGTCGCCGAACTCCTCGCCGCGGGCGATGTCCTCCAACAGGCGACGCATGATCTTCCCGGAGCGGGTCTTCGGGAGATCGGGCGTGAACACGATGCGGTCGGGCCGCGCCACGTCCCCGATCGAGTCGGCCAGTCCGTCGGCGATCGCGTCCCGGAGGCGGTCGTCGGGGTCCACGTCGCTCCGGGTGGTGACGTACGCGACGATCCGACCGTCGCCGTCGCCGACCACCGCCGCCTCGGTCACGCCGTCGGTGTCGACGATCGCCGCCTCCAGTTCCGCGGTGTTGAACCGCCGGGCGCGGACGTTGATCACGTCGTCGACGCGGCCGAGGATGGTGACGTACCCGTCCTCGTCGACGGCCGCCCCGTCACCGGTGCGGTACCGCCAGCCGTCCTCGCCTTCGATCCAGTACTCGCGCCGGTAGCGCTCGTCGCCCTCGCGGAGCCCGCGGAGCATCCCGGGCCACGGCGAGTCGATCGTGAGGTAGCCGGGCTCGCCGGGGTCGACCGGCTCGCCGTCCTCGTCGACCACGCGCGCGTCGATCCCGGGCAGCGACGGGCCCACCTTCCCCGGCTTCATCGGGGTGATCCCCGGCAGCGTCGCGAGCGCGATGGCCCCCGTCTCGGTCTGCCACCAGGTGTCGACCACGGGCGCCTCGCCGCCGCCGACGTGCTCTCGGTACCACCGCCACGCCTTCGGCGTGATCGACTCCCCGACCGTCCCCAGGAGCCGGATCGACGAGAGGTCGTGAGCGTCCGGGTACTCCGCGCCCCACTTCATGAACGAGCGGATCGCGGTCGGCGAGGTGTAGAAGACGGTGACGGCGTTGCGCTCGATCAGGTCCCACACGCGCTCGCGGTCGGGGTAGTCGGGAGACCCCTCGTAGAGGACCGTCGTGGTCCCGAGCGCGAGCGGGCCGTAGACGCCGTAGGAGTGGCCCGTGATCCACCCGATGTCGGCGGCACACCAGTAGGTGTCGTCGGGGCGCACGTCGAGGACATTCCGGGTCGTCCACGCGACGTGCGAGAGGTACCCCCCAGTCGCGTGTTCCACGCCCTTCGGGCGACCCGTCGTTCCGGAGGTGTACATCACGAACAGCAGGTCGGTCGCGTCGCGGGCGACCGGCTCGACCGTCTCGCCGTCGTGCGCGTCGACGAGGTCGCCGTAGGCGTGCTCGTCCGAACCGAGCGAGACCGCGAGCGCGTCTCCGAGGCGGTCGACGACGACCGCCGCGTCGAGGTCGGCGTCCGCCCGGAGCCGGGCGTTGTCCGCCTTCGACTTCTGGTTGAACGCGTCCTCCCGGCGGTAGTAGCCGTCGCAGGTGATCAGGTACGAGGAGTCGGCCGCGTCGATCCGCGTCGCGAGCGCCTCCGCGGAGAGCCCGGCGAAGACGACGTTGTGCGGCGCCCCGATCCGGGCACAGGCCAGCATCGCGATCGGCAGCTCCGGGATCATGGGGAGGTACAGAGTGACGACGTCGTCCTCCTCGACGCCGAGATCCCGGAGCCCGGCCGCGAACGCGTTCACCTCGCGGTGGAGGTCGAGGTACGTGTACGACCGGCGCTCGCCCCGCTTGCCGAACCACCGGATCGCGAGCTGGTTCCGGCGGTCCTCGAGGTGGCGGTCGACGCAGTTGGCCGCGGCGTTGAGCTCACCGCCCGTGAACCACTCGTAGAAGGGCGGGTCGCCGTCGTCGAGCACCTGATCGTACTCCGTCTCCCAGTCGAGGAGGGCGGCGGCGCGCTCCCAGGCCGCGGGCCCCTCGGACTCGAACGCGTCGTACACCCCCTCGTCGTTCGCGACGGCCCGTTCGCAAAAGTCTCGAGGCGGGTCGACGACGGTCTCCCCGTCGGCGATCACCCCCGTCTGCCGGCCGTCGACTCCGGCGTCCTCCATGATATCTACGCTCAATCGACGGAAGAATGTATACTTTGTCCGAGCCGCCGCTCGGCGGGAACCGCCCGCCCGCTCGACCGTCGACTCTCACTCGGCGGGCGTGACGCGCTGACGCCCACGTCGACCCGGCGGCGACACGCCGAGTCTACGTCGACCCGGCGGGCGCGAGCCCCGACGCCTTCGAGCGCGCCCGCGCCACGATCGACGGCTTCGCCTCGAACTCGACGGTGACCTGGTCGCTCGCGTACGACTCCTCGTCGACGTACCCGTGGTCGTGGATCCACGAGACGAGGCTCATCGCATCGTCGGAGACGGGCAAGACGAGCCGTTCCCGCTCCCACTCCGGAAGCTCCGCTTCGACGCGGTCGCGCAGCTCCGCGACGCCCGCGCCCGTCTTCGCCGAGACGGCCACCGGATCGGGGGCGACGCCCGACAGCGCCGCGCGCTTGTCCGCCAGCTCGCCCGGTTCCAGGCGGTCGACCTTGTTGAACACGGTGACGATCGGAGCCTCGTTGCGCTCGTAGAGCGTGTCGTGGCTCGTGACGAGCTTCTCGCGCATCGACTCCGCCGGCTCGCTGGCGTCGACGACCAGCAACACGAGGTCGGCGCGGTACACCGAGTCGAGCGTCGACTCGAACGACTCTACGAGCCAGTGAGGGAGGTCCGCGATGAACCCGACCGTGTCCGTGAGCAGGACGTCGCGCTTCTCCATCTCGGCGCGACGCGTCGTCGTCCCGAGCGTGGTAAACAGCATGTCTTGGGACTCCGCGGTCGCGTCGAGGTCGGGGTGGCGGTCGACGTTCTCGTCCACGTCGATCTCGGCGGCCAGGCGGCGCATCAGCGTCGACTTGCCGGCGTTGGTGTACCCCGCGAGCGCGACGAGGTCGAACCCGGAGTCGCGGCGCTGCTCGCGTCGAGACTGCTCCTTGTCCGCGATGGCGTCGAGTTCGTCGCGGATCTCCGAGATCTGGCGCTTGATGTCCTGTTCGACGCTCTCGTCGTACTCGCCGAGTCCCATGAATCCGGGGCGCTCGTCGCGCTTCGCGAGGCTCGCTTTCGCCTCCGCGCGCGGCAGCTCGTAGCGGAGCTGCGCGAGTTCGACCTGGAGCTGTGCCTTCCGGGTGTTGGCGCGCTGGCCGAAGATCTCCAGGATGAGCGTGAATCGGTCTATCACCTCGACGCCCTCGGGGAGCTCTCCGCCGACGTTGAACGTCTGGTACGGTCCGACGTCGTTGTCGACGATCACCGCGTCGGCGTCGACCTCGCGGACGAGCTCGCGCAGCTCCGCGACCTTCCCCTCGCCGAACATGAACGCGGCGTCCTCGGTGCGGGTCTGTGAGAGCTCGCCGACGACGTCGTAGCCCGCGGCTGCCGCGAGCTGGCGGATCTCGGTGAGGTCCGCCTCGCCGGCGTCGACGCGCTTGGCGACGACGGCCCGGGGGTTGTCACCGGTCGATTCGGTCCCGTCTCCGCCCGACGATCCGCTCCCGGTCATAACAGGAGGTCGCGGGCGGCGTACGCGGCGTGGTGTGCTGCCTGCACTGTTTCGCGCTCGCCTACGCTCTCGACGTATTTAAACTCGGGCTGGAAGCTCAGGCTCACCCGACCGGCCGGCTCCTCGTAGAACTCGCCGCTCTCGGCGACGATCGGTCCGTCCGGCGGCGCGGGGAGATCGCCGACCGCCTCGGCCGCGAGCGCGAGCGTCGCGTCGAGCGTCGGCCCCTCGTGGACGGCGGCGAAGCCCACTCCCTCGATCGACCGGATGCGAGCCGAGTCGATCCGCGCGTGGACCGCGGCCGCGACCATCAGGTACTCGCCGTCCTCCTCGTGGCGGCCGCTGATGTCCACGCCCACGACGTCAGGGACGGGAATCGTTCACCTCGGCGCCGCGGCGCGCACTCGAACCGTCAGTTCTCGAGCCCATGCGCGCGAGTACGTCGCCGGCCGAATTGAACGTTTCCGTCGGCGGCCACGCAAACGGGTTCTCGTCGCGGCTACGAGGACAGGTCGTCGACCACGTCGCCGATCCGGTCGATAGCGGCCGTCACGTCGGCCTCGTCGACGTCGAGGTGCGTGGTGAACCGCGTCGTGTACGTGTCGAACGCGACGCATCCCACCCCCGCGTCGTCGCAGGCGGCGACGAGGTCGTCGGCCTCGATCCCGGCCCCCTCGGTATGTGCGACGACGATGTTGGTGTCGGGCGCCGGCGCACGCACCCCGGGGAGGTCGTCGAGGCCGGCCGCGAGCCGCTCCGCGTTGGCGTGGTCGTCGGCGAGCCGGTCGACGTTCTCCAACGCGAGGAGCGCGGGCGCCGCGATCATCCCGGCCTGTCGCATCCCGCCGCCGAACAGCTTCCGGACGCGGCGGGCCCGCTCGACGAACGCCTCGTCGCCGGCGAGTATCGACCCGACCGGCGCGCCGAGCCCCTTCGAGAGACAGAACGCGACGCTGTCGACCGGGTCGACGATCTCGCCCGCGTCGACGCCGAGCGCGACCGCGGCGTGAACACGCGGGCGCGTCGAGGTGGACGGGCACGCCGCCGTCACGGGCCGCCTCGGCCGCCGCTTTGACCCGGTCCGACCGGACCGCGGTTCCGCCGCGGTAGTTGTGGGTGTTCTCCAGCGCGAGGAGTCCGGTGCCGGGGCGGTGGAGGTCCTCCTCGACGAGCTCGGACGCGACCGACTCCGGCGCGGGGACGCAGCGCTCGCCCGCGTCGATCGTCCGGGTCTGGACGCCGGAGAGCGTGGCCGCCCCCGCCAGCTCCCACCGGTAGATGTGGGACTCCCGTTCGAGCAGGAGCTCCTGTCCGGGATCCGTGTGCACGTGGACAGCGATCTGGTTGGCCATCGTGCCGGAGGGGACGTAGAGGGCGGCCTCGGCGCCGACCGCCGCGGCGGCGCGGCGCTCTAACTCGTTGACCGTGGGGTCGTCTCGGTACACGTCGTCGCCGACCTCGGCGTCACGGGCGGCGTCGCGCATCGCGTCGGATGGTCGCGTGACGGTGTCGGATCGGAGGTCGACGTAGTCGGCACCGTCGGCGGCGTTGTCGGACATTTGCGTCCGCCTTTCCCGGCGGCGGACATATATCTCGCGTTCGGGGCGTCACGCGTCCGGGTCCTCGCCCCGCGCCCGTTTGTACATCGCCAGCGCCGCCTCGCGGCGCTCGGCGTGGTCGACGATCGGTGCCGGATACTCGGGCGCGGCGTTCGCGCGCCGCGTCGGCGACAGCTCGTGCCAGCCGTGGATGGCTGCGGGGTCGACCCCGCGAAGCTCCGGGACGTACTCCGTTATATACTCGGCGTCCGGGTCGTAGCGCTCCCCCTGCGTCATCGGGTTGAAGATCCGGAAGTACGGCTGGGCGTCGGTGCCCGTCGAGGCGGCCCACTGCCAGCCGCCGTTGTCGTTGGCGGTGTCGTGGTCCGCGAGCCGCTCGCAGAAGTGTGCGTAGCCGTGCCGCCAGTCGGCCAACAGGTCCTTCGTCAGGAAGGAGGCGACGATCATCCGCACGCGGTTGTGGACGAACGCCTCCTCGCGGAGCTGGCGCATCCCCGCGTCGACGATCGGATACCCCGTCTCGCCGCGCTTCCACGCCGCGATCTCCTCGGGGTCGTCGCGCCACGCAATCGGCTCCTCGTACGCCTTGTAGTTCGCCGTGACGACCTCGGGATTGTGAAAGAGGACCTGCGCGTAGAACTCCCGCCAGGCGAGCTGTTGCTGGTACTCCTCGACGGCCGCGGCGGGTCCCTCGTTCTCATCGTCGCTCCCGTTCTCACCGTCGCCCTCGTCGACACCGCCCGCGACGCCCTCCCCGCCTCGCTCCTCGGCCTCGGCCATCGCCTCCTCGGTCGCCGCGTACACCTCTCGTATCCCGATCTCGCCGTACTTCAGGAACGTCGACAGCCGGGAGGTCGCCTCTCGCGCGGGATACTCGCGATCCGCGTCGTAGCTGAACACCGCCTCCGAGAGGAACTCGTCGAGACGCTCGCGGGCGGCCGCGGTGCCGGCCGGCCCGACCGCCGCGTCGGGCTCGGAAAACCCGAGGTCCGCCGGCGCGGGAAGGTCGCCGACGGCGACGGCGTCGAGGTCGGACCCGGCGTCAGCGACCGCCCCGCTCTCGCCTCCGACCTTCGCCGTCAACGCCTCTCGGTCGGCGAGGACGCTCGCGTCCGGCGTCGACGCCGGCGGGTCCGCCTCGCGATCGGTCCACTTCTTCCAGTAGTAGGTGTACACCGAGTACGGGTCGCCCGCGTTCGTCCGGATCGAGTCCGGCTCGTGGAGGACGGCGTCGTGGTGCGCCTCGCGGGCGATCCCGACCGCGTCGAGGGCTTGCCGGACCGCGGCGTCGCGCTCGCGCGCCAGCCCCGAGTAGTCGCGGTTCCAGACGACGCGGTCGGCGTCGA
>NZ_WPCE01000018.1 GCF_009742825.1 Halorubrum sp. CBA1125
GACGCCCTCGTCGACGCCGCCGACACCCTCGGCGCGTACGTCCGGACCGGCGAGCAACTGCCACTCGACCGCGCGCGTCGACTCCTCGCCGACGCGGAGGCGTGAGTTCGCAAGTTGCGATCGACCGGACGACCCGAGAGAGCGAACGCCACCGAGAGAGCGGAAGACGGGAATCACCGCTGATACTCGCGAGAGTAGATTCAAACGCCGCCGTTCCGACCCCGGCGTATGGCCGCGTTCGACGTCCACGACCACCGACACGAGGAAGCAGCTCAGGGACACGGGCACGACCGGGCTCTTCGAGAACCGAGGCGATCTCGCGTGTCCGGTCTGTGACGCTCCGTTCGAACGCCTGTTCACGACCCGCGAACCGGGTGCCCAGTTCCCCGAGAACGACGGATCGCGGTTCTGTCTACTCCGTGACGAGGGAGCGGTCCACCTGTTCAGACACTGATCGCCTGACTCAGGGTGCATCCGGAACGCTCCGAGCGCCGCATCTGTGCTCGCTCACACGCACACGAGACCCGAATTTTGTACCAACGGGGGTGTCTGAGAACGCGTCACGGGGTGTTATTTTCACCATGTTGTGGTGTGTCAGTCGTTAGAAAAATGCTGCGTCCAACACCCAGCTACGAGCGATCGATTCCTCCTTGCCGTGCTTCACCCGAGGGGAACTCGTCGTAGCAGGCTTCGTTCAATCGGAGGTCGAGGGATTTCTCGATCTGTACGTAAATCACGTCGCCGGTATACTCGTTGTAGCAATCCAGCGTGATTGGACCGTTTGCTTCCAGATCGTCGCCGAATGAAGCCGTCACGTTGAGACTGGTACCTCCAGGCATCTCACCGAGTGCAACCTCCGTCTCTACCGTCGTCCATTCGTCCGGGTTAGCGGCACCAACTTCCAGATACTGACGGACCAACTCTGTGCCGTCCTTTTCGACGGACAGATAGCCCTGGTGGCGCGAGCTAGAGTAATTGTTCACCGCAATCAGAAGCGACTGCTGCGGATCGGAAAGTCCCGAACACCCGGCCAATGCGGCGAGTCCGCCCGTGCTTGCAAGGAGGAACTGCCGACGAGTCGAGGACATACAGACTCGTACTGAGAGAGCATTATATTCTTTTTCACGGCACTGAGCGACCCGAAGACGACTGAAAGGAGACCTCCCCTGAATTGGGCGAATCGACGGAGCGAAGAACGGGTATGTGAACTGTTGGATGACGCCCTCGTACCAACGCCAACCGATCGTCTCCCCGCCAGTGAGCTGTCTCAGTCGTGGCCGGCGGGACCGACGGCCGGATCGGGGTCGTCGATGTACCGTCGGCGCCACGTCCCGCGTGCGAACCACGCGACGCCGACGGTCGCGCCGAGGACGTTCCCGACCGCCATTCCGACCCAGATCCCCGTCGCGCCCCAACCGGCGACGAAGACCAGGTACGCCACGCTGCCGACCCGGCCGACCCACAGGGTGAGTATGGAGAGCACCATCGCGGTCTTCGTGTCGCCGGCGCCGCGGAACGCGCCGAGTATCACCTGCGTGACCCCGATGAAGGCGAACTCGACGGACCGGATCCGGACGTACTCGACCGCGTGCGAGACGGTCGCCGGCGCGTCGGGCACATCGCCGAGGAACACGTCGACGATCGGCTCCGTGAACGCCACGGCGACGACGGCGACGACGAGCATCACGCCCGCGCCGACCGCCGCGGCGACCCGGACCGCCCGCGCGGCGCGGTCGGCCCGGTCGGCACCGAGGTTCTGCCCGACCATGGTGTCGATGGCGCGACCGAGCCCCATCGCGGGGAGGAACACGAGCGAGATGAGCCGGTTGCCCAGCCCGTAGGCGGCGACGACCGGCGGCGAGAAGGTGACGACTATCGCGGTGAGCGTTATCATCGCCAGCGCGCTGGTCGTCTGCTCGACGCTGGCCGGGAGTCCGAGACGGAAGATGTCGCCGATGAATGCGGGGTCCGGCCGGAGGTGCGCGAGCGTCACCGCGGGACCGAGTTCGGTCCCGAACAGCACCCAGACGCCGACGGCCGTCGCGAGTCCGCGGGAGAGGATCGTCGCGAGCGCCGCGCCCTCGATCCCGAGGCCGGCGAAGCCGGTGGCCGCGAACAGCGCGGCCTCCAGCCCGACGGGATCGAGTCCGGCGACGACCGGAACCGCGGCGAGCCAGTCGACGAGCGGGTTGCCGGCGAACCCGAAGATGAAGAACGGGTCGAGGAGGACATTCAGGAACACCGAGACGGCCATCACCGCCATCGGCGTCCGGGCGTCGCCGTACCCGCGCATCAGCGCCGAGAAGACGAAGAACCCGAACATCAGGGGGACGCCGGCGAAGATGACCTCCATGTAGTCGGCCGCCAGCGGCACGACCGTCGCCGCCGTGTCGGGGTCGCTCGGCAACACGCCGAGCGCGGGCCGCGTGTACAGGAATCCACCGATCCCGATAAGCACGGAGAGCACGGTGACGGTGAGGATGGTCTGGCCGGCGACGAGCCCGGCGGATCGGTCGCCGTCGGCGCCCGTGTACTGGGCGACGAGGATCGCCCCCGCGGTGGTGAACCCGCCGGCGACGGCGATGAGCAGGAAGATGAGGGGGAACGCGAGGCTGACGGCGCCGACCGCCTCCGCGGACAGCCGCCCGAGGTACAGCGTGTCGACGACGTTGTACGTCACCTGCAACAGCTGAATGACGACGATCGGCCACGCGAGCCGGAACAGCGGCCGGAGCAGGCTCCCCTCGGTGATAGAGCCGGCGTCGACTCGGTCGTCGGAGGGCTCGTCGTACTCGTCGGCGGAGGGTCCGTCGCGGTCGTCGGAGGGTCCGTCGCGGTCGTCGGAGGGCTCGTCGTACTCGTCGGAGGGCTCGTCGCTCACTCGGCGATCGGAGGCCTGCGCACCCAATCAGCCTTCCGATTCCGGCGTCGCCGACGGCCGATCTGTCCCACCGTCGTCCGAGCCGTCACCGTCTGCGGCAGACGGGTCGTCCTCGCCGACCGACGACTCGAGGTTCGCGTTCGCACCGTCGCCGTCGATTCGGTCACCGGGTCCACTCACCTGCGCGACCCCCGAGGTCTCGTCGAAGACGAGGTGGCGGTGCGGGTACGCCATCTCGACGTCGGTGTCCGCGAGCCGCTCGCGGATCCGCGTGTTGACGTCGGACTGGACCTTTCCGAGCTTGTACGGCTTCTTCACCCAGTATCGGAGCCGCAGCAGGACGCCGTCGTCGCCGAACTCGTGGAGCCGGCAGTCGGGGCTCGCAGTGTAGCGCGCGACGCCGACGCGGATGTCCGGTCCGCCGTCGATCACCGCCTCGCAGTCCCGGGCGGCGCGCTCGATGCGCCGTCTCGCCTCCGGGATGTCGCTCTCGTAGGTGACGAGGACGTCGATGCTCCGCCGCGTTCGCTCGTCCTCGGCCGAGAAGTTCGTCACGTCGCGCTCCCTGACGGTCCCGTTCGGCACGACGAGGAACGTGTTGTCGAGGGTGAATATCTTCGTGTAGCGGATCGTGATGTCCTCGACGAACCCGATAGTGCCGTCGTCGAGCTGGATCATGTCGCCGATCTCGAACGGCTGGTCGGCGAGGACGAACACCCCGTTGATGAAGTTGCCGACGATCGGCGCGAGGATGATACCGATAACCGCCGAGAAGACGGCGGTCCCGACGAGCAGGTCCGAGAATGGGAACCCGGCGAGCCGGAGGCCGACGAAGAACGCCACCACGACGGTCCCGGCGCGTATCCCGCGGATGATCGTCTGCGCGACGCTCTGTCTGGCGACGCGTCGCGCCACCGGACGGGCGACGAGCCGCGCGAGGAACTTCGCGACGAGCATACCGACGCCGACCGCCACGACGACGAGGATCGCCCCGGCGCCGGGTACCGACGCGAACGACGAGAACGCCTCCGTGACGAGCGACAGCACCCTCCTGACCGGCGACGGCACTGTCGCGACCGGGGACAGAACCGGCTCGGCCGACGAGAGCGCGTGCGTGATTCGGCCGAGACCTGCGGGCGGTGCCATGCCGGATCCGGCGACGCCCATCCGAAAAAGCGTTTCTCCCCGGGACGGTTCCCGCGTCCGCAGCACGGGGCAACCCAGTAACTAAAACGCCGTCGGTCGAACGGCCGGCATGGCAGATCCAACGTCTCCCGAGCCGACGTTCAGTGTCACGCACGACTCCGAGCCGAGCAAGACACTCATCGCCGGGTTCTCCTCGTTCGGACTCGCCGGGCTGACCGCCGTGGACTACCTGGTCGACAACCTCGGCCTGGAGGCGCGCGGCCACGTCCGAACCAACGGAATCCCGTCGATCACGCCGTTCGAGAAGGGAATTCCGCGACACCCGATCCGGCTGTACGGGGGCGCCGACGTCGACGTCACCGTGCTCGTCGCGGAGCAGTTCGTCCCGCCCGTCCTCGGCGATCGGCTCGCCGCGGCGATCCTCGACTGGACCGACGCGGTCGCCGTCTCGGAGATCGCGGTGCTGGCCGGGGTGCCGGTCCCGCACGGTCCCGACGCGCACCAGACGTTCTACGTCGCCACCGACGACTACCGGGCGGCCCGACTCGACGACGGGAGCGTTCCGCCGATGGAGGCCGGATTCCTCGACGGCACCAACGCCTCGCTGCTCGAACGGGGGATCGACTCGCCGCTCGGCGTCGGCGTGTTCGTCACGCCGGTCCACGCGCAGGCGCCGGACGTCGAGGCCGCGGTGCGGCTGGTGGACACGGTCGAGTCGACCTACGACCTCGGAGTCGACTCGGAGCCGCTCGCGTCGTTCGCGGCCGAGATCCGCCGCCACTACGAGGACCTCGCCGAACGCATCGACGAGCGCGAACCGGACGGGACCTACGACCGGATGTACATGTGAGGTTTCGAACGACATCTGATCGGCCGAGCGATCGGCCCCGTCTCGGCACGACCGGTACCGTCTCGGCACGACCGGTACCGTCTCGGCACGACCGCGAGGGAGTCGTCTCTATAACCACGTGCAACTCGAGTCATAGTAAAAACCTATATCAGGGGATACACTACCGCCTGTATGGCCGACGATCTCCGCAGCACGCTCGATCGCGTCGGGGACCAGTTCAACCTCGGCGAGTACGAGATCGACGCGTACCTTGCGGTGTTAGAGCACGGAGAACTGACCGCGAGCGACATCGCCGACCGGACGGACATCCCGCAACCCCGGGTGTACGACACGGTACGGAGCCTCTCGGACCGCGGGCTCGTCGAGCTCCGCGAGTCGCGGCCGATGAAGATCGTCGCCGTCGACCCCGAGGACGCCTTCGGTGGCCTCCGGTCGTCGTTCGCGGCGATGGTCGACGAGCTGGAGGCCCGGTACACCGCCCCGACCCGCGAGACCGAGGCGGTGTCGCTCGTGAAGTCCCGGTCGACGATCATCCGCTACCTCGAGGAGGTCATCACCGGCGCGGAGTACGAGCTGGCCCTCTCGCTCACGCCGAACCTCCTGCGACGGTTCCGCGACGACCTCGCCGAGCAGGTGGCCGCGGGCGTGAGCGTGGAACTGCTCGTCACGCCGGCAGCACGCGCGCCCGCGCCGACGGAGTTCGACTACGAGGAGGTGGCGACGATCGCCCGCGCGCGCCGCGGAATCACCACCCCGATCCTCGCGGTCGGCGACGGAGAGTACTCCGTGTACGCCACCCAGGACGCGCTCCGCGACGACCGCGAGCGATACGGTGTCATCTTCAACCGCTCCGCGCTCGGGTTCCTCGTCTCCGGATTCTTCGGAACCGTGCTGTGGACCACCGCGGAGACGCTCGCGACGGACGGCGCCGAGCGACCGTTTCCCCGGCGTTACGCGTCGATCCGACGCGCAGTCAAGGACCTCCGTGAGTTCGACGGCGACGAGTTCTACGCCGCGGTCGAGGGGCGCGACATCGAGACCGGCGAAGCGGTGACCGTCCGGGGTCGAGTCGTCGACGTCACGTTCGAGGACACCGAGGAGGTGGCCTCGCTCGTGGTCGAGACCGACGACTCCCGCGTCGAGATCGGCGGGCGCGTCGCTGCCCTCGAGGATGTCGAGGGCCAGGAGATCGTGATCGGCCGCGACGGACCACCGGAACTCTGAGACGGCCGACACAATCGGGGGCCGACACATTCGAGACCGACACATTCGAGACCGACACATTCGAGGCGGGCGCGCTCCGGCGAGCGGGCGACTGCGCCCGCGACGCCGAGCGCGAGGGAGGTGTCGACGCCGGCGCGGGGTGGTGCGGTTCCGCGCCGGCGTCGGCGCCGAGGCTGGGGAGGTGCGAGGCGGGGCGGTTCCGCGGACGGGGACGAGCGCCCCGGCGACGAACCGGATTTATACGCCGCCCCCGCGGTCGATCCGTATGGAGTACACCACGCTCGGCGGCACGGGCGCGACCGTGAGCCGGCTCGCGCTCGGCTGTATGAGCGTCGGGAGCGGCCACGACTGGATGCTCGACGCGGAGGAGGGACGCGAACTGATCGAGCGCGCGATCGAACTCGGAATCACGTTCTTCGACACCGCGAACGTCTACTCGAACGGCGAGAGCGAGACCATCCTCGGTGACGCCCTCGGGGAGTACGACCGGGATCGGTTCGTCGTCGCCACGAAGGTGTACGGCGAGATGGACGAGTCGAATCCCAACGTGTCCGGTCTCTCGCGGAAGGCGATCGAACAGGAGCTGTCGAACAGCCTCGACCGCCTCGGGATGGACACGGTCGACCTCTACCAGATCCATCGATGGGATTACGACACGCCGATCGAAGAGACGCTGAGTACCCTGGACGACGCGGTCCGTCGCGGGCAGGTGCGGTACGTCGGCGCCTCCTCGATGTGGGCTCACCAGTTCGCGGACGCGCTCCACGTGAGCGAACGCGAGGGCTATGAGCGCTTCGTCACCATGCAGAACCTCTACAACCTC
Source organism: Halorubrum sp. CBA1125 (assembly GCF_009742825.1). Lineage (GTDB taxonomy): Archaea > Halobacteriota > Halobacteria > Halobacteriales > Haloferacaceae > Halorubrum. Next base: position 6,925 of record NZ_WPCE01000018.1, read on the forward strand.
GCGTACCGCGAAGAGGAGCGCGAGATGCTCCCGCTGTGCGCGCGAGAAGACGTCGGACTGATTCCCTGGAGTCCCCTCGGTGCGGGATACCTGACGCGCCCCTACGAGCGGGACGACGCCACGACCCGCGGGGAACACGAGACCGAACTCGGCCGCCCCTACCGGGAGGGCGGCGGCGAGGCGATCAACCGCCGAGTCCAGGAGCTGGCCGACGAGAAGGGCGTGAAGATGGCCCAGATCGCGCTCCGCTGGGTCGCCGGGAAGGACGTCGTCGACGCGCCGATCGTCGGCACCTCCAGCGTCGAACACCTCGAAGACGCTGTCGAGGCGCTCGACGTCGACCTCTCGGCGTCCGACGTCGAGTGGCTCGAGGAGCCCTACGAGCCGGTCCGCGTCTCCGGCCACGAGTGAGCGCTCGCGAGCGAGAGGTCGCCGTCCTGTGCCGGCGTAACACACTTAAGATCGCGCTCTATACCGATACTCAGTGGCATCCCGACAGGGCGGGCCGGGAGCCGACGAGGCGTCCGAGCCCGGATCGACGGAGCGTCGGACCGCGACGACGACCACTCCGGCGACACCGCGTCGCCGACCCGCCGACCGCGGCGTCCCTTCCGTCGAACCGCGGATCCGAGAACCGGGGACGGCCGACCGGTCGTCGGACCGGCCCCCCACGAGGCGAACCGCGACGGACCCGCCGGTTCGCGATCCCGGGCTGTACGCGCTTACTGACCACTTCCGTGACCGACTCCAACAGCCGGGGCGGTACGTCTCGACGCGCACCGTGAGCGACGCGATCCGTCGCGGGCAGCTCCGTTGGAACCGCACCGACGGCTGGCGGTTCGCGCTCGTCGAGGCGGGGATCCGCTTCGTCGTCGTCGTGAGCGACACGGAGACGGAGTCGCCGGTCGTCGTCACCGGCTGGACCGAGGTCGCCGACCGCGAGGCGGCCCTCAGCGCTCCCCGGTGGGACGCGGTCGACGTCGACACCATCTCCGTGCGCGCCGCCCTCAGCGAGTCGGCGACCACGCCGATCCCGGACCAGATACGGCCGCGCGACGTGAGCCGTCCCTTCGCGGTCGGCGAGCACCGCCTGACGACCGCCCCCGGCGACCCGTTCGTCCGGTGTTCCGCCTGCGGCTGCCGCTTCCGCTCGAAGGAGGCGATCACTTCCCGTCGGTGTAGCGGTCGGTCGCCGGGACGGTAACGGGCGGCGATGCCCCCGTTCGCCAGGGCGGCCAGCCGCGGTGGTCGTCCCGGGACGCTACTCCTTTCTGCGTGCCGGCCGAAGCGGTGCCGATGGCAGACGACACCGGATCGCCAGGAGCGGCGGCAGACGACCTCTCGCTCGAACGATTCCACGAGGCGCTCGAAGCCGAGGAGCGTCCCGTCGCGACCGCGAGCGAGGTCGCGCGGCGGCTCGGGACCACGCAGGCGGCCGCCCGCGATGCGCTGGCCGCACTCGTCGACCGTGGCGACGTCGACCGGCTCGACGTCGAGACCGACCCGGTCGTCTTCTACCCGAGCGACTGGGGCGCGCTGGCGACCCGCGAACGCGTCGTCGTCTTCCCGAAGCGCCGCGAGATCGTCGTCGACCGGCCGACCCAGTACACCCGGGCGGGGCTCTCGCAGTTCGCGCACCTCGTCGACACCACGGGCACGGAGCCCGGCACCCGCGGGTACCTCTATCGGATCCGTCAGGAGGACGTCTGGGCCGCGCCGTTCGACGACGCCGACGCCCTGATCGCGAGCCTCCGGTCGGTCCTCCCCAGACGCTACGAGCACCTCGAAGACTGGATCCGCGACCAGTGGCGCCGCGCGCACCGCTTCAGACTGTACACTCACGAGGACGGCTACGTCGTGCTGGCGGCCGCGAACGAGAACCTGATGGGCAACGTCGCCGACCAGCACCTCGACGAGGACCACCTCCGCGCGCCCATCTCGGAGACGGAGGCGTGGGTGAACGCGGACGCCGTCGCCGCGGTGAAGCGCGCACTCTACGACGCCAGCTACCCGGTCGAGGACGACCGCGACCTGGAGACCGGCGACCCCGTCGACGTCGCGCTCACGACCGACCTCAGGGACTATCAAGAGACGTGGGTCGAGACGTTCCTCGAACGCAAGTCAGGCGTGTACGTCGGCCCGCCGGGGTCCGGCAAGACCGTCGCCGCTATCGCGACGATCGCGGCCGTCGGCGGCGAGACCCTCATCCTCGTCCCCTCTCGCGAACTGGCCGACCAGTGGCGCACGGAGCTGCTCGACCACTCGACGATCGACCCCGCCGACGTCGGCGTGTACCACGGCGGGACGAAGGAGATACGGCCGGTCACGATCGCGACCTACCAGATCGCCGGGATGGACCGCCACCGGAGCCTGTTCGACTCCCGAAAGTGGGGGCTGATCTGTTTCGACGAGGCACACCACATCACGGCGCCGGTGTTCTCGCGGTCGGCCGAGCTCCAGAGCAAACACCGGCTCGGGCTCTCGGCGACCCCCGTCAGCGAGACCGGCAGCGAAGAGGAGATCTACACCCTGATCGGGCAACCTATCGGCGCGGACTGGGACGCCCTCTTCGAGGCGGGCTTCGTCCAGGAGCCGGAAGTGGAGATCCGGTACGTCCCCTGGCGCGACGAGTTGGCGCAGAGCGAGTACGCCGCTGCCGACGGCCGCGAGCGCCGCCGGGTCGCCGCCGAGAACCCCGCGAAGATCGAGGAGATCCGGTACCTGCTCGCCGCCCACCGCGACAAGAAGGCGCTCGTCTTCGTCGAGTACCTCGACCAGGGCGAGGCGATCGCCGACGCGCTGGACGTCCCGTTCGTCAGCGGCGAGACCCCCCACCACGAACGCCGGGAGCTGTTCCGACGGTTCCGGACCGACTCCGACGGCGACGACCTCGCCGTCCTCGTCGTCTCCCGCGTCGGCGACGAGGGCATCGACCTCCCGAACGCCGAGCTGGCGATCGTCGCGAGCGGCCTCGGCGGCTCCCGCCGACAGGGCTCACAGCGCGCCGGACGGACGATGCGGCCCTCCGGCTCCGCACTCGTCTACGTGCTCGCGACCCGCGGATCGAGCGAGGAGGAGTTCGCCCAGCGACAGATGCGCCACCTCGCGCGCAAGGGCGTTCGGGTGCGCGAGACGAACGTCGCGGAGTGACAGACGTCACAGGTCGCGGAGTGACAGACGTCGTAGAGTCACCGCTCCGACGTCGGAACCGCCCGACGCCGTGACCGATCGGAACGTGAACCTTAACAACATCCGTTGTGAACCGCGACACATGCCAAACGCGAACGACGTCGCCGTCGGGATCGTCGGTCTCGGCGGCATCGGCACCCACCACGCCGGGAAGCTCGTCGATCGGGAGGAGACTCTCGTCGGCGGGATGGACATCGACGCCGACGCGCGAGCGCGGTTCCACGAGGAGTTCGATGTGCCCACCTACGAGGACGAGGAGGACCTCTACGAGACGTGCGACGCGGTCCTGATCACGACGCCGAACCGATTCCACGAGGAGTACGCGCTCTCGGCGCTCGACGCCGGCCTCGACGTGCTCTTGGAGAAGCCGCTCGCGCACACCCTCGAGAGCGCGGAGCGGATCGTCGAGGCCGCCCGCGAGGCCGAGGGGTTCTGCATGGTCGGGTTCAACAACCGGTTCGCGGAGCCGGTGCAGGTGATCAAACACTACCAGGACGAGGGACGGTTCGGCGAGACGACCCACGTGGAGGCGAACTACGTCCGCCGGCGCGGCGTCCCCGGTCGCGGATCGTGGTTCACCTCGAACGAGGTCGCCGGCGGCGGCGCGCTCATCGACATCGGCGTCCACGCCATCGACCTCGCGCTCTACTTCCTCGACCACCCCGAGATCGTCGAGGTCTCCGGCGAGACGCGCTCCGAGTTCGGCGGCCGCGACGACTACGCGTTCGTCCACATGTGGGGCGACGACAACGGAGGCGACGGCTTCGACGTCGAGGACTCCGCGTCGGCGTTCATCCGCGACGCCGACGGCAACACGGTCTCCCTGGAAGTCGCGTGGGCGACGAACCGCCCGACGACCGACGAGTTCGTGGTCCGCGGCACCGAGGCGGGGGCGACCTTCGACCGCGGCAGCGACGCCCTCACGATCCACGAGGCCGGGGTCGGCGGCGGTCACCACCTCTCGGACACGTCCGTCGAAACGCGGGAGGGCGACAGCCACGCCGCCGAGCAGGCGGCCTTCCTTGAGGCGGTCGCCGCCGGCGAGCCCCCGGCGATCAACACGATCGACGAGGCGCTCCGTGTACAGCGCGTTATCGACGCGATCTACCGGTCCTCCGAGCGCGGCGAGGCGGTGCGACTCGACTGAACGACGGTCATCGTCGCCCGCCCGACGAGCGCTCCGGTAGCCCCGACCGTTTGTCGCGACGGGATTTATCCGACCTCCGCTCGTCGAGAGCCAGTATGGTCGTCGTCGAGGAGGTCACCACACTGAGCGCGCGCCGCACCCAAACCTCGTCCGAGACGTTCCCTGATGACGCATTGGCGTCGATTCGGGCGGCCGTCGAGGCCGTCCCGGCCAGCGTCTTCGACGGTTCGACGAAACACACCGAGATCGACGCGTTCGATGCCGCGATCGCCGACGGTCTCCCCCAGTACGAGTACGAAGGGGACGCGCCGGCGGCTACAATCCGAACTGTAAGCTCTGGTCGCATCTGGGGTTTAATTACAGCGTCGACCTCTACGACGCCCACACCCGCATCGCCGTCGAGGTCGAGAAGAGCGAGCGGAAGAACGTCAGCGACGACCTGCTCAAGTTCCAGAAGGGGTACCGCACCCAGAAGGACGGCCGGCCGAAGATCGAGTTCGGCTGTCTGGTGGTGCCGGTGAACTATCTCGGGCGACATAACCTCTACCGGCACAGCCTGACCAAGCTCGACTTCATGAAGGGCGTCCTGTTCATCGACGACGTCGCCGTCATCAGCTATCGCGACCCGCGATCGGACTGACGCCGTTCGTTCTGGGCTGTTCGTTGGTGTCTCCAGAACGCAGGGCGTTCTGGTGGAACGAGAAACGCTGTTTCTCGTCGCTTGCGCTGTTGGGACTCTCCCCCGATGACGGGCTGACGACCCTGCTGAACACACAGCGCGTACAGGGCGTCATAGAAGAGTTCACACACCTGCACAGGAGTCGCTCAGTACAGAAGATGCGCGTATCGGTTAGGTCCGTCTGTAGGCCAACCAATACGAGAGTGGGAGTGTCACCACGAGGATTAGTAGCGTCGCTATCACCTGAGTGTAGGGGTCTGGTGACGATACCTGAGCGGCAATAGCGAATCCGAGCATAATCAGGAGGGATTCATAGATACTGAACTGAACACGCCGTGACAGGTTCATTCATAATGCACACTCAAATTCGGAATAGAATCCTATCGGTAGCGGTGCCACACACCCACACATGATCTGATAGCTGATACCTCTGTTTCCCGATGAAATAACTCGACGGGAGAAGCATTCTATGACACCCTCTGCGCGTCTGCAGTACGTCACCGATAGAGGTGGAGACTGACGGTGAACGTCCGAAACGGACCGCTCACCCACGAAAAACCTCGGCGATTCATCACTATCTTTTATGCGGTTGGCGAAGAGCCATCTACGGGATGACTACCGGGAGAAAAACGAACGATAACACAACTGAATCATGGGATCAGTTGTATGAGGCACTTGCCTCCCAACCACGTCGGATGATCATCTTCTCGTTGATGAAGGAACCAGAAGGGGAGCGACTCCCGTTGCCTGATGCCGCACGAGCACCGGATCGCTCAACTGAGTCCGGGAATTTATCCCTTCAGTTGCGTCATCATCACCTTCCCAAACTCGCTGAGGCGGGATACATACACTGGGAGAGTGAGCCGTTCTCTGTTCGGCGGGGCTCTCACTTCGATGAGCCAGCACTTGTGATTAGCAAGATGACCGAGTCGACTGACGACCATCCGGGAAGATTGCGTGAGGAGTGTGTCGTTATCGGGGAGGTGACTGAGAATGGGTAGTTCAGATCCCGTTACCAAAGTCGTCGAAGCCGTTGCCGCGGTTGACGGGGTTGAGATGACAGAAATGCCCCCGCTTCACGACTACATCGATCCAGAAATATTGATCAAATTGGCCGAACAGGACACAGCGGGCGACTGCCAAGTGACATTTCAGTTCGTCGATCATCAGATCACGGTCACTCAGGACGTACAGGTCTTTATTGACGGAAAACTCAACCGTCAGACGCTGCCGTAATGCCCATTCGTCCACACGAGGACGAAGTCGCTCACGTCGTTCGCTTCCTCCAGTCTCGTCGGCGGCTCCGCGGGCGACGACGCCACCGCACCGCAGATCGGTAGTTCACTCGCCTGAATTGAACACCAGTAACGAACGGATCGAGGGGACGTTCATCCCGGTATATATCACTGGAGCGGCCAACCGTTCGATATGAACTGCCCTCCAAACGATACCACTCGGCGGCGAGCGCTTCAGGTGATCGGAGGTATCGGCATTACAACCGCCGCTGGGTGTCTCACGCGGTTCTCACGGTCGGACTCCTGTTCGAACTCGAACGAGGGAACCGTTTCACTGGATACGGCAACGGCGACCGGTATCTCCAACGAGTTTAGCACGCCGCTCGACGGGTTGTCTCACGCCACGCAAGTCGCCGTTACCGACGCACTCGATGCGGATACTGGAGAATCCACCTCCCGGGCATACTACGATCCGGATCCCCGGACGGACTTCGTCGTCACAGGACCTGAAGCGCGCTACTACCGTATCGAAACGACCGATCACGACGGAACACAGACGACCGGTTACGAATACTCGGCCGAGATCGACGTCGATGAATCCGCGCTCTCGGACGGCGTGACAGCCCGTTCGTTTACGGAATTACCTGCTCACGATCGCGAGTCGCTCCGCAGTGCGATAGGGAATCCGGGGCTCCTTCACGCACCACATTACACGTCGTTCTCGGTCACCTTTGCATACGAACAGGCCGAGATGCGGGACCAGTCCGTGTTCGTCCCGGATGGGACCACACAGTATCTGGAATGGGACGAGACGCTGTTACGATTGACCTTCGAGGAGCAACGGACGGTCGTAATCACGAGCACGACCGTCTCGACTGAACGCGTCGCTACGTCACCGGACGGGTTCAAAGCGTATATCGGCGACAACCGCGGCGTCGTTCTCGACTCCCTTACGACCCAACAGCGGGACATCGTGGACCAGGCGATCGACGGCACGTACGCCGAGTGTCGACCGTATTCGGAGCCGTTCAGCGATCTCCGCGAACGACTCTCGGCACGCGACGATAGCGTCGTGTTACTCGTTCAGTACGACGACGACTGGTACTTCGGTCATCTGTCTTGACCGCAATCAGACCAACCGAGCCATTTGGTAACAATTTCAACAGCGTCATCCGAACCTATTCGGTCGTGCGTCCCGTTTCGAGAGACGACCCGTGACACACGACGCCGGCCCGACGCCGCCCTCCGAACGCATCGTCAGCCTCGACGCGCTCCGGGGGTTCGCCCTGCTCGGCATCCTCGTCATCAACGTCTGGGTGTTCGCGATGCCGGAGGCGACGCTCCTGAACCCCACCGTGTACGGGGATTTCACCGGCGCGAACTACTGGACGTGGTTCCTCGGACACGTGTTCGCCCAGTCGAAGTTCATCACGCTGTTCTCGGCGCTGTTCGGCGCCGGCGTCCTGCTGTTCGTCGAGAGCAAACGCGGGAAGGGCCAGCCGGCGGTTCGGCTCCACTACCGACGGACCGCGGTGCTCATCGCGATCGGGCTGTTGCACGCGTACCTCCTGTGGTACGGCGACATCTTGGTCGCCTACGGGCTCTGCGGGCTGTTCCTGATCCACGTGCGGGACATGGAGGCGAAGCGGCTGGCCGTCCTCGGCGGGATCTTCCTGTGTTTCGTCCCCGCGCTGGAGCTATCCGTCGCGGTCACGGTCGGCGGCGAGGCGATCGCGGGCCAGTGGGCGCCCGCGGAGGCCGCGCTCCGACAGGAGGTCGCGACCTACCGCGGCGGCTGGCTCGCACAGATGGACCACCGGATCCCCTCTTCGTTCCAGCGGCAGACGACCGGCTTCATCGGCTCGACGTTCTGGCGGGTCGGCGGCGTCATGCTGCTCGGGATGGCGCTGTATCGGTGGGGCGTGCTGACCGGCGAGCGATCCACGCGGGTGTACCGCTGGCTCGTCGCGGGCGGCGTCGTCGGCGTCGCGATCGTGGTCGCCGGCGTGGCCTACATCGAGGCCAACGACTGGAGCGCCGACGCCGCGCTGTTCTGGCGGCAGTTCAACTACTGGGGGAGCCTGCTCGTCGCCGGCGGCTACCTCGGGATCGTCACGCTGTACGCGCGTCGACGGCCGGACGGGCCCGTGACGCGCGCGTTCGCGGCGGTCGGTCGGACCGCGTTCACGAACTACCTCCTCCAGACCGTGATCGCGACCACCATCTTCTACGGCCACGGGCTGGGGCTTTTCGGCTCCGTGAGCCGCGTCGAGCAGTACGGGATCGTCGTCGCGATCTGGGCGGTGCAGGTCGTCCTCTCGGTGCTCTGGCTGCGCCGCTACCGGTTCGGCCCCGTCGAGTGGGTCTGGCGCACGCTCACCTACGGGGAGCGACAGCCGATGCGAACCTCGGAGTGACCGGAACCGGGTGTCCCCTCGCCCGCCCCGTCACCCGCCCACCGCCGTCGTATCCCCGGAATCCCTTTTAATTGGGCCCCCTTCCGTTCGACCATGATCGACGAGACCGTCGCCGAGATCCGGGCGATGCAGACCCACAGCACGTCGGCGGTAGCCGTGAAGGCGACGCGGTCGCTCGCGGAGCTTCTCGACCGGGAGTACGTGGCCGTCGACGAGTTCGAGCGCGACCTCGAACACAACGCCGGCGTGTTACGACGCTCGAACCCCTCGCACGCCGCGCTCCACAACGCGATGCGAGACGTCGAGCGTTCCGTCGTCGGCGAGACGACGAGCGTCGAGGGGGCCAAGCAGCTCTTAGAGGACGTGATAGCCCGCGTCGTCGACGACATCGAGACCGCGAAGGGCGAGGCGGCCGCCAACGCGGCCGAACGCATCGAGGACGGCGACACCCTGCTCGTCCACGACTACTCGACGACCGTCCTGGAGTCGATCGAGAACGCCGCGCGCGACGGCGCCCACCTCACGGTGTACGTCACGGAGGCGCGTCCGCGCACTCTCGGGCGGAAGACGGCCCGCGTGCTCGCCGGGATGTCGCGCGTGGAGACCCGGATGGTCGTCGACAGCGCGATGGGGTACGCCCTCCGCGACTGCGACCGCGTCGTCCTCGGGATCACCTGCATCACCGGCGGCACCTACTACAACCGGATCGGGACCTTCCCGATCGTCGTCACCGCCCGGAACCTCGGCGTCCCCGTGATCGCGGTCGGCTCCGGCGCGAAGACGATAGAGGAGTTCCGGTTCGAAAACGAGTTCCGCGACGCCGTCGAGGTGATGCGCGAGCCGGTCGAGGGCGTCGAGATCGAGAATCCGAGCTACGACGCGACGCCCGTCGGCATGATCGACACCGTGATCACCGACGACGGCGTCCGCGAGTAGTCGCTCGCACCCCGGACGGACACAAACGCTTTGTGGGTGTACCGTGTTATCAACACGTAATGAGCGTTCGAACAGGGTCCACCACCGCGTTCCGGGTTCCCAGCGCGGAGCCCGCGGCGCCCGAGTGCACGAGTCTCTCTTGTACGCTCGGCGATCTGCTGACGGAGCCGGGCGTTGCCACCGCGGCCGTCGTGGCCGGTATCGCGGCCCTGATCGCGTTCGCGTACGTCCGCGACGCACGGACCGCCTGCGAGCGCGAGCGCCGGCGGGTCCTCGACGAGCGCGACGCGTTCGAGCGGTTCGCCGACCGGGTCGCCGCGTTCGACCCCGCCCCGACGGACGCGACGGCGACCGAGGGTCCGGTCGCCAGCGTCCACCAGGTCAAAAGCGGCAGCGGAACCGACGTCACCCTCCAGCGGGTGTTGCGGGCGTACCGCGACACGGTGATGTCGCTGTCGCACTACGGGGAGGAATACGACGAAACCGTCGCAGAGAGCCTCTCTGCGGAGCTCGGTACCGATACGGCGACATCGCTGGCGACGAACCGGACGCTCTCGGCGGCGGCCCAGACCGCGCTCGTCGACCGGAGCCGCCACGCCGCGGCCGCCCGCGAGTCGCTGGCCGACGGGATCGACGCCGAGCTTGACGCCCTCTCGGACGCGGAGTCACGTCTGTCGAGGATCGACAGGCAGCGGCGGCGGCTGCTCGCGCACCTGGAGGGGATAGACGGCCGCCACCGGACCGACGCCTCGATAGACGTCTGGAACCGCCTCGACGAACTCGAAGACGAGTGCGACGCGGCGGCGGCCGACCGGCAGCAGACGCTCCGGAACCCGCCGTTGACCGCCGACAGTCCCGCGACTGGCGAGGACGACACGGACTTCTATCGCTATCTCTACGGCTCGCTCGACGGACCGCAGTACCCCGTGCTGGCGCAGATCACCGACCTCGCGGACCGACTCCGCGACGACCGCGACCGGGTGGCACAGGGGATCGTCGACCCCGGGTGAGCGGTCCGACGGCGGGCTGATCGGGTCCGCGGCGGGACGAGCGATCCGTGCGTGGCGGCGCGCGTCCTCCACCACGAAGACAAAACGTTTAGCGCCCGCCGAACTGCGGGCGGGTATGGAGTTCTTCGAGACGCTCGCGGACCGGATCGAGACGACGGACAGCGTCGTCTCGGTCGGTCTCGATCCCGACCCGGACCGGATTCCCGCGTTCCTTGCGGACGCCGACCTCCCGCGGTGGGCGTTCAACCGCCGCGTTATCGACGCGACCCACGAGCACGCCGCCTGTTACAAGCCGAACGCGGCGTTCTACGAGGATGTCGACGGGTGGCACGCGTTAGCAGAGACGGTCGCGTACGCGCACGGCAAGGACGTCCCCGTCCTCCTCGACGCCAAGCGCGCCGATATCGGCAACACCACGCGGCAGTACGCCGAGGCGCTCGACGACGACGGGATCGGCGTCGACGCCATCACCGTGAACCCGTACCTCGGTCGCGACTCGCTCCAGCCGTTCCTCGACCGCACCGAGAGGGGGGTGTTCGTGCTGTGTCGCACCTCGAACCCGGGTGGAAGCGACCTCCAGGACCTCGAACTCGCCACCGGCGAGCCCGTCTACGAGCGCGTCGCGGCGCTGGCGGACGGCTGGAACGCCGACGGCAACGTCGGGCTCGTGGTGGGCGCGACCGCCCCGGCGGAGCTGGCCGAGGTCCGCGACATCGTCCCGGAGATCCCCTTCCTCGTCCCCGGCGTCGGTGCGCAGGGCGGCGACGCCGAGGCGGCTGTCGAGCACGGCCTCGCGGCGGTGCCCGGAGCCAGCGTCGACGTCGGGCTCGTCAACTCCTCGCGGGGGATCATCTTCGCCGGCGAGGAGTCGAGCCGTCCCGACGACGAGGCGACGTACTTCGCGGCCGCCGGCGACGCGGCGAAGCGGCTCAAGCGACGGCTGAACCGACACCGATGACGGTTCTGGACCCGGACGCGCGGACCCCGTTCCCGTCTCTCTCGTCCCGATAGACACGGCCTTCCCGACGTGATCACGCTCACTCTCGCCCACGGACGCACGCGGTGCAGGCCCCCGTCGAGTCAGCCCAGTGGTCGACGCAGACGGCTCGACCACAGCGGGGACAGCCGTGTCGCGCCGGTGCCGCCTCGCAGATCTGACAGACTCCCGTGACGCTCATGGAGGTCCTTCGTCGGGCGTCCCCTTAGCGTCGGGGGCGGACGGCTTATGGAAGTCGGGAACGACGCTGGCGTATGCGCCAGTTCGTCGTCGTCGGCCACGACGTGCCCACCGATCCGGACGCCGTCTCGCTGTCGGACATCCCCGGCGCGGGACGGCTCGACCTCCTCTGCCGGTGCGTCTCGACCGGCGTGTTCCTCTCACACGGGATCCGCGAGGCGGTCCGCGTCCACCTCGTCGTCGCCGACGAGCTCACCGTCACCTTCGACGCGGACCGACTCCGGCACCTCCACCCCGACGAGCGCAACGTCGCCGCGCGCGTCCGAGACGCGCTCGCCGCCCGGGACGACGCCATCGGCCACGAGCCCGCGGACGTCTCGCCCGGCGTCGAACTCCGTCGGATGGGACTGTCGGTGACCCTGGACCGCCTCGTCGACGGGCGGCGGGCGGCGACCGATCCCGCCCTCGTCCAGCTCCACGAGGCGGGCGAACCGCTCGTCGGCGTTGATCCACCCGCGGATCCGGTGTTCGTGCTCTCCGACCACCGGGACTTCACCGCGGCGGAGGCGGCCCTGCTCGCCGACGAGTCGGATCGGCGCGTGCGCGTCGGACCGAAACGCCTCCACGCCGACGACACGATCGCCGTCGTGCACAACTGGCTCGACACGGACGGGTACGCGTCGTACTGACTCCCACCGCGTCCGACGATGACCTCGAACTCCACCGACGACGAACCGGATCCGGCCGACCGCACGCCGAGTTCACCCGAACGGCGGACCACGACGCGCCCGCCACCGACGACAGGTTCGACGTCCCGCTCCGGGGCGTCGACATCGACCCCGAGACGCGGTGTGCCCACTGGGACGCCCCGGTCGACGTCGTAGCGCTCCGGTTCGGCTGCTGTGAGTCGTACGCCCCGTGTTTCGCGTGTCACTTGGCCGTCGCCGACCACGAGCCCGACCCGTGGCCGCGCGACCGGTTCGACGAGCCGGCAGTCCTCTGTGGCGTCTGTGGCGAGACGCTGACGGCCCGCGCGTACCTCGACGGCGACGACGCCTGCCCGCACTGCGGCGCCGCGTTCAACCCCGGCTGTCGGGCGCACCGCGACCGGTACTTCGAGCGGTGATCCCACGGTTTCGGAAGCGTTAAAAGACCCAACGGCCTTCTTTCTCGTGCGGGCCGGTGGGGTAGCTTGGTATCCTTCGGCCTTCGGGTGGCCGTAACCACGATTCAAATTCGTGCCGGCCCATAGGATACATATCCTTTTCCACCTTTTTCTTACACTTAGCGACGCTCTCGCGCCGCGTCAGGAGGTGACGTCAGGAGGTGGCGTCATGAGCAGCGTCAAGCGGCAGATCGACGTTGATCTCGACGCCGACGGGAACGCGGTGGAGGCCGTCAGAGAGCGCCGCGAGCTAAAGATCTCGGAGCTGTTCAATGCCGATGGCGAGCTGCGCCTCTGGCAGGACACCGCCGGCTGGAGCGGCTACAAGCGAGAGGAAGTCGACGGCGATGTTCGGTACTACTCGGTGAACACGCGGTTCGACGAAAACGAGTGGATCTCGAAGATACGGTGCGGAGAGAAGGCGGTTCACGACGCGATCTGCCAGCACACCGAGGACAGACACGCGGGTGGCGTCGGCAACTTCGTGAAGAGGTGTCGCCGCCATGAGCGTTGAGACCTCCGTTGAGGAGCACCGCGAGAAGATTGCGAACCGCCTCGGTGAGCCGGAGCGGCTACGCTTCCCGAGCGATTGGACGATGTCGACGAGCTGGCGGCGAGCGCAGGCGGCGCCGGCGACGGATAAGTCATGGCGGGCGATCGAGCGTCGGAAGGAACACGGCTACGACCACGGCCGACCACGATTCGGGATGATCTACGACGCGGACGGGCACTACCAGGTTCCCGGCGAGGAGTTCGACACGGTGCTGGAGATCTTCCAGCTCGACAACGCCTGGAAAAGCCGACGGGAGATCGCAGATCTCGACGCTGAATCGTACCCGGAACTGGGTGCAGACCGCCGAAAAGACCGGAACGAGCGAGCCGACCAGAGTGAACAGATCGTCGAGGTGAGGAGAGCGCTCGCTCGCGTCGACGAGGCGCGGGATTGGCTTGACCAGATCGAAGACGAGTGGAGCGACCAATAGCGTTTGAACCATCACTCTTGTTGAGGCGATGTTTTAACATCCCGTCGGTTCCTACTGGAGGCTGTATGGCGCAGTCATCCATCCGGATCGTGACGGATCTCCACGCGGAGCCGCATATCGAGGGACGACGCGTGACGGTCCGGCGGATCCAAGGGCTCGTCGAGGAGGCAGGACGCCCTGTCGAGGAGGTAGCCGAGCAGCTAGACCTCGACGTCGCCGACGTCTACGGTGCCCTTCAGTACTACCACAGCCATCCGGATGAGATGCGTGAGGCCGAGCGGGAGCGAGCTGAGCGCGAGCAGCAGGCCCGAGACGATGGTGCAAAGACGCTCGCCGAGATCAAACGAGAGCGCACGTAGCCCCGGATGGAGTATCGGATTCTCGTCGACGAAAACACGAGTCCGCGAGTCGCTGAATCGCTTCGAGGGAAGGGATACGCGGCTGAACACGTTCACGATGTCCTCGAAGAGGGTGTCGACGACGAAACTATCGCCGCGACAGCTCGTGAGCAAGGGTACACGGTGTTGACGCACGACTCGGATTTTCTTGACCCCGAGAAGCGTGGATCGATTCCGGTCGTGTACTACGGAGACGACACGATGGACACCTACGAGATCGCGGACCGCGTTGACGAGTTGATCACGTGGATTCCTGATCCCAGGGATTTGCCACCGGTGACGAACCTGTCTGAGTGGAAGTAGATCGATAGTGAGAACGTCCGCGGCTGTTTCGTGACTGCCGACCGATTCTTATCCTCGTCCGTCGACCACGTGGCCGATGTCCTGGAGAACTACCTGCGGATGAAGGAGCGCGCCGAGGAATTCGATGCTAAGATCGAACAGAGAGACAAATCGACGAGATCGTCTACGAACTGTACGGGCTGACTAACCAGGAGATCGAGACCGACCTGATCGGCGCGCACTGGCTGGCGACTGAGTCGGCGCCGCGGGACCAGTTCTAATTTGTACACCGTGCCGGTCCGTTACGATCGCGACCCACGATCACGACGTGCTCCGCTCGATCCGACCGATAAGGAGAGCATACTAAAGCAAACGTCGTCACCCCAATGAGACGTGTCGATATGATAGGCTGTCTTTCCCCGATGTCGTCTCTCGTCTCGGCGGTGTCCGTAGCGATCTGCTCCGCAGCAACCGTTCGAGCGAGGTCCGAACGCGACCGTTTCGGCCGATGAAACGGCTCCTCCGTCTTCTCAAACGAACCCTCTCCCCGTCCGGAAGTCTCACGTCACGCACGATGATCGGCGGACTCTGGACGGCGTTCACCAACGCCAGCGGCCAGATCCTCCAGATCGTGTTGCTCGTGGTACTAGCCCGCATCCTCTCGCCGGCCGACTTCGGGCTGTACGGGATCGCGACGCTCACGCTCACCGCGCTCCAGCAGTTCTCGCGGCTCGGCTTCGATACGGCCCTCATCCAGCGACACGAGGAGAACGTCGATCCGTATCTCGACACCGTGTTCACGCTCCAGATCCTTCGCGGGGCGGCCATCGCCGGGATCGCGTTCCTCAGCGCGCCCCTCATCGCGGCCTTCTTTTCCGAACCGCGTGCGACGCCGATCCTGCGGGTTATCGCCCTCCTGACGGTGTTTCAGGCGCTCTACAATCCGGGGACTGTCTACTTCGAAAAGAACCTGAAGTTCCACAAGGAGTTCGTCATGTCGTTCAGCGGTTCCTTCACGCGGTTCGTCGTGTCGATCGGGTACGCCCTCGTCAATCCGACCGTGTGGGCGCTCGTCGCCGGTGCGGTCGTCGGAAACTTCGTCCAGCTGGTGGTCTCGTACCTCGTCCATGACTACCGCCCATGGCCGCGGTTCGACCGCGAGCGCGCCATGGAACTGATAGACTACGGGAAGTGGATATTCGGCTCGTCGGCGATCTCCTTCTTCTACAGCGAAGGTGACGACATCTTCGTCGGACGCCTCCTCGGTTCCGGAAGCCTCGGGCTGTACCAGGTCGCCTATCGGCTGTCGAACGCGCCGGCGACCGAGATCGCTCACACCATCTCGAGGGTCTCGATGCCGGCCTACTCGAAGATCCAGGACGACGAAGCCGCCCTCCAGGAGGGGTTCCATCGTGTCCTCCAGTTCTCCTCGCTCGTTTCGGTACCGATGGGAATCGGGATCGTCGTCGTCGCTCCCGTCTTCGTTCCGACGTTCCTCGGCGACGGGTGGGAGGCGATGGTCGCGCCGATGCAGGTCCTCGCGGTGTTCGGTGTCCTGCGCTCCGTCCGAACCTGTGCGTCACCGCTTTTCAGAGCGCTCGGCAAACCCGACTACACCGCGAAGATCCACGCGATCCGGCTGTCTCTCATGGTCATCACGATCTACCCGCTGACGCAGGCGTTCGGGCTCGTCGGGACGTCGCTTTCGGTCCTGTTGACGAGCACGGTCGGGATCCCGATCGCGACGGTGTTGGTGCTCCGGCTGATCGGCGACGACCTGCGCTCGCTCGTCGCGGTCGTGGGGGTTCCGCTCGCGGGGAGTCTGCTCATGGGGGGCTGTGCGCTCGCCGTCCGGCGGACCGTCACCGCGGCTTTCGGGGAGGGGGTTTCGTTCGTCGCCACGGTTCTCACCGGCGTCGTGATCTACGGGCTGTTCTTGCTCGCGGTCGAGTGGCGGTACGAGATCGGGCTCCAGGCGTTCCTCGGTCAGTTCAAACGGAGCTTCTGAGGTCCCCGGTCACGACGGAAGCCGATCGTCCGTCGGATAGTATCCGCCTACTCGGCGTCGACGGGAGAAATGTCTACCTAATTAACACGTTATAGATGAACGGACGAGTATATGGTACTCCTCCGTGCGATGGACCATTTCCGTGAGGGTGGATTCGAACGCCTATTACCGGCCGCGAGACAGTGGGCCTCATATCACCTCGAATATCTCCTATTCGGTCTCGAACGGGCTCTCCTGACCGATAGACAGTGGTTCGAGTACACCGTCTGGCGAAATCAGCGGGGAATAGACGCCGCGGCCGACCCCCGTGAACTGCGATACGTTGACCCCGCGAGAATCCGACGGAAATCCCCCTGGGAGACGCGCTTCTGTTTCCGGAAGTTCGGTGCCGTTCGAGCGGGCAACTGGGACGTCGATCCGCCACGACTGGCCGACAAGTTCGACGAGATCTGGGAGGCGCTCGAATCGAGATACGTCGACGGGAACGCGTGGGAAGACGTGGCGCTCGTCCAGGAGGTCGCCGCCGGGAACAGACGGTGGCGGTTGGCCACCGGCGAGGAGGTCTGGGAGTGGGTCGACGACCTCGACGCGGTGTACCGCAGCATCCGGGACAACGGCTATCGTTCCGTTCGAGAGATACACGGCGTCCCCTTCGAGGAGGCGGCCGAGCCGTCGTACGACTCACCGGTCGAACGGTTCCTGCCCGTCGCGAACGAGTCGATGTTCTTCTACGAGACGGACGATCTCACACTCTTCGACTGGATGGCCGACATTCAGGTCGACATCGGTCGTGACGGCGAGATCCTCCAGCACAACGGCCGCCATCGGATCTGGTTCGCCCAGCACCTCGACGTGGCCGAGATCCCCGTCTGCGTCGTCGTCCGCCACGAGAAGTGGCAGCAGCTCCGGGACGAGATCGCGAACGCGTCGTCGAAGTCGGAGCTGAGCGATCGCGCCAGGAGACACCTCGATCACCCGGATATGACGGACGTCGTGGACGATCTGAACGTGACTGAGGGACGGACAGACGAGGCGAGGCAACGGCCGCTCCCGGAGAGGGGGATCCAACCCGAACGGACGATTGACCAGCCCCGATCTGACCGAATTGGCCTTCCGATATCATCGGATACTCCCGTCAGGACCGGACGTAAGCACTAGTTTCCCGAGAGGCATGGTGTCATAGAAGGGTTCACACGCCTGCACAGGATTCGCTCAGTACAGGCGACGAGACGTTCGATCTGTCGTGCGGTGGCGCGCCGGTGAGCGCCCAGCGGGCGCGAACGCGCGCGAGGGAGTCGCTGGCGGCG
>NZ_WPCE01000198.1 GCF_009742825.1 Halorubrum sp. CBA1125
TCGCAGAGAAGGTGTGCATCCCCATCGTCCAGAGCCACGCGCCGGCGAGCGCCGCCGCGGGGGGTGGGTCCCGGCGACCGCGGCGTACGCGGCGGCCCCGGCAGCGCGTAGAGCCCGTTCGACGCCGAGTCGGCGAACGGCGTCGTCTTGAACCGCGTCGGCGGTGCGCTGTAGCCCGCCCCGAGCAGGAAGAACCCGGCGAGGTACGGCCACGCGACCCGCGGCGTGACCCCGAACGCCCGACCCCCGCCGCGGCCGCGGCGAGCACCGTGACCACGACGACCGGATCCCCCCGCCAGCGCGTCTCGCGCCCCTCTTTCTTCGGGTTCTCCTCGTCGACGTCGGCGTCGAAGACGTCGTTGACGCCGTAGAGGAAGACGTTCGCGGGCACGAGGAAGTAGACCGCGAGCGCGACCGTGACGGGCGTGAACAGATCGCTCACGTCGCCGGCCCCGTACGCGATGCCGACGGCGACGGGGCCGGCCAGGTACAGCCAGAAGCGCGGCCGCGACAGCACCAGCAGGTACCGGAGGTGTCCCGTCGCCGACCGGTGGTCCGGTCCCTCGTCTGCCGGTCGGTGGTCGGCGCGGGCGTCCGCCGGGGGTCGGTCGCTGTCGCTCACGGCTCTGCTCACGTCGTCTCTGCCATCGACTCCGCGGTCAGCTGTCCGCTGATGAGACACATCGGGACGCCGATGCCGGGCGTCGTCGTCGACCCCGTGAAGTAGAGCCCGTCGACCGCCGTGGACCGGTGCGGCGGCCGGAGCAGCGAGGTCTGTCGCAGGGTGTGCGCCAGCCCCAGCGCGCTCCCCGCGTAGCTGTTGTACCGGTCGGCGAAGTCGTCGACGCAGAACGTCTCCTCGAAGACGATCCGGCCGCGCAGGTCCGTGCCGGTGTTCTCGGCGACGTCGTCCAGCACGCGGTCCCGATACTGCTCGCGCAGGGCGGGCGTGTCCTCCAGCCCGGGCGCGATGGGGACAAGCGCGAAGAGGGTGCTGTGGCCCTCGGGCGCGACCGTGTCGTCGGTCTCCGAGGGGACACAGAGGTAGTAGGCGGGGTCGTCGGGCCACGCGGGGTCGTCGAATATCTGCGCGAAGTGGCGGTCCCAGTCGGTGGGCAACACCAGCGTGTGGTGTGCGAGTTCGGGCACGTCCCCCTCGACGCCGAGGTACAGCAGGAACGCGGAGGGAGCGTAGGTGCGCGACTCCCAGTACTCCTCGGTGTACTGCCGCTTGTGGCGCGGGAGCAGCTCCTGTTCGGTGTGCGCGTAGTCGGCGTCGGAGACGACCAGGTCCGAGAGGTAGCGGTCGCCGTCGGCGGTGTCGACCGCGAACGCGCCGTACCGACCCTCGATACCGGCCACCTCGGCGTCGGTGACGTACTCGACGCCGAGGTCGGCGCCGAGTTCGACGATCCCGTCGACGACGGCCCCGATCCCCCCCTCGGGGTAGTAGACGCCCATGTTGTAGTCGACGTGGCTCATCAGGTTGTACAGCGCCGGCGTGTTGTACGGCGACCCGCCGAGGAACACCAGCGTGTACTGCATCAGCTGCTGGAGCTTCGGGTGATCGAAGTACTCCTCCACGTGGCTCTGCATGTTGCTCAGAAGCGAGAGTCCCCACGAGTACCGGAGCACGTCGCGGTCGACGTAGTCGCGCAGCCGCGGGCGGTCCTCGTACACGAAGTGCTCCATCCCGACCTCGTAGGTGCGTTCGGCCTCCTCGAGGTACGACTCGAACGCCGCGCCGGCGCCGGGTTCGTACTCCTCGAACAGCTCCCGGTTGCGCTCGCGGTCCGGAAGCACGTCCGCGCGGTCGCCGTCCTTCCAGAACACGCGGTAGTGGGGATCGAGCCGCTCCAGCTCGTAGAACTCGGTCGGCTCGCGGCCGAAGTGACCGAAGAACCGCTCGAACACGTCCGGCATGAGGTACCACGACGGGCCCATGTCGAACCGGAACCCCTCGGCCTCCAGTCGGCTCGCGCGTCCGCCGAGCTGCTCGTTCTTCTCCAAGAGAACGACGTCCGCGCCGGCGTCGGCGAGGTAACACGCTGTCGAGAGGCCGCCGAACCCGCCGCCGATCACGACGACGGACTCGCCGGCCACGGCGTCGAGGTCCGGGGCAACGTCCATGTCGGATCCCTACGGCGGGAGCGGTATAAACCTCGGCCGGGAGGCGACCGACGCACACACCGGCGGGGTGGGCACGAGTCGACCGACGCACACACTCAAGTTTCTCCCCCGAGAGGTCGAGGCCATGGAGTCCAAACGGTTTCTGTTCGTCTCCGCCGACGCCGCGTTGATCACCGACCTCGCGTGGCAGGTCCACCGCGAGGGCCACGACGTGAAGTACTACATCGAGGCCGAAAGCGACCGGGAGATCGGCGACGGCTTCGTCCCCAAGACCGACGACTGGGAGGCGGACGTCGACTGGGCTGACGTGATCATCTTCGACGATATTTGGGTCGGCTCCGATATCGGCACTGGCGAACTCGCACAAGAACTCCGGGAGCAAGGGAAAGCCGTCGTCGGGGGGACGCCGAACACCGACCATCTCGAAGAGGACCGGGGGTATGCGATGGAGATCCTCGAAGAACACGGCGTCAACACCGTTGAGCATCACATTTTCAACGACTTCGACGCGGGGATCCAGCACGTTCGAGAGCACCCCGCTCCGTACGTGATCAAGCCGCTCGGGGAGGTGCAGAACGTCAAGCGGCTCCTGTACGTCGGCAACGAGGACGACGGCAGCGACGTGGAGGACGTCCTGCGCGCCTACAAGAAGGCGTGGGGCCACCGCATGAAGGGATTCCAGCTCCAGCGGAAAGTCGAGGGCGTCGAAGTCGCCATCTGCGGGTTCTTCAACGGTAACGAGTTCATTGACCAGATAAATTTTAATTTTGAGCATAAGAAATTATTCCCGGGAAACATCGGACCACAGACCGGCGAGATGGGGACATCGATGTTCTGGGCAGGCCAGAACAAATTGTTCCAGGAGACGTTCGGAAAGCTGGAAGACTGGCTCGCCAATGAAGGCTACGTCGGGAGTATCGACATCAACTGCATCGTCAACGAGAACGGCATCTACCCGTTGGAGTTTACGCCGCGGTTCGGGTACCCGACGATCGCGCTGCAAGAGGAGTCGATCGAGTCGTCGACCGCCGAGTTCTTCTACGATCTCGCCCACGGCAACGACCCCGATCTAACGGTGCACAACGGCTACCAGATCGGCGTGCGGATCGTCCTCCCGCCGTTCCCGTTCGACGACGAGAAGACGTACGACGAGAACTCCCGGAACGCGGCCGTGGTCTTCGAGACGGAGAGCCGCGAAGGGGTCCACCTCGAAGACGCGAAGCACGTCGACGGTCAGTGGCGCGTCGCCGGCGACAACGGGATGCCCATCGTCGTGACCGGGAAAGGCGACACGATGCAAGCCGCACGCGAGCAGGCGTACGACCGGATCGACGAGGTCGTGATGCCCAACATGTACTACCGCGACGACATCGGCGAGCGGTGGATCGAGGGCGACGGCGACCGGCTGCAGGCGTGGGGATACCTCGGACCGGGATAGCCCGCCAGTCGGGTCAGTCCCAGTCGCGTGACACCGGCGTCTCGCTCGCGTCGACGGCCGAGAGCAGCCACGCGGCGGCGTCTTCGAGCGCTTCGTCGTCGGTCGCCGTCACCTTCAGCCGGTTGTGGTCGGCCTCGCGGTCGGGATAACAGCCGACGACGACGTCGAAGCGCTCCATCGCCTCCGCGAGCGCGGAGACGATGTTGGCTTCGGGCTCGGTCGTGTAGAGGAACCGCGACCGGCGATCGCCGGCGAACTCGTCGGCGATCGCCTCGAACATCGCCTTCATCTCCTCCGGGATCCCCGGCACGACGTAGACGCCCTCGAGGACGCACCCCGGCGCGAGCCCCGCCTCGTTCAACAGGGGCCGGCTTCCCGCCGGGACGGCGGCCTCGGCGGCGACGTCGACGTCGAGCTCGCGGTCCGGGATCTGCTCGCGGACCTCGGCCAGGCGCCGCTCGACGGACTCGCGCGTCAGGTCGGTCGCCGCAGTTCGCGGCCGAACGCGTCGGCGACCGCCTCCATCGTCACGTCGTCGTGTGTCGGTCCGAGCCCGCCGGTGACGATCACGGCGTCGTACTCGGCGTGATACTCGTTGACGACGCGGGCGATCTCGCCGACCTCGTCCGGGACGACGGTCACCCGCCGGACGGCGACCCCGCGGTCCGCGAGCCGAGCGCAGATCCACGTCGCGTTCGTGTTCTCGGTGTCCCCGACGAGTAGCTCGTCCCCGACGGTGACGATGGCGGTGTTCATACCCGACCCAAGGCGCCGGGCGGTAGAAAAGGGCCCCGGAGTCCGGAGTCGTCGGGGCGGAGATTCACTCCTCGTCGTCCTCGTACACGCCGAGCCCCATCTCCCGGCGCTTCTCGCGGAGATCCGCCAACTGGCGGCGGAAGTAGGCGGTGCCGACGACGGCGGCGACGATCCCGAGGAGGAGGATCCCTCCGAAGATGGGGAGGTCGGTCTCGCGGTACGACTGCACCACGATCGCACCGCTCGTCACCTCCTCCCAGACGATCCGGTCGCGACCGTCGACCGTCTCGACCTCGTAGTCGCGCGGGGAGACGTGTCCGACGATCGGGAAGTCGGTGCTGAATCCGGGCGGGAGCGTCACCGCGTAGGACCCCTCGACGTACGTCAGGGTGGTGAACCGCCGCGGCGACCCCGCCGCCGAGAAGGCGACCTTGCCGCCCGCGACGTCGTCGGGGAACCGGACCCACGTCTCGTCGGGCGTCCGCTCGACCTCGCCGCCGCGCGCGCGGAACTCGCTGCCGGTCAGCACCTCGCCGTCGGGGGTGCGGTAGCGGAACGCCTCGAACTCGAGCGGCTGGTCGCCCGCGTACGGTGTCTGCTCGTAGAGGCGGAGCTCCTCGACGCCGGAGACGTCGTACACCGCCGTGTACTGCGTCCCCCGTCGACAGCTCG
>NZ_WPCE01000189.1 GCF_009742825.1 Halorubrum sp. CBA1125
GGCGTAATACCCTTTTCAATGATCTCGCGGGGTGTCCGGCTCTCCGCTCCAACAAAATCCAAGTTTGATCCAACTCGGTAGACGTCGGTGGAGGCGGGCGGTTTTCGGCATAGGCACTGAATCCTCGTCCCGCCTCGTTCTTAACTTAACACGGCGAGAATACCCCACCCCACCTTTAGGTCGGTTGCCGTCGTACCGCCGCGCATGGCTCGCATATCCGTTCTGGACGAGGCAGTGTCGCTCTCGGAGCCGACGCTGGTCGAGGGGTTCCCGGGCGTCGGGCTCGTGGGCAAGATCGCGACCGACCACATGATCGACGCGCACGAGATGGTTCACTACGCGAACGTCCACTGCGACGGGCTCCCCCCCCGTCGCGGTGTACCAGGAGGACGACTCGGCGGCGACGACGCCGGTGCGGCTGTACGCCGACCCCGAGCGCGACCTGGTGGCGCTCCGGAGCGACGTGCCGGTCCACCCGAACGCGGCCGCGGAGGTCGCCGGCTGCCTCGACAGCTGGTTCGACGAGACGGGCACCTTCCCGGTGTTCCTCTCGGGACTGGCCAGAGAGAAGGGTGAGGAACCTCCGGCGCTGTACGGGATCGCAACCGGCGACGGCGACGACGCGCTGGCCCGTGCCGAGGTGGCCGACCCGCCAGAGGCGGGACTCATCTCCGGGCCGACGGGCGCGATGCTGGCGGCGTCGTTGGAGCGCGGCCGCGACGCGGTCGGGCTCGTCGTCGAGTCGGACCCGCAGTTCCCCGACCCCGAGGCCGCGCGGATCCTCATCCGCGACGGGATCGACCCGATCGCCGGCACGGAGACGCCGACCGACGGCCTCGTCGACCAGGCCACGGAGATCCGCGAGGCGAAACAGCAGCTCGCAGAACAGATGCAGCAGGCGAACGAGGAGAGCTCGCAGGCGGAGCCGCTGAAGATGTTCCAGTGACGCCGTGACGCGCGGCGGCGGCTCGGCGCCTCGTCGATTCAGTCGTCGCCGTCCACCGGTTCCTCGCCCGGCCGCGGTCCCGCGTCGCCTCTCTCGTCTCGCGGATCCCGGCGGTCCCCGTCGGTCTCCAGCTCGTTGAGGATCGGCCGGTACTTGAGTTGGACCTCGTCCCACTCGCGGTCGGGGTCGGAGTCGGCGACGACGCCGACGCCGGCGAAGAGCGTGGCTCGACGGCGTTCCGCGACGGCCGAGCGAAGCGCGACCGCGAACGCGCCGTTGCCGGCGGCGTCGATCCAGCCGACGGGCGCGGCGTACCACCCGCGGTCGAACGGCTCGGTCTCGTGGATCGTCTCCAGCGCCCGGGCCGGCGGAAGCCCCCCGACCGCGGGGGTCGGGTGGAGGGCCTCGACGAGTTCGAGGACGTGCCGGTCGTCGCGGAGCTCGGCGGTGATCGGCGTGTGGAGGTGCTGGACGGTCGCGAGCCGTCGGACCCGCCGCTCGCCGGCGGCGATCGACGCCGCGAACGGCTCCAGCTGATCGCGGACGGTGTCGGCGACCAGTTCGTGCTCGTGGACGTTCTTGGCGTCGGCGAGCAGCTCCTCGGCGAGCCACTCGTCCTCGGCGGGAGTCTCGCCGCGGCCGGTCGTCCCCGCGAGCGCGTCCGTCTCGACCGTCCGGCCGCGGAGCGAGACGAGTCGCTCCGGCGTGGCGCCGAAGAAGGCGCTGTCGGCGCCGTCGGGCTCGAACCAGTACCGGTGACAGTCGGGGTACGTCGCCGCGAGGCGTTCGAGCGTCGCGGCCGGGGGGGAAGTCCGCCGCCAGGTCGGCCTCCAGCGCCTGCGCGAGCACGACTTTCCGGAGGTCACCGGACCGGATCCGGTCGACGGCGGCGTCGACGCCCGCGCGCCACGCCTCGCGGCTCGTCGTCCGGCGGCTCTCGGTGATCCCGGACGCGGCGGGTGGGGGCCGTCGTACGCCATCCCGGAGAGGCGACCGACTTCCCGCTCGAGCCGGCTCTCGACGCGTCCGGATCGGCGTCCTCGCCGGTCGCGTTCACCGTGAGCCAGACGCCGTTGTCGGCGAACGTGACCTGTACGCGCGGGAGAACGAACCGCGCCTCGGGAAACGGCCCCCAGGGCTCGCCGGCGCACGCGCCCTCGTGAAACGCGAACCCGCCGAAGACGCGGGGACGGGCCGCCTCGGTGCCGGCGTGGACGTCACCGGAGTCGAACAGCGCCTCGGCGGCGGCGCGAATCGACGCGAACCGATCTCGGCCGCTCGCGGTCAGCGTCGCGGCCGCCCCGCTCCCGAGGACGAGCGCGTCGTCGGGCGCGCTCCACGTCGTCCGCGCGCCGGGAACGCCTCGAACGCGGCCGCGAACGCCGGCGCGTCGATCTCGGTCGTCCGGCTGACCAGCGTCGGCGACGACGTCGAACGCGCCCGTTCCATCGCCGAGGGATCGGGGCCGCGGAACCTTTATCCTGACTATCACGGGTCCGGGTTCCGGGTCCGACAGCCGGCGGTGGACGGGCTTCCCGACCCCCGCGAACGGACGGGATCGTCAGCCGCAGGCAACCAGATCGCCGGTTGCAGGCGACGTGCATCGCCAGCCCCAGGCGACGTGCGTCCCGGCCGCAGACGAGGCGAGCGGTCAGCCGTACCGCTCCTCGTTCCACGGGTTCGCCGTATCGCTGTAGCCGCGCTTCTCCCAGTACCCGAGCGTTTTCTCCGTGAGGAACTCGACGCCCGAGACCCACTTCGCGCCCTTGTACGCGTACTTGTGCGGCGTGACGACCCGGATCGGTCCGCCGTGGTCGGCGGGGAGATCCCCGCCCTCGTACCCGTACGCGAACAGGACGCCCGGCTCGGTGCAATCGTCGAGCGAGAGGTTCGTCGTGTAGCCGTCGAGCGCGTGGAAGAGGACGTGTTCGACGTCGTCACGAACGCCCGCGCGGTCTGCGATCTCCGCGAATGGGACGCCGGTGAACCGGCAGTCGAACTTGCTCCACCCGGTGACGCAGTGGAAGTCCTGCCGCTGGGTGACGGACGGGAGGTCACGGAACTCCTCGATCGAGAACGCGAGCCGGTCCTCGACGGCGCCCCAGACCTCGAACGCGAACGCGTCGGGGTCCCACGCCGGGGTCTCACCCTTCGAGAGCACCGGGAAGGCGTCGGTCTCGCGCTGACCGGGCGGGAGCCGGTCGTCGCCGTACTCGCGGTACCGGTCCGTGAGGTCCTCCGTGACCACGTCGGCCGCGGTGTCGCCGTCCGTGGCGCTGGTGTCGGTCATGTCCCCCGGTACGCCGTCGACGGTCCTATGGGTGTCGCCATCGTCACCGCGGTCGCTCTCGGCGGACGAGCGAAACGGCCCCTCCGACGCCGAGAATTCACGCCCAGGTTTTACGATAACTCGAACGTCGATTTTGACTATCGAAATACTCTTTTCGAGTTTATCCGGTTTCGGTTTCTCATTACCGTATCCTCGACGCCACTTTTATATACACGTTGCCACAACTGCCGAGAGAGAAATGCCACGAGTAGAGATCACCGTGCCCGAACATCTGGAGATGCAGATCGCCCAGATGGTCGAGCAGGGTGAGTTCCTCAACCGCGAGGAGGCGGTCGAGGAGCTCTTGTCGACAGGGATCAAGGCGTACAAGACGAGCGGCCCGATGGACGACGACGAGTCGGGTGGGTTCGAGGACGAGGGGATGATGGGCCACGAAGACGAGTACGTGTTCTGACGCCGTCTCGCCGGCGGTCGTGGTCCGTCGGCGTTTTCGAGTCCCCGCGGCGCCGCGTTCTGCTCCACTAGCCGTGCGTATCCTCCTCAACAACCCTTATAGGGCTCACAGCCCGTATCCTGCCGTATGCACAAGGACGAGCTGCTCGAACTCCACGAACAGATGGTGACGATCATGGAGTACTTCCGCGAGCACGAGACCGTCGACAGCTCGCTTTTCGACCCCTACGACGAGCTCGACGTCGACCCCTCGCACGTCCACAAATCGAAGAGCGAACACAAACACGCCGTGTTCGTGCTCGGCAACGCGCTGGCGAACGCGATGAGCGAAGACGAGTTCTCACCGGCCGGCCGCGTCGGCAAGCGGATGGAAGAGCTGGCGGACGACGCCGAGAGCAAGATCTGAGAGACGGGGTCGCCGTGACTCCGACGCCGCCGGGACGACCCCCGGATTGATATACGGGCGGCCGATCTCTCCATCACATGGTCTGGGAGGCGATACCGGCCGACGCCGTCCATCTCGCGGTCGGTGTCGCCCTCGTCGTCGTCGCGCTCGCGCTCGTCCACCGGACCGACCGACCGCGCGGCGCATGGACCCGGGCGCTCCGCTCGCGGTTCCTGCTCGGGGTCCCGTGGGGGACCCTCGTCGCCGTCGCTGGCGTCGTCTGCGTCTACCTGTTCGTCCAGAGCGGACTGGAGAACCCGAACCGTCCCGTCGTGATCCCGTTCCGGTCGTGGTCGTACTTTTACCCCGAGGGGCTGCTCTGGTCGAGTTTCGCCCACTCCGGCCGCGGCCACCTCACCGGGAACCTCCTCTCGACGCTCGTCGCCGGGTCGATCGCCGAGTACGCGTACGGCCACTTCCCGGGCGGGCGACGGGTCGACGACGAGACGGGGAGGCTGCGGTCCGCACTCCCAGCGCCGGTCGCGGACCGTGTGCGCCGGCTCGTGCGCCGTGTTCGAGGGTCGTCGCGGTCGCGACGCACGGCCGCGAGATCGAGTTCGACAACTCGATCACGATCGCGGGAGTCGCTCGAAGCGCGCCAGTTCCCCGTTCGCTCGCCGACCGAGGCGGTGCGGACCCTCCTCGCTCCCGAGGCGCTAGCGAGGAACCCCTACGTCCGGGCGTTCGTCGTCGTCCCGGGAGCGATGTTCCTGT
This sequence comes from Halorubrum sp. CBA1125, assembly GCF_009742825.1. Lineage (GTDB taxonomy): Archaea > Halobacteriota > Halobacteria > Halobacteriales > Haloferacaceae > Halorubrum. Next base: position 4,849 of record NZ_WPCE01000189.1, read on the forward strand.
TCGGTCTCGGCGCCGCGCTGTTCGCGCTGGGACCGGTGATCGGCTTCTCGGTCGTGGTCTTCGCGCTCTGGGGGTTCGCGCTCGTCCACTACCCGGTCCGGACGCTCGCGGCGCTCACGGGGGCCACGTTCGCGGGGGTCGCCTACCAGGCGCTCCGCGCTCCGATCCAGTTCGCCGAGGCGAGCCCCTCCTACCGGGGCGCCGCCGGGGTGGGCGAGCGTCGCCGTGCAGGGACACGCGCTCGGGCTGATCGCCGGGGCGCTCGCCGGCGCGTGGCTCGTCCGTCGTCGCCGCGGCGGCGAGAATACGTCGGGGACGGTCGGGCTCGTCGCGTTCGGGGCGTTCCTCCTGTTCGGCGCCTCGCGCCGTCTCTGGGCCGTCTACTGGTACCTCGGCAACGAGCGGTACGAGCTGTACCGCGCGGTCGGACTCGGGCTGCTCGCGGTGCT
>NZ_WPCE01000293.1 GCF_009742825.1 Halorubrum sp. CBA1125
CGGCGATCGCGTCGACGTCGGCGGTCCCGTCGGCCATCGGGTACGACTCGACGGTCATGTCGGCGCCGGTACAGTAGTTCTCGACCACCGCGCGTTTCCCCTCGCGGAGGTGCGCCGGGACGAGCACCACGTCGCCGGTCGTCGACCGCACCCGGGCCGCGAGCGTCGCCGCCTCGCCGAGCGCGGTGGCGGCGTCGTACATCGAGCAGTTCGCGACCGGCATCCCGGTCAGCTCGACGAGCACGGACTGGTACTCGAACAGCGCCTGGAGGAACCCCTGGGCGATCTCCGGCTGGTACTGGGTGTAGCTCGTGAGGAACTCCGCGCGGTCGGCCAGGTGGTCGACGACGCTCGGGACGTAGTGGCCGTAGTGGCCGCGGCCGAGGAACTCGACGAGGTCGTCGTTGCGCGCGAGAATCCGCGAGCACTCCCCGCGGATCTCGCGCTCGGTCCGCGCGTCGATCCCGAAGTCGCCGTCGAACGCGACCGACTCGGGGATGTCGAAGAGCGCCTCCTCGTCGTCGACGCCGACCGCCGCGAGCATCGCCGCGGTCTCGGCGTCGGTGTGGGGCGCGTACGGGGTGCCGTCGGTCTCGCCGACGCCGGCGTCGTCGGATCCGCCGGAGCCGCCGGCCCCGCTCATCGCTCACCTTCGCTCGGTTCCCGCGTCGTCTCCGTCCCGGTCCCTCCCTCGAAGCGTGGCGTGGTCATGATGGGGTGTCGTGTGTCGCTGTCCGCGTTGCTCGCGCCGCAGTCAGGCGATCTGGGCTTCGTACTCGTCGGGGTCGAGCAGGTCGTCGGCCTCGTCGTCGACCGCGACTTCGAGCAGCCACCCCTCGCCGTACGGGTCCTCGTTGACGAGCTCCGGCCGGTCGAACAGCGTCTCGTTGACCGCGACGACCTCGCCGGAGACGGGGGCGTACAGGTCCGAGACGGCCTTGATCGACTCGACGACGCCGAACGTCTCACCGGCGGTCACCGTACCGCCGACCTCGGGAAGCTCGACGAAGACGACGTCGCCCAGCTCGTCCTGCGCGAAGTCGGAGACGCCGACCCGGACCGTGTCGCCGCCGGTCGTCGTCCACTCGTGCGATTCCAGATACCGTCGGTCGTCGGGCACGTCGAAGCTCATTGTCAGAAGCGTCGTCGCGGGTCGCTCGGTGCTGGTTCGCGACCCCGCGTCGCCAGCTGGGTGCCGGCCCACGGGCGGGTCGCGAGCGGGCCGCGAGCAGACGTCGGGATCAGGGAAGCGGTCCGCGACACGTGTGGGTCACCCTTCTGACGACGAGGAAATAAAAGGTATGTTCACGCCGGACCGCGGCGCGGCGGCGAGCCGCGACCCGTCGGCCAGGGTCCGTGAGCCGTTCGCCGTCACGTCCACCGGTCGAGCCCGGTCTGGACCTGCGACTCCGCGATGCGCTCGAACCCGCGTTCGACCTCGTCGGCGGCGACGCCCCACTCGTCGACGACGTACGCGCGGGCGGCCTCGACGTCCGGGTTCACGGCGGTGTCGACGTCGCGTCCGCGACCGGCGGGTCCATGAACAGCTCGCGGACCGCCTCGGCGTTCGGGATCGCCGCGTCGCGCGCGTCGAGCACGCCCCAGAGGTCGCCGTGTTCTCGCACCGCTGAGACGGCGGTCTTCGGCCCGATCCCGCGGACACCCTCGTTGAAGTCGGTGCCACACAGCAATGCGACGTCGACGAGCCCCTGCCGGTCCAGCCCGAGGTCGTCGAGCGTCGCCGCCAGGTCCATCAGCTCCGGGTTCCCCTTGCTCGTGAGCTGTCGGAGCGTCGTCGGCGCGCCGAACAGCAGGGTGTCGTAGTCCTCGCTGCCGGCGTGATCGACCGTTCCCGTCGCGGCCATGTGCGCGCACTGCGCCTCGCCCTCCGCCGGCGCCTCGACGATCGGCACGTCGAGCAGCCGGAGCAGCTCGCGGGTCGTCTCCTGGATCGCGTCGGTGAGCCGCTGGGTTTGCGCCTCCAGCCGGGCCGCCTCGACCGCGTCGCCGCGTTCCTCGGCCGCCGCCCGGCGCTCCTCGGCGCGCTCGCGCTGCTCGCGCCGCTCCGCGACTTCGTCGGCCTTCAGGTCGGTGACGGCTCCGTCGAACACCATCACCGGGACGAGGTCGTGCTCGAAGAACTTCGGGAGCCCCTGGACGACGCCGATCAGGTTGGCGACCTCGACGCCGTCGTCGGTCGTGTACGCCTCGTCTGACGTCCACTTCACCGTGGTCGTGAGGTAGCGGTACAGCCAGTTGTGCGCGTCGACGGCGACCACGCTCCCCTCGATCTCGGCGAAGTCGACCTCGCGGATCGTCGCGAGGGCGCGCAGGTCCGCGTTTCCCATTACCCGACCCTCGGGGCGCGGTTCTAAACGTATGACCGCTTCGGTCGGCCGGCGCGCAGATGTCGCGTGTGCCGCGTGACACC
>NZ_WPCE01000080.1 GCF_009742825.1 Halorubrum sp. CBA1125
CCGACGTCGCGGTCGTCGCCGACGAGCAGACCGGCGGTCGCGGGCGGCTCGACCGCGAGTGGATCGCCCCCAGCGGCGGCGTCTGGCTCTCGATCGTGACGCGTCCGAACCTCCCGCCAGCACGGGCGCCCCTCTGCACGCTCGCGGCCGCGGTCGCGACCGCCGACGCCTGCCGCGAGGCCGATGTCGACGCCCACATCAAGTGGCCGAACGACGTGCTCGTGGGCGGGACCGACGCCGCGGCCGACGCCGGACGGGGCGGCCGCAAGGTCGCCGGGGTCCTCACCGAGATGGAGGGCGAGGCCGATCGCATCTCCTGGCTCGTCGTCGGCGTCGGCGTCAACGCCAACGTCGACCCCGAGCTGCTGCCCGCGGACGCGGCCGCGCTGTGCGCCGAGCGCGGCGACGAGGTCGACCGGCGCCGGTTTGCCGCGACGGTGCTCGAACGGTTCTGGGAGCTCGTGGGGTCTCCCGACCGGATGGACGGGATCCTCCCGGCGTGGCGCGAGCGCGCGAGCACCCTCGGGCGGCGGGTCCGCGTGGACACCGCCGACGGACCGGTGGCGGGGACCGCGGTGGACGTGGAGCCGCCCGGCGCGCTGGTGATCGACACGGGCGACGCTGAGCGGCGGGTTCACGCGGGCGACTGCGAACACCTCCGCGACGCCGACGGTTAACCGTCGGCCGCGTCCTCGGAATCGGCGGCGGCACGTCCGGGACGGTTCGGAATCGTGCCGTCGAGTCGGACGGTCAACACGGGAACGGTGGAGCCGCGGACGACCTTCTCGGCCACGCTCCCGAGCAGGAGTCGGTCGATCCCGCCCCGACCGTGCGTCCCCATCACGACGAGGTCGCAGTCGTTGTCCTCGGCGTACCGGAGGATCTCCCGACTCGGCGTGCCCTCCACGACCGCGGTCTCGACGTCGACGCCGGTCCCCTCGGCGAGCGCCTCGACCTGTTTCACCGCTTCTTCGGCGTCGCCACGGAGGAGGTCGCCGACCCCCTCCCACGTGCTCTCCATCGGCATCCCGGCGTAGCTCGCCGTGTCGACCACGTACAACGCGTGGATCCCCGCCCCGTGAACCGCGGCGAGGTCGAGCGCGTGCGAGACCGCACGCTCCCCCTCTTCGGACCCGTCGGTCGGGACGAGGATCCGGTCGTAGAGAGACATGTGTTCACATGTATCGGGGTGGCGATTACCCATAACTCTTTGCGTGCCCCGGGAGGCCTCGTCGTGCCCGATCGTCGTTCCCACGGCGAGGGAATCCCGCTATGTCTCTTTTAACGACGAGCCCGTACCTCTGGGTATGAGTCACCAATCGACCTCACCGCGGTTCGACCTGGACGCGGCGTTCAAGGCGTTCGGCGCGATCGGGATCCTGCTTTCGGCGGTGCTCATCGTCGGCGTGTTCGCCATGACCGACCCGTTCGGCGCGTACGTCACGACCTCCCCGGCGGTGTTCGGGACGTTGTTCTCGGGGGCGCTCACCGTCGCCGTGGGCTACGCGGCCTACGCGCTGCGCCGCCGGTAACGCGACCCGAAGGTGTCATCGTTTCTCGCGGGATCGTTTACTCCGTGAGTTAGTGACTCAGTCGTTGGCGTCGGCGTGCTACTAGTGCGAGATCGTTGTGGTCGAGACTACTTCCAAAGCCCCAGCCGCGAGGCACGACGCGCCTCGCTGCCGCTCACTTCGTTCGCGGCGTCCCTCGCGCGCTGTCGCCGGCGCGACGCGCCGGCTGCCAGAGGGACCTTCGGTCCCTCCCTGCTCGCGTCCTTTCTGGACGCTCGCAGGCGCGCCACCGCACCGCGGATCGGTTTGCTTGGACTGTGTTGAGCGAATTAACGGAGCGAAGCACTGGTACGAGAGCTACTGTGTGATATCGTATTATAACCGGTCCGTCCGGACATCGAGCGTGTCCTCTACGAGCGTGACGACGCTCTCGAATGCCCCCGTCACCACGCCTCGCCGCTCGCGAGGTCGACGGCGGCGTCGCCCCGTTCCGAGGGACAGATGTCTGCGAGCACGCAATCCTCGCAGTCGGGGTTGATCGCGGTACACACCGCGCGCCCGTGGTCGATCATGAGATGTGTGAACTGCTGCCAGTCGTCTTCGGGGACGATCTCGAGTAAGTCCGCCTCGATCCGCTCCGGGCGCTCCTCCGCCGTGATCCCCAGCCGGCGGGTGAGCCGCTGGACGTGCGTGTCGACGACGATCCCCTCGACGACGTCGTGGCCGTGCTGGAGGACGACGTTGGCCGTCTTCCGGCCGACGCCGGCCAGGTCGGTGAGCGCCGACATCGTGTCGGGCACCTCGCCGCCGTGCTCCTCGACGATGTCGGTACAGGCCGACCGGATGTATTTCGCCTTGTTGTTGTAGTAGGTGATCGAGTTGATCGCCTCCGCGAGCTCCTCCTGGGGGGCGTCCGCGTAGTCTTCGGGCGTCCGGTACGTCTCGAAGAGGTCGGCACAGACCTCGTTCACGCGCTCGTCCGTACACTGCGCCGAGAGGATCACGGCGACGAGCAGCTCCAGCCGGTTCGAGTAGTTGAGCGAGATGGTCGAGTCCGGGTACTCCTCGTAGAGCCGGTCGAGGACCTCGGCGACCTGCTCTGCCCGCGAGTCGAGTGGCGTTCCCATGTCGGTCCCTCCGTCCGGGCGACATTGAACGATCCGGACGCGACATGGAGAACGATCCGGACGCGACACGGGAAGCGATCCGGAAGCGACACGGGGAGCGTCGCCGTCGTCGGCGATGGTAACCTTAAGGGACGCCACGTCCCTACCGCCGGTAATGAGTGTCGAGGTGTCGCGGCGTCGGGCGTGGGTGATGGCCGCCCGGCCGCAGACGCTCCCCGCGGCGGCCGCGCCGGTGATCGTGGGCGTCGGGCTCGCGGCGGGTGCCGGAGCGTTCGCCCCGCTGCCCGCGCTCGCGGCGTTCGTCGGCGCGGCGCTGATCCAGATCGGGACCAACTTCGCGAACGACTACTACGACGCGATACAGGGCGCCGACACCGCGGACCGCGAGGGGTTCACCCGGGTCGTCGCCAGCGGGCTCATCGCGCCCGCCGAAGTGAAACGCGCGATGTGGCTCACGTTCGCGGCCGCGATCCTCGTCGGCACCTACCTCGTGTCGGTGGGCGGTCTCCCCATCCTCGTGGTGGGGCTCGCGTCCGTGGCGTCGGGGATCGCGTACACCGGCGGGCCGTACCCGCTCGGCTACCACGGGCTCGGGGACGCGTTCGTCTTCCTCTTTTTCGGGGTGATCGCCGTCACGGGAACCTACTACGTCCAGGCCGCCGCGCTCGTCGCCGGCGGCGTCCCCCTGTGGATCCCCGAGGGAACGGTCACGCTCGCGGCCGTCGTGGCCAGCCTTCCGGTCGCCGCGCTCTCGACGAACATCCTCGTCGTCAACAACCTCCGCGACCTGGAGGAGGACGCCGCGACGGGCAAGCGCACCCTCGCGGTCCGGTTCGGGTACCGGTTCGCCCGGGCGGAGTTCCTCGCCATGCTCGCGGTCGCGTACCTGACCCCGTTCTGGTTCCTCGCCGCGGGGGACGGGATCGCGGTCCTCCTCCCGCTCGTCACCCTCCCGCTCGCGGTCGGCGTCGCGCGAACCGTGTTGACCGAGACGTCGGGCGACGCGCTTAACCCGGCGCTCGAATCGACCGGGAAGCTCCTCGCGGCGTACGCGGCGGCGTTCGCCGTCGGCCTCGCGCTCTGAAATGCGCGTTCGTCCCTTCGCGCTCGACCTGACGACGCCGCTCGGGACGGCTCACGGCGAGATCACTGAGCGGGAGGGCGCCCTCGTCGCGCTCGATCCGGCCGTCGACGACGTCCCCGAGGCGGGACTCGGCGAGGCCGCGCCGTTACCCGGCTGGACCGAATCGGTGGCGGACTGCGAGTCGGCGCTGCGAGCGGTCGGAACGGACGCGGGAACGGCGACGCGGTCGGTCGGGGCAGACGCGCTCGCCGAGATCGACCCGTCGTCGACGCCGGCCGCCAGACACGGCCTCTCGCTCGCGCTCGCGGACGCGACGGCCCGGAACGAGGACGCGTCGCTCGCGGCCCACCTGGCTCGGCGCGAGGGAACTTCCGGGCCGGCGGAGTCGGTGCCGGTCAACGCGACGGTCGGCGACGCGACGTGAACGCGACCGTCGCCGCGGCCGAGCGCGCGGTCGACTCGGGGTTCGACTGTCTGAAAGTGAAGGTCGGCGTCCGCGGGATCGACGCCGACGCCGAGCGCCTCCGCGCGGTCCGTGACGCGGTCGAGTCGGGGGTCTCCCTCCGGGCCGACGCGAACGGCGCGTGGGACCGGGAGACGGCCCGCGAGGCGCTCGCGCGACTCGCGCCCGTCGATCTGGCGTACGTCGAACAGCCCCTCCCGGCAGGCGACCTCGACGGGGCGGCCGCGCTGCGCCGCGCGGACGAGACGCCGGACGTGCCGATCGCACTCGACGAGTCGGTGGCGGCTCACGGGGTCGACGCGGTCCTCGAGGCTCGCGCCGCCGACGCGGTCGTGTTGAAGCCGATGGCGCTCGGCGGTCCCGACCGCGCCCTCGCGGCCGCGCTCCGCGCGCTCGCGGCCGGCGTCGAGCCGATCGTCACCACCACGGTCGACGCGGTCGTCGCGCGGACCGCCGCCGTCCACGTCGCGGCCGCGATCCCGGACGTCGCCCCGTGCGGCCTGGCGACCGGCTCGCTGCTGCGGGAGGACCTCGCCGCCGACCCCTGTCCGGTCGACGCGGGGCGCGTCGCGGTCCCGACGGCCCCCGGACTCGCCGGCGGCGCGTTCGACGACCTCCGAACCGACGGCTGACGGGGTCGACCGACGCGGGACGGCGGTCCCGCTCCCCGCCGGTTCGGAGGGCGGGATGTCTGCGAGGTCCTCGTGCGTCGAACGCGCCGTTTAACCGTCCTGCCCCACAATTCCTCCGACATGAGCGGCTCCACGGAGGGCGACCTCACGAAGACGGGGATGGCCCTGAAACACGACCGCGAGTGGGACTACGAGCTCGACCGGATCGTCGAGGCCATCGAGGAGCGGAACGCGTCGAAGGTCGGCCTCCAGTTCCCCGAGGGGCTCAAGCGTCGGGGGCCGCAGGTCGCGGACGACCTCCGCGAGGTCGCGCCCGACGACGTCACGTTCATGCTGTCGGGCCAGCCGTGCTACGGCGCCTGCGACCTCGACACGTACCTGATGCGTCGGACCGACGTGTTCGTCCACTTCGGCCACACGCCGATGAAGGAGTCCGACAGCATCGTCTACGTCCCGCTGTTCTCGAACGTCGACCCCTTCCCGATCATGGAAGACGCCGCGGAAGCGGAGCTGGCGCCCCCCGAGGAGGACCCCGACGTCGGGCTCGTCACGACGGCCCAGCACATGAACCGCTTCGAGGAGATGACCGACTGGCTCGAAGAGCGCGGCTACGAGGTCCACACCCGCCGCGGCGACGACCGCCTCACGAAGGAGGGACAGGTCCTGGGGTGTAACTACGCCTCCGCGGACATCCCCGCCGACCAGGTGCTGTACGTCGGCGGCGGGAAGTTCCACCCGGTGGGGCTCGCGATGGAACACCCCGACAAGCGCGTCGTCATCGCCGACCCCGTCAACAACGCCGTCTCGATCGCCGAGCACGACCAGTTCCTCAAACAGCGCTACGCCTCGGTCCACAAGGCGATGGACGCCGAGAAGTGGGGCGTGATCTTCTGTACGAAGATCGGGCAGGGACGCTGGGAGACGGCCCAGGAGATCGTCGACAACAACGACGACGCCTACCTGATCACGATGGACGAGGTGACGCCCGACCGCCTGCGCAACTTCGACATGGACGCGTTCGTCAACACCGGCTGTCCCCGGATCACGACCGACGACGGCCCGCAGTTCCACAAGCCGATGTTGACCCCCGGCGAGTACGAGGCCGCGATCGGCGAGAAGCCCCTCGACGCGATCGAGTTCGACACGTTCCACGACACCTGGTAATTCCGTCTGCGGCCGGCCCCGACACGTCTGATCCCGGGTCTCTCCGGCGGTCTGATCCCGAATTTCTCCCGGTGACACGAGAGTAACAAGATTCATCAGCCGCGTCACTCTCGGTTTGCGTGATGCCCTCCACACTTCCTCCCGTCCCGATCGACGGGTTCGACCGGATGCCGACGTACCCGACAAATCCGGCCGCGTTCGCCGTGTCCGTCGTGTTCTCGTTTCTGATCGAACTCGCGGTGGTCGGGATCCTCGGCGCGATCGTGATCGCCGTCGCCCCCACGTTCACCGACGAGGGGACGCGGTACGTGCGGTCAGATCCGGTCACGGCGTTCGTCTACGGGTTCGGCGCGTACCTCGCGATCGTCGCCGCGACGGTCCTCCTCGCCATTACGCTGATCGGGCTCGTCGTCGTCGTCCCCGGGCTGATCGCGCTGGCGATCGTCAGCGTCGCGACGACCACGGTCGGCGTCGTCGCGCTCGGCAGGTGGGTCGGAGACGCGCTCGACGTCGACGTCGGCGGCGGGCTGGGCGCGGCGCTCCTCGTCGGCGCGCTCGCGTGGTCGCTTTTGGGGCTCGTCCCGATCCTCGGCGGGCTCGTCACGTTCGCGCTCAACGCGATGGGGCTCGGTTACCTCGCCGCCCGTCTCCTCGACGACCACTACGACGACGGCGATCGCGTCACGACGGGGAGCACCGGGTCCCCGGGAACCGGACGGCAGGATCGACGCGGGAACGACGGGTTGTCTGTCCACGACGGGTGGACCGAAGGCGACGACCGCGACGCCGACCGAGACGACGCCGACCGTTTCCGGAACCTCGCCGCGCTCGATCAGGAGCGAGAGGAACGCGAGGAACGGGAGCAACAGGAGAGGCGCGAGCGTCGTGAGCGCCCGGACGACGCTCCGGACTCGAAGGGTTCGGAATCGGACGGTGACGACGATGTCGACCGTCGCGACGGCTCCTGAGCGACCGGTTCCTCACTTCGGCGCCTTCTCGGGTCCTCTCCGCGCGTTCACTCGTCCGCGACCGTCCGCTCCACGTACGCGACCGCCGCCGCGGGCGAGGCGACCGCCTCGACGCCGTCGACGTCGTGGGTGTCGAGCCCGGCCACGGGCCGGCCGTGTGCGAGCGCGAGCCCGATCTCCGAGAGCGTCCCCGGCCCGCCGTTCACCGCGATCGCGGCGTCGCCGTTCATCACGACCAGCGCGTTTCTCGCGTGACCCATCCCCGTCGCGATCGGCACGGAGACGTGCGGGTTGGCGTCGGCGCGGCGGTCGGTGGGGAGGATCCCGATCGTCTCGCCGCCGGCGTCGCGGGCGCCCCGACAGACCGCCTCCATGACGCCGCCGAGCCCCCCGCAGACGACGGCGTGTCCGCGGTCCGCGAGCCGTTCGCCGAGCGCTTCCGCGACCGCGGCCGTCTCCGGATCGACCGAACTCCCGCCGATGACGCTGACGCGCATGACCGAGAGACGGCACCGGGGAGACAAAAGCCGACCGCCGGCGCGGGACGGGTCGCCGCGCGGTCCGGTATCGTTCTCGCCGGCGAGAACGCCACTGAAACGCTTATCCCTGTTCGCCGTGAACGGGAGCTATGACGTACGATACCGTCGTGTTCGACAACGACGGTGTCCTCGTGGGCCGCACGCGGTTCGACGTGCTCCGGGAAGCGACCCGGGACGCGTTCGAGGAGTGCGGCGTCGAGGAGCCCGATCCGGACGACGTAGAGCAGATGACCATCGGCGCGACCCCCGGCAGCGTCGGCACCGTCTGTCAGACGTACGACCTCGATCCGGGGTCGTTCTGGCGCACGCGCGACGACGTGGTCTCGAAGGCCCAACAGCACGAGGCGCGCGCGGGACGCAAGACCCCGTACGACGACCTCGACGAGCTGTCCGACCTCGACGTGGAGATGGGGATCGTCTCCTCGAACCAGCAGGCGACCGTCGACTTCCTGGTCGATCACTTCGAGGGCTTCGAGCGGTTCGGCGCCGCCTACGGCCGCGAGCCGACGATCCACTCGCTCCAGCTCCGGAAGCCGAACCCCCACTACATCGAGCAGGCGCTCGGCGACCTTGACGCCGACACCGCGCTGTTCGTCGGCGACAACGAGTCCGACGTTCGCGCGGCCGAGAACGCCGGGATCGACTCCGCGTTCATCCGTCGGCCACACCGGCGCGACTGGGACCTGAACGTCTGGCCGACGTGGGAGATCGAGGAACTCGCCGACCTCCACGACATCGTCGGGTGAGACGGAATCGAGGACCGCGCCTCGCGTCCCCGATCCCTCGGCGGCGCCGGCGAGCGCCGGCAAGGGCCGATGAAGCGTTTAAATCGGATGCCGCGTAACCCCTCTCCGTGACCGACTCGCCGCCGTGGGCCGACATCTTCGGCCACCCCGAGCCCTATCCCGAGCAGGCCGACGGCATCGACGCCGCGATCGAGGCCGCCGAGGACGACGGCTTCCTCGCGCTGGAGGGCGCCTGCGGGACCGGCAAGACGATGCTCGCGCTCACCGCCGGACTCGACCGCGTCCGCGACCCCGACTCCGACTTCGAGCGCGTCTTCGTGCTCACCAGCGTCAAACAACAGCTCCGCCAGTTCGAGACGGACCTGACGGCCATAAACGAAGACCTCCCCGACGACCACGCGCCGGTCTCCGGACTCACCCTCGTCGGCAAGGCGGACGTCTGCCCGTACGCCCGCGAGGAACGCGCCGGGATCGACCGCGAGACCGTCTACGAGCGCTGCGAGGGGCTCCGCGAGCGCACCCGCAACCTCGTCGGCGACGGCGGCGTCACCACGACCTCGAACCTCGTCAGCGAGGCCCGGAGCCAGCAGGTCGGCCTGCTGGACTCGGGGAGCGCCGGCGGTCGTGCCGCCGGCTCGGAGTCGGGGTCCGGCGCGGCCGACTACCTCAGCGTCGACGGCGAGCCCACGCCGTACCGTCCGGACACCGAGGAGTTCGAGGGCACCGAGTTCTGTCCCTTCTACGCCGGGTTCCTCGACGACCTCCCCGAGGACGGCGACCCGGTCGAGGCCGTCCCGTTCGACCTCACGGACCGTGGGCACGTCGACGCCGACGAGCTCGTCCGGCTCGCCGCGGGTCACGGTACCTGTCCGCACTCGATCATGGGCGCGCTCGTCCCCGCGGTCGAAGTCGTCATCGGGAACTACTACCACGCGTTCGACCCCGTGACGACGAGCACGTTCACCGGCGCGCTCCTCGACGACGCGACGTTCGTCGTCTGCGACGAGGCCCACATGCTCGAACCCCGGGTCCGCGACCTCGTGAGCGACGCCGTCGCCGACGCCAGCCTCCGCGACGCCGAGAACGAACTCACCCGCGTCGTCCAGCCGCTCGAGTTCGAGACCGCGGGCGCCGAGTCCGCGGACGCGGAGCTGGTCCGCGGCGAGATCGAAGAGTCCGACGTGACGGTCGAGGAGATCGAGGGTGTGAGGGAGTTCCTCGCCGACCTCCGCGGCGAGCTCGACCGCCGCGTGACCGCACACCTCGACCGCGAACACCCCGACTGGCGGGCGTCGATGCGCGATCTCGACGACGACGAGATCCCGCTCCGCGACCCCGAGGAGCCGAGCGAAGACGAGATCACGGCGTGGGCGACCCGCGAGGGGCACGGCGATCGCGTCTGGGCGCGGGCCGAGCAGGTCGGCGCGGTCGTCGGACGCGTCCTCGACTCGCTGGAAGACGAGGACAAACAGCGGGCCGCGCCCGGGGTCGGTCGAACCCTGAACGCCTGGTACCGCGAGGGCCACGCGGACTTCTTCCGCGCGATCGACCTCGCTCGCACGTTCGACGAGAGCGAGCCGCCGGACTCGTGGCGGCGCGCGTACAACGCCGGCCTCGCGCTGTACAACTGTCTCCCGAGCGAACCGATCGGCGACCGGCTCGCCGAGTTCGGCGGCGGGGTGCTGATGAGCGCGACCCTGGAGCCGATGGACGTGTTCCGCCAGGTGACCGGCCTCGACCACCTCGAACGGCGCGGACGGCCCGTGGTCGAACGGACCTACGGGCTCACCTTCCCAGCGGAGAACCGGGCGAGCTTCGCAGTCGACGCGCCGAAGTTCACACACGAGAACCGCGGACCACCGGGCGAGACGAACGAGACGCGGCTCTCGCACCTCGACGCGACAGCGACGGTCGCGAGCCGCGAGGGCAACGTGCTGGTCGGGACGCCGAGCTACGCGGAGGCGTCGTGGATGGCCGAGGAGCTCTCGGCGCGTCTCGACAAGCCGGTGCTGTTAGACGAGTCCTCTGGCGACCGCGCAACGGAGTCGCTGAAAGCCGAGTTCTTCTCGGGCGGCGGGAAGGTCCTCGTCACGAGCCTCCGCGGCACGCTCACGGAGGGCGTCGACTACCGCGGCGATCGCCTGTCGGCGGCGGTGGTCTGTGGCGTGCCGATCGTCAACACGGCGCGCCCCCGGACGCGGGCGGTGATCACCGCGTACGACAGGCAGTTCGACTCGGGGTTCGAGACGGCGCTCACCGTTCCGGCGGTCCGGAAGGCCAGACAGGCCGTCGGCCGGGTGATCCGCGGTCCCGACGAGCGGGGCGTCCGCGTCCTCCTCGACGCCCGCTACGCCCGCGAGTCGTGGAACAGCGTCAGGGCGTACCTCCCCGACCACGAGCGAGAGGAGTTCCAGCCGGTCAGCCCGGACATGCTCGGGTTCGCACTCGATCGGTTCGATCGGAACGCCGGGGACTGATCGATCATCGCCGACGTACACGCCGCGGTCCGGAGGTCTCGGCTCCCCCTGCGGTCCGTTAATCTGCGGTTACACTCCCGGTAGGTCGCTCGTAACTACGAGTCCCGAGGGTCACGTAGCTCGCATGAAATCGTCCACCTCCCGTAAACGGTACCACGTCGTCTGTCGCGAGTGTCGAGTCGAGGGGCTGTTCGACGTCGCCGACGACGCGGCCGATCTCGAACGCGACCACGCCGCCGAGACGGGCCACCGCGTCGCGGTCGGTCGGGTCGACTAGACCGACAGTTCGACGAGATCAGCTCTCGCGACGAGCGAACGCGAGGTTGCCGGAGACGTTCTTGATGTAGGCGGTGACGGTCTCGCCCTCCTGCGCGCCGGGGACGAAGATCGTGTACTCGCCCCGCTCGGCGACGCCGTCGCCCTTGCGGCCGGTGCCGACTATCTCGAGCTCGTAGGTCTTGCCCGACTCGACGGCCTCCTCTTGGCGCTGGGTGTTCTGGGTGTTCTGTTTCGCGACCGGCCGGAACGCCCCGCAGGCCTCACACCGCAGCATCGGGGTGCGGTCTTCGGTCTCTAAGCGCGTGTCCGGCAGCCCGCACTCCGAGCAGGTGACGAACGACTCGATGTACGAGTCGATCGCGGCCTGGAAGTCCCGCTCGCGGAAGTTCCCGCTGTATCGCGCGCGGCCGTCATCGTACTGGCCGGCGGTGCCGAGTTCCTGTTGGATCTTCGAGTGGACGTGCTCGGGGTCGCGGCTCAGGGCGTCGGCGATCTCCGAGAGGTTCGTCAGTCGGGTGAACGCACCGTCCTTCTGTGTCTCGGGGTCGGGCACGGAGAGCCGCTCGTCGGAGCCGCCGAGATCCGGCACTTCGTCCATCGCGCGGTCGAGACTCGATTCGTAGTCCATACGCGAGTGGACGACCGGACGACGGAAATCGCTTCCGGGTTCGAAAGCGACGCCGGCAGGGAGACGACGGTGGAGACGTGGTGACGGTGGGCGGCAACGAAACGACGGGAACCCAGGAAACGAGAGGACACTCCAGACTCGGCGTGTAGCAGTCGGCCAGAAGTAGCGGGAGGTAGATTTGAACTACCGGTCTCCGGGTTATGAGCCCGGCGGAATCTCCTGGCTATCCCATCCCGCTACCGTATCACAATCCCGTGCGACTGTTAAGGGTTCTGATCCCGTCGCCAGTGTGCGATTCCTCCCCGTATCGGTTTATAAGTCGTCGCCGGTCGGGGCCGCCGTTTTCGTCGCCGCTCGCGGCCGCGACGAGGGACCGACCGGCTAACACCTCTCGGCTTCGGGATCACTCCTAGAGGGCTCGATCCGAGCTCACCCGCTCGGTGAAGCTGACCGGGTCAGCCCTCGTCGAGCAGGCTCTCGACGAGTTCCTCCGGGTCGAACCGGGTGAGGTCGTCGTACCCCTGTCCGGTCCCGAGAAAGAGGATCGGCTTGCCGGTGACGTACGCGACGGAGATCGCGGCCCCGCCGGAGGAGTCGGCGTCGGCCTTCGTCAGGATCGCGCCGTCGATCGCCGCGGCCTCGTCGAACTCCTTCGCGCGGTTGACCGCGTCCTGGCCCGCGACCGCCTCGTCGACGAAGAGCGTCATGTCGGGGTCGACGACGCGGTCGATCTTCTCGAGTTGCGCCATCAGGTCGTCGCTCGTGTGGAGGCGGCCGGCGGTGTCGCCGAGGACGACGTCGACG
>NZ_WPCE01000296.1 GCF_009742825.1 Halorubrum sp. CBA1125
CCCCCCCGGAGACGCCCCCCCCGCCCGAAACCCGGGGCGCGGGTCGCGGGTCGTCGATCCCCGGCCGCGCCCCGGATCTACGCGGGGCGACCGCTACGCGAAGGGGGGCGCGCGGTCGCGTCGGGGGAGCCCCCCGCGAGGGGGGCGTTAGAAAGAGCACACGGACGCGGTGACGGAGATGATCGAACCGCTGGCGACGGTCGCCCTGCCGGCGCTGACCGGCGACGAGCGCGGCGACCCGAGCCGCGTCGCGGCGCGGTACGCCGACGCGTACGAGGCGCTGATCGACGCGGCGTGAGGATCGCGGCGGCGTGAGGGGCGGATCACACGAGCGCGTGTGCGGCGGTGCCGCAGATCGAGAGCGACAGACCGCCGACGAGAACCGGGCGTCGGCTTGGTGGTTCCGGGGCTCAGGCGTTCCGGCGGGTGTAGTGTGCGAGCGCGGACTCGATCGAGGAGAGATCGGCCGTGACCCGGTCGTCGGCCACCCGCATGAACCCGGGCGTGTACGACTCGGAGTAGTCGAAGATCCGGTTGACGCCGCGCTTCGGTGCGGAGACCGGTTCGAAGTCGGTGACGGTGTACACCCGGGTCGTCGGAAACGCGGTCCAGAACGTACCGCTGGCCCACCGGTCGTCGTCCTCGAAGGTCGTTCCGACGCGGCCGGTGGCGACGTACTCGTCATCGTGGTAGAACAACAGGAGGTCGCCTTCGGACATGCGCTCGAACGCCGAGCCGCCGCTGTCGTCGGGCACGGCCCACAGGCGGGTCTCGTCGAGGTCGGCGAGGGGGTCCGGCCGGTCGGGATACTCGCTGAGGTCGACCGTGGACCGGACCGTTCGATCGAAGTTCTCCGGGTCGATCGGGACCAGAAAGACGTTGTCGCTCATTGCCTCCCGTTTCGCAGGGAGGGTTTTAAACTCGTTCGTTGACCTGTCAGCTCGTCCGTCGATCGGTTCCCGCGGGTCCGCCGCGTCTCGTTCAGTCCTCGTCGTACTCGGCGTAGATCCGGTCCATCCGCGCAGCCATCGCGAAGTCGGCGCGGGTGAGCCCGCCGACCTCGTGGCTCCACAGCTCGACGCCGACCTCGCCCCACGAGAGGTGGAGGTCCGGGTGGTGCCACTCGGCCTCGGCGAGTTCGCCGACGTCGTTCGTGAACGCCAGCGCGGCCGCGAAGTCCTCGAACTCGTAGGCCGCCTCCAGGTGGTGGTCGTCGACGACTTCCCACGCGTCGCCGAGCGCGTCGAGGTACTCGGCGTACGCGTCCTCGGTGAGCGGTTCGGGGTCGTCGTCGGCCGGCTCGACCGGCTGGTCCGCGAGCGACGGTGGCATGCGTCATCGTTGGACGACGATCGGTTTGTACCTTCCGTCGGCTGGCGGATCGCAGTGACGCCTCACGCCGACGAGCGCGTCGGTCCGCCTCGATCGGTGGGTGCTCACTCGGTCAGCTCGTCGATCAGCGTCTCGACGTCGTACGTCGCTGGCGCGCGGGACTCGTCGCGCAGCGTCGCGATCGTGAATGTCGAGTTCGTCCGCTCGACCTGCGGGATCGCCTCGAAGTCGCTGATGAGCCGCTCGACCGTCTCCGAGGAGGAGAGTCGCGCGAGCACGACGAAGTCGGTCTCGCCCATGGTGAAGAACGCCTCCGTGACCCCCTCGACCGCGAGCAGCTCGTCCGCGAACTCCTCGTAGGGGCCCTCGTAGTCCGCGAGCACTTCGACGATGACGGTGACGCCGAGCCCGAGCGCCTCGTGGTCGAAGTCGTAGAGGTCGTTCTCGATCACGCCCGCCTCGCGGAGGTTGTTCAGCCGGTAGTGGATCGTCGACACCGGGATACCCGTCTCCTCGTGGAGCCGCTCCGGACTCCCCGTGCCGAGGTCCGCGATCGCCTTTAAGAGCCGCACGTCGCGCTCGTCCATACGCCCCGTCCGCGTTCGGGCGTGTTGTATATGTCGACCGACAGGCTTGGAGACGACTCCAACATCAGCCGTCATTTTGACAGCAGTTCGAATTACATTCGTATGTGTGATTGTTCATTCTAAAAAACCAGATATTCGATAGAATTCTTTAACTATATCGATCTATTTCGAATTGATGTTCAATGCAGATCGAAGATCTCCTCTCGACTCCGGAACGAATGGTCGTCGCGTTCGTCCTCCTCTCGACGCTGTGGGGGACGTCGTTCGTGGCGATCGAAGCCGGCCTGCACTACTTCCCGCCGCTCCTGTTCGCGGGCGTCAGGTACGCGATCGCCGGCGCCGTCGTGCTGGCGTACGCCGCGCTCGCGCCCGATCGGTGGGTGCCCCGCGGCCGCAGCGAGTGGCTCGGCGTCGCGGTCGCCGGCG
>NZ_WPCE01000311.1 GCF_009742825.1 Halorubrum sp. CBA1125
GAGCGAGTGGATCCAGCGGGCGGCGCTTTTGGTACGGTTTCCGTAGCAGCGGTGAAACGCACCCATCTCGGCCCGGCACACCGGGACGCATTATACGATTTCGGCCGCAGGTCTCCGAGTATACCAACGACGCTGTCGAGTCGGGCTTTGCGGCGGACGTAGCCGACGACTACGAGAAACTCCACGAGGTCACCTACCACGCCGCCCGTGAGGCGGCCCGCGAGCGCGAGCGCGCCGACGACGCACAGCTCGTTCATCTGGTGCGGGCCATAGACGACCTAGTACGAGTCGTTTGACTGTGGTTCCCATCCGGGTCGATATCCGTCTCGAGGGTAGTCCGACAGGCAAACCTTCTTGTATATATTCCTATTAGGAATAGTATTCCCACTATGAAAGAGTCAACCACAATCGCCCTGGAGTACCCGTTTCCCGACGAACGGGTCTTCCGCTACCAGGCGATGCAAGATGCGCTCTCACGGCTGATCGAGGATCCGTATCGGGATTTCACAATCGGTGAACTCGCGGAAACGATAGACGCGAACCAGGCGACGGTCTCGAAGGCTGTGAAACTCCTCCGAGAACTCGGGACGGTCCGGACTCGACAGGAGGGTCGCAAACAGTACGTGAGCATCGACCGGGATCGCCTCACGAAGTCCGACCCTGTACTTTCCATCCCACAGTCGGAGTTCCACAAGCCGATTCGCACGTTCGTCGACAGGGTCAAAGAAGAACTAGACGCTTTGGTCGGCATCCTTCTCTTCGGTAGCGTCGCCCGTGGCGAGGCAGATCGCGCAAGCGACATCGACCTTCTCGTCATCGTCGGGGAGAACAAGACACGGGCCCGCCGTACCGTTCAATCGATCGTCAGCGACCTCGAAGAGACGAAGTTCGACGGCGACCGCTACACGTTCGAGGCGTTGGTCGAATCGTTCGACAGCGCGGAACGGATCGGCGAGCGGCTTCGCCAGCAGTTCGACGAGGGAATCACGCTCGTCGGGTCAGACGAGCTATCGGATATCCGCGCAGAGGTGTACGCGAATGGAGAATGAATCGGTCGTCGAGGCTTTGGACGCCGCCGAGCGCAGCTTCGAGCGCGCACCGGCGAACGTCGAAGACGGTCTGGACGTCGGAGACGCCGAACTAGTACAGCTTCGGCGGGCGTGTCGGCTTCTCGCCGCCGCGTCCCGTCTTCTCGACGAGGGATACTATACAGTCGTCATCGAGTCCTCTTTCGTCGCTATCGAGCGGACGATCCAGTTCCGGCTCATCCACGATGGCGCGATGTCGGGCTCCGAAGTCGTCAGCAGCCACCGGCGGCTCTACCAGCGCGGCGCGGAGGTCGGACTCTACGCCGACTCCTTCGCCGATGAACTCGCCGAGCTGTGGAACCAGAATCGGACGAAGACGTACTATCGCCTCGGTATCGCGACGGAAGAACAGGCCGAGACGATGCGGGACCTCGCCGAAGAGATGCATCGTCATCTCGTTGACGGGAGCCGCGTTCCTCACGAGTGTATCTGTTAGGCTACTGCTGGCACACCGGGACGCATATACGATTTCGGCCGCAGGTCTCCGAGTATGACCAACGACGCTGTCGAGTCGGGCTGGTTCGAGTCCGTTCCGCCCGACGATCCCGACGCCGCCCGCGACGCAATCGAAACCGGCAGCGCAGAATCCCCAGAAGACTGGCCCGCCCGAGCGGTCGAATCGGGCTTTGCGGCGGACGTAGCCGACTACTACGACACGCTCCACGAGGTCACCCGCCACGCCGCCCGCGAGGCGGCCCGCGAGCGCGAGCGCGCCGACGACGCACAGCTCGTTCACCTGGTGCGGGCCATGGACGACTGCGAACGCACCGCCAACGAGCTGGCCGAGCGGCTCGCCGAGTGGGCGGGGAGCCGGTTCGACGAGGTCGCGCCCGGGATCGAGGGGGCCCGCGCGGTCGCCGACAGGGAGCCGGACGGCGAGACGGATCGGCGGGTCGTGTCGCTCGCGGAGCGCGTGGTCGATCTGGGGGCCGAGCGCGACGCGCTCGCGGCGGCGATCGAC
>NZ_WPCE01000211.1 GCF_009742825.1 Halorubrum sp. CBA1125
GCGCGCTGTTCTGGGGCTGGCTCGTGGTCAGCTGGCTCAATCGCTGGCTCGGCGGCGTCCTCGTTCCGGTCGGCCAGCCGCTCGTCGCGCCCGGCAGCGTCGAGGCGGCGCTCGCCGCGGTCCCGGGACTCGCCGCGTACGCGGCCGACGCCGGGTTCGTGGTCGATCTCACGCCCGAGCTCGCCCGGGGGACGTGGCTCACGGTCGTCATCACCGGCGTGAGCCTCGTCTGCGGCTTCTTCATCGCCGTCCCGCTCGCGGTGGCGCGGGTGTACGGCCGGTTCACGGCGTGGCTCTCGCTCGCGTACACCGAGCTGCTGCGCGGCACGCCGCTTCTGGCACAGCTGTTCGTGCTCTACTACGGGCTGAACCTCGCGGCGTACGTCCCCGGCGCCCTCTCGGGCGTGTTCCCGCGCGACGTGGTCTGGGTCGCCATCCTCGGCTTCACGCTCAACGGCGCCGCCTACCAGGCGGAGTACATCCGCGGCGCCGTCGAGAGCGTCGGGGAGGGACAGATCACCGCGGGGCGTGCGATCGGGCTCTCGAAGCTGGAGGCGATCTATCACGTCGTGCTCCCGCAGGCGCTCCGCTACGCGATCCCCTCGTGGACGAACGAGTTCGTCTACCTGATCAAGTACTCGTCGCTGGCGGCGTTCATCACGGTCCCCGAGCTGTACTACCGCGCCGACCAGGTCGCCGCCGAGACGTTCCGGTACACCCTCATCTTCGTGGTGACCGGCGCGGTATACCTCGCGCTGGTGCTCACCGCCTCGAAAGTGATGGAAGGCGTCGACGAGCGGGTGGCGATCCCCGGACTCGGCGCCAAGCGAGAGCGGTAGCCTGCGTCGGAGACGGAACCCCGCATACGATCGCAGCGTCCTGTCTGCGACGACGATAAGCCCAGGATCGGCGGCCACCGGCCCGGCGGTCGAAGGCTACCGGGTCACACGAAGTCGCTCAGCCCCGCCTGTCCGTCGTCTGCGTCTTCACTTCCGTCGTCGCCCGGTTGCTCGCGGCCGTCGGCGTCTCCCGCCGTGCCGACGGTCTCGGACCCGTCGTCGTTCGCTGGTCTGTCGTCGTTCGCCGATCCGTCGTCCGTATCCGTCTGGGCCGCCGAGTCGTCCATTCCGTCCGTCTCGTCCGACTCCTCGTCGGCGGTCCGCGTCGCGCCGGCGAAGGCGCCCTCGGCGTGGTCTTCGATCGCCTCGTCGCGGCGCGCCTGCGCGTCCGCGACGATCGACTCGACCTTGTTCGTCGACTCGCCGGAGCCGGTGACGAAGGCGACGCCGGCCTCGTCGAGGTCGTACGCGGCCGCCATCGCGACCGTCAGCTCCCGCGGCTTGCAGTGGTGGGTGACGGTCCGCAAGAACGGCAGCACCTCGCGGCGGGCTGTCGAGACGCTGCAGCCGCTCTCGGCGGCGATCCGGCCGACGACCTCGTCGGCGGTCGCGTCCGTGGACGACCAGAACTGCGGTCGGCTGTACCGCGTCCACCCGCCCTTCGTCCCGTCGCGCGCGGCGGCGACCCCGGCGGCCGCGTTGTCGGTCGCGTACCGCCAGTACGAGTAGTTCTGCGTGGCGCGCACGCGACCGAGCCAGACGTCGGCGTTCGCGAGGAAGTCGTACGCGCGGACCGCCTCTGCCGGTTCGTACACGTCGAGCAGGTTGTGCTCGATCCACTTCGTCAGGTCGTCGGGGGTCTCGTCGACGGCGTACGCCGACCGCAGCGCCTCCTCGGCGGACTCCTCTTTCAGGACCGCGTCGAGGAAGGGGAAAAGCCCCATCGCCTTGTCCCGATCGGCGGTGACCACGTCGTCGACGGTGACGGCGTCCCGCCCCTCGGCCGCGGCCTGCAGGTCGTTGATCGCCCCTCGCAGATCGCCGCGGTTGCGCTCGGCGATCCGTTCGAGGGCGTCGGGCTCGAACTCGATCCCCTCCTTCCGGCAGACATCCCGGAGGACGGGGACGATGGACCGCGCGGAGACGTCGCGGAACTCGATCTCCCGGGTCGCGTTCCGGAGCCCCCGGGACATGTCGTAGTAGTCGTTGGCGATGAGGACGATCGGCTGGCCCGACTCCTTGACCAGCTCCGTGATGGCGCTCGCGCCCCCGCGGTCGTAGTTGCCGTGGATGTTGTCGGCCTCGTCCAGGATGACGAGCTGTCTGGAGGCGGTGTCGCCGCCGCTCGCGCCGCCGCCGGCCGCGCTCCCGCCGAGGGTGGCGTTGCGGGCGGCGCGTCCCGCGAACCGCTCGATGACGTCGGCGGTGCGCTGGTCGGAGGCGTTCAGCTCGACCGTCTCCCACCCCATGTCGTTCGCCAGCGCGTGGGCCGCGCTCGTCTTCCCCACGCCCGGACTGCCGTGGAGGACGACCGCCTCGCGGTGGTCGTCCCACGTGCGCGCCCACTCGGCGAACGCGTCGCGGGCCTTGTCGTTGCCGCGGACCTCCGAGAGCGTGCTCGGGCGGTACGTCTCCGTCCAGTCGGCCATTACCGGAGCAAGGAGCGAGCCGCGTTTAGTGGTTGCGGAGCGTCACTCGTGGGGGCCGAGACGTCGGTGAACCGCTCACTTCGTTCGCGGATGCATGACGCGATACCCCTCTCACGTGCTTCGTCGTACTTCGCCCTCACGACTGTCCTTTGAATTCCATCCCGGCACAGCAACCGTACCTCACGCCTCCCCGGCCTCGCGGTTCGCGCTCTCCGAGCGCTCACCGCGTCCAGCGAGAATCGGAGATTCTCTGGCAGTCGGGCGTCGCCCGACGACCTCTCGCTTGCAGCCGGCGGCGGAGCCGCCGGCGACGCCACCGCATGAATCGGTCACTCCTTCACCTGTACTGAGCGAATCGATAGAGCGAAGAATGATATGCGAACTGTTGGGTGACACCCTCGAGTCAGGTCACCTGTTCAACTCGGATGCAGCGAGAGGGAATCACACGATAGCGCGGCTCCTCTCGGCGCTGATTCGACAGGGAAAGAAGTCCGCTCTCCCCGATTTGAACGGGGGGCAAGCCGATCTACAGTCGGCTGCTCTACCAGGCTGAGCTAAGAGCGGTCACTTCAATTTAGACGCTGGATTCGACTTAAGGATTCCCTTTCAGCGGCGGTGTGCGCCGCCGTGTCGGAGTCGGATTCGGGGCGGCGATCGGTCGACTGAAACGCCGTCGCCTTCGAGCGCCAGCGGCCGTTTCGCGACGCGGGCGCCGCTCGCGCGGTTTTTAAGTCGGTCGCGGCGGGAGCGAGGGGTATGGCCGACGGCGACGACAGACAGGCGACGTTCGGGTCGGACGGCAGCCTCGAGACCGACACGACGCCGGAGGCGACCGGCGAGAACGACTTCGGCGAGCCGAAGGAACCGAACGAGACCGACGGCGGCTACAGCCGGTACGTCGTCTCCAGCCTCCTCCAGAAGGCGGTGCGCCGCTCCGACGAGGAGGTCGCCGCGTGGGCCGCCTGGGAGCTCTCCCGCTCCGGCTACGCGTGGAACCTCTGGGACCGGCTGAATCTCTACGTCGTCGAGGACCTCCGCGCCGGCGACGAGGTCGCGCTCCTGATCCAGCGCTACGAGGAGCTCGCCACGGAGCGCTGGGAACCCGCCGAGTGGGAGGGCCGAATCTGTGCGATCCACGCCGCGCTGGCCGCCGCCCGCGCCCGCTCGACCCGCGAGGCGCCCAACGCCGACGAGTACTTCCGCGCCGTCGCCGAGCGCCGCGCCGAGGCGCGCGAGCGGGGCGAGGAGCCCGCCCACGACTTCCCCGTCGGCGACCTCAAACCGGGCGGGGCGTTCGACGCGGTCTTCGACGGCCACACGGGCGACGGATCGCGGCTCGGTCGCGGCACGCGCTTCTTCAAGACCCACGGCGCCCGCGTCGGCCCCGAGGGCGAAGACGACCAGAGCGCGCGCTGGCAGCGGCTCGCGATGATTCTGGACGAGGACCGCGAGTACGCGCCCGAGGAACTCGACCGCGCCGTCGAACCGGTCGATCCCGAGGACCCGTGGGACGACCCGGAGACGAACGAGGGGAGGGACGGAAACGACGGAAACGACGTAGACGACGGGAGCGACGTAAATGACGGGAACGACGTAGACGACGGGGATCCGCACGGGTCGCTGTCGGACTTCTCCGAGTGACCCGTACGCTACAGTCCCGCGTGTCCGCCGCGGTCCCACGTCTCTTACCGTCGATCCGTCCGACGCGCCGCGAGTAGCGCGGCCGAGAGGAGCGCTGGGACGGCGACGGACGCGCCGAATCCGGGAACCCGACCGTCGGTTTCGCCAGGTCCGACGGAGCCCGAATCGTTCGCGTCGTGACCGGAATCGCCCCCGTCTGAGCCGGTGCCGTTCCCGTTCGGAGTGTCGGCTGTGGGCTCCGGATCGGGTGGCGGGGCCGCCTCGACGGCCGCCGCCACCGCGGCCGGGGCGTCGACGACGCCGTGTCCGTAGCGGTCGTCCGGCGCGGTCGCGTTCGCAGGGTGAACCGCGGTGTCGACGATCGCGGCCTGCACCGTCGCGTCGGTCGCCCGCCCGTCGGTCGCCGCGACCGCGAGCGCCGCGACCCCGGCCGTGTGAGGCGCGGCCATGCTCGTCCCCTGCCGGCGGACGTACGCGTTCGGCGCGTCCGGCGCCGCGCTGACGATCCCGACGCCGGGCGCGACGACGTCCG
>NZ_WPCE01000097.1 GCF_009742825.1 Halorubrum sp. CBA1125
AACTCCCGGCACCTCGCTGTGGTCCTCAGTCCGCTCACTCGGTTCGCTCCCTGCGGTCCTTGCGTCGGTGGGTTCGTTCTCACGCCTGCCCCTTGAGCCCCACCCGACTCGCACCGCGACCCGCACCTCACGCCTCCCCAGCCTCGCGGTTCGCGCTCGTCCGAGCGCTCACCGCGTCCCTCGCGCGCTGCTCGGCCGCGGCGCGGCCTCGCAGGCGCGCCACCGCACCGCGGATCGGTCGTTCTTTAGACTGTATCGAGCGAATCCACCGAGCGAACGAGGGGTATGAGAACTGTTGGATGACGCCCATTACTCCTTGCTGAACACCGGCTCGTCCGAACCGGTCTCTGCTTCTGCCCCGTCCGCTGTACGTCCCGTTTTCGGTTCCGTCCCGTCGCCCGTCTCGGTCGTCTCTCCCTCGGACATCTCCGCCTCGGCGAATGACACGTCTGCGCCCGGCGGCACGACGCCGTCCACTATCTCCCGGATGATCTCGCTCACCCCCCGGTCGGCCAGCTCCGCGTCGGTCGTCCTGATCACCCGGTGGACGAGCACCGGCTCCGCCAGCGCCTTCACGTCGTCGGGGATGACGTACGACCGGCCGCGGATCGCCGCCCGCGCCTTGCTCCCCCTGAGGAACGCGAGCGTCGCCCGGGGCGATCCCCCGTACCGGAGCGCGGGTGAGTCCCGCGTCGCGGCGACGAGGTCGAGGATGTACTCCTTGACGGGATCCGCGACGAACACGTCGGTGACCGCGTCGCTCGCGGCCAACACGTCTTCGGTCTCGACGACCTGTTCCACCTCGTCGGCGTCGAGGCTCGGCGAATCGTCGAACCGGTCGAGCACCTCCCGCTCGTCCGCCCGGTCCGGGACGTCGACCGTGTACTTGAGCTGGAAGCGGTCCCGCTGCGCCTCGGGAAGTTCGAACACGCCCTCCATCTCGATGGGGTTCTGCGTGGCGACGACCATGAACGGTCGCGGCAGCTGGAGGGTCTCGCCCTCGATGGTGACCGTCGACTCCTCCATGGCCTCTAAGAGCGCGCTCTGGGTCTTCGGCGTGGCACGGTTGATCTCGTCGGCGACGACGAGGTTCGAGAACACGGGTCCCTTGCGGAGCTGGAACTCCCCGGTCGCCTGTCGGTAGACGTTGGTCCCGGAGACGTCCGCGGGCACCATGTCGGGCGTCATCTGGATCCGCCCGTACGACAGCCCCAGCGCGCGAGCGAATGCGTTCGCGATCGTGGTCTTCGCGACGCCGGGAACGCCTTCGAGGAGCACGTGGCCGTCGGTGAGCAGCGCCACCGTGAGCCCCTCGAGGACGTCCTCGTTGCCGACGACGACTTCGCTCGTCGTCTCCCGGATCGCGTCGTACACTGCCTCGGGGCTACTCATCTTCGTCCTCTCGAACCCGCTCGGACAAAACGTCTGTCATCGCGCGCCGGACGCGCCCCGCTTCCCACTCGGGGTATCGGCCTCGGACCGCGTCGAAGACGGCGCCCTCGTCGACGGGGGGCGCGTCTCCCTCGGCGGTCGAACCGATGAGCCAGACCGGGACCCGCTCCCGCCACGCCCGCGGCAGCGCGGATCGCAGTCCGGTCCGTACCGCGCGGGCGACACCGCCGCCACGGCGGGCGTATCCCCAGACGGCGCCGACGCCGAGCAGGCCGATCACGGCCTGGATCGGCGGCGACGACCGGAACCCCAACAGCGCGACGGCCAGCGGCGGCTGGTCGCCCGACTGCGAGTAGTCGAGCAGCGTGCGATCTCGCGCGTCGAGGAGGGCCGTCGCGAACGCCTCGTTGTCCGGCTCCGTCAGCATGGCGTTGATGAAGAGGCTCGGGTCCCCGACGCCGATCACCCGGCCGTCGCCGACCGACTCGACGGTCACGACCGGATACGCGTCCAGTTCGTCGTCGGGCGACAGGTCCCCGGTCGCGTTGCGGTCGAGGTAGGCGAACGAGGACGTGGTGGCGATCACCGTCGCGTTTCCGGGGTCGATCGCGGTCGCGCCGTTCAGCGTCAGCCGCTCGACGCCCGCGGTGTACCGCGTGTCGGTGACGTTCGTCGCGACCGGCAGCGACGGCGCCCGGTAGTAGCTGCGCTCGTCCCGGAGCTGCGCCCCGTCGAACCGCGCGGTCGCCCCGACGTCCGCGAGGAGCGCGTCGCCGTGCGGACCGACGTCGTCGGCGACCACCAGCGTGCCGCCCGCCTCGACGAACTCCCGGACGCGTCGCGAGTCGTTCCCCTCGTACGGCGACGCGGGCGCGAGCACCACCGCGACGGTGTCGTCGGGGTCGCCCGTCTCGTACGCGCTCGTCTCGAGTCCGACCCGGCTGTCCGACCGCTGGTCGGCGAGCTCCCGGAAGTCGCTCGTCCCGTCCCACTCGACGTTGTACGCGCCGAAGGCGGCGCTCGTCGTGCTCGCGGCGACGACGAGCGCGACGGCGAGCACGACCGCCAACGCGTACAGGACGAGCCGCGGGATCGGGGGCGTGCGCATCTACAGTACCCCGTCGGGCAGTATCTCAAGGATCCGCCGCACGACGATGTAGCCGAAGCCGGTGAGCCCGACCGCGATCACCGGGAGCAGCCGCCGTCGCCAGCGGGGGGTCACGTTGAACGGCGCCGTCAGCTCGACGACGACGAGCAGCCCGATGAGCGATACCACGAAGAAGAGCTCCAGCGACAGCGATCCGAGCGCGGCCAGGAGGACGATCGCGGCGAGCATCCACGCGACGACCCCGTACACGAACCGTCGCCGCCTCCCGATAGCCATCGGGATGGGTTTCGTACGGGCCGCTATCAATCCTGTGGTGTGACGGCTGCCGATCTCGGCGTCATCGGCGTCCGTGGTGTCATCGTCGGCATCGCCATCCTCGGCGTCATCGACATCCGTGGCCGATCCCGCCGACCGAGTCGCTTTTGTTCGACGTGTCATTTGGGTGGGTATGGCCGACCGTCAGGACGCGTGGCTGCTGCTCCCCCGTCCGGTCCGTCGACTCCCGGCCGACCTCGCCGCGACGGTCGTCCTGACGCTGTCGACGCTCGCGACCGTGTTCGTGCCGATCGTCAGCGAGACCCCGCTTCGGGTCGGCTTCGGGCTCGTCTTCGTGCTGTTCCTCCCCGGCTACGCGTTCATCGCCGCGCTCTTCCCGGAGGCCGGGACGGCTGACGACGAGGACGCCCACGCGGCTGACGCCGCAGGTGCCGAGGCCGAGACGTCTTCAACCGGCACCGCGAACGCGGCCGACGACGGGAAGCCGAGCCCGGTTCCCGGCACCGAGGCGGCCGAGCACGCCGCGGACTCCGACGCCACCGCCGGCGCGGACGCCGTCGTTGACGGGGCCGACCGGTCGGGAATCGACGGGATCGAACGCGTCGCGCTGTCGTTCGGGCTCTCGATCGCGATCGTCCCGCTGATCGGTCTCGTGTTGAACTTCACGCCGTGGGGTATCCGGCTCGTCCCGGTCGCGACGGCGGTCGCCGGGTTCACGCTGGTCTGCGTCGCGGTCGCCGCGCAGCGGCGCTGGGCGCTCCCCGAGGCGGAGCGGTTCGCGGTTCCGTACCGCGACTGGATCGCGGCCGGCAAGCGGGAGCTGTTCGAGCCGGACGACCGCGTCGACGCGGCGCTCACCGTCCTGCTCGTGGTCTCCGTGGTGCTCGCGGTCGGTAGCGTCGGGTACGCGGTGGCGGTCCCGCCGCAGGGCGAGCAGTTCACGGAGTTCTACCTCCTCACCGAGAATCCGGAGGGGGAACTCGTCGCCGACGGGTACCCGGAGACGATGGACCGAAACGAGACGGCCGAGCTGATCGTCGGGATCGGGAACCACGAGTACGAGTCCACGACGTACACCGTCGTCGTCCAGCTCCAGGACGTCGAGACGGCGAACAACACCACAAGGGTCCTCGACCGGACGGAGATCGACCGGTTCGACGCGACGGTCGCACACAACGAGACCCACCACGAGCGACACACGCTCCGCCCGACCCGGACCGGCGAGGACCTCCGCGTCCAGTACCTCCTCTACGAGGGGACGCCGCCCGAGGCGCCGACGAGCGAGAACGCGTACCGCGAGCTCCACCTCTGGATCGACGTCGAGTGACCGGGACGACTCGGTCGCCCGAGACGACTGCGTGATTTCGGTCGACTCGATCGATACGATAGACCCCGAGTCGCCGGAAGCCGCGGGTTTTTACTGCGATCGTCCCGAGGCGTTCACTGTTCGAATGAGCGAGCCCTCCACGCCGATGCCGTCGATCGTCTGTACCGACGTCACGCAGCGATACGACGACGAGGACGGGCTCTTCGGGTCCGGCGGACGAACGGTGACGGCGCTCGACGCCGTCTCGCTCGCGGTCGACAGCGGCGAGGTGGTCGGGATCGCCGGCCCGAGCGGGAGCGGCAAGTCGACGCTGTTACACGTGCTCGCCGGGCTCGCGACGCCGACCGAGGGGCGCGTCGAGATACGCGGCACGGACCTGGCGACGCTGTCCCGGCGGCACCGGACGCGGTTCCGACGCACGAACGTCGGGATGGTGTTCCAGCGGTTCCACCTCCTGCCCGCGCTGACCGCCAGCGAGAACGTCGCCCTGCCCCTCGTCCAGGAGGGGGTCCCTCGCGGTCGCCGCCGGGACCGGGCGTGGGAGCTCCTCGACGCGGTCGGGCTCGCCGACAGGCGCGACCACCGGCCCGGATCGCTGAGCGGCGGCGAACAACAGCGCGTCGCCATCGCCCGCGCGCTGGCGGCCGATCCGGCGGTCGTGATCGCCGACGAGCCGACGGGCGAACTCGACAGGGAGACCGGCGAACGGGTGCTCGACCGGCTCACCGAGATAAGCGACGACCGTGCCGTCGTGATCGCCTCGCACGACACCCACGCGCTCGAACGCACGGACCGCGTCGTCCGGCTGCTGGACGGGAAGCGACAATGACGTCCAGCGTCCGACGTCTCGTGGCGGCCTGCGGACTGGGCGTCCGGCGCGTGATCGGTCGGCTGCGCGGGGCGGCTCCCGGGCGGATGGGCGTCTGTATCGCCGGCGTCGCGGTCGCGGTCGCCCTGCTGTTCGTCGTCACGGGGATCTCGCTCGGGCTCGCCGCGGGCGCGACCGTCGAGAGCGAGGACATCGACTACTGGATCGTCCCGGACGAGGGCGGAGCGGGCAGCGTCCCGCTCGAGGCGGAGGGCGCGCGGCTGAGCGAGGTGCACGACGTCACCCGACGCCTCCGGGAGGACGACCGGATCGACTACGTCTCGCCGGTGGCGCTGCGACCCCTGCGGCTGGAGAACCCCGAAACGGGGAACCGGACGTACGTGATCGCGGTGGGGGTGATCCCGCCCGATCGACCGCGTCGCGTCGCGGACATGGACGTGAGCGCGCTCGACCCCGAGTACGCCTACTACGACGACGGGACCTACGACGGCGAGTGGTCCGGCGAGATCGTGGTCTCGCCCGGCGTCGCGGCGGACCTGGGGCTCGAACGGGGCGACACCGCCCGCGCCGCCCGGTCCGACCGGCCGCTCACCGTCGCGGCGGTCAACGACCGCGAGATGGCCGCCGGGTTCGGCGAGGTCCCCGCGATCGCGATGCCGCTCGCCGAGCTGCAGTCGATGACCGGCCTCGCCGAGGCCGACGAGGCGGACCAGATCCTCGTCGGCACGACCGACCCGTCTGTCGAGTCGGCGCTCGAATCGGTGTATCCCGGCACCGACGTGGTCTCGCGGACCGGCATCGCCGGCGCCGAGGCGACGCCGACGAACCTCCCGCTGGCGATGGCGCTGGCCGCGGCGCTGGTCGCCGGCGGGATCGGGATCGCGTTCGTCGCGACGATGATGGGGCTCGAACTGACCGCCGGTCGACGCGAGCTGGCCGTCCTCGACGCGGTCGGCTTCTCCCGCCGCACGCGTGCCCTCGTCGTCGTCTCCGAGACGATCACGGTGGCCGTCCTCGGTGGTATCGCTGGCGTCGTGCTCGGCGCGATCGCGACCGTCGGGACGAACGCGGGGATCGCCGCTGCGATCGGCGTCACCGCTCTCGCCGAGACGCCGCCGTGGCTCGCCGCGTACGCGTTCGGCGCAGCGGTCGTCGTCGGGCTCTGTGCGGCCCCGTATCCGCTGTATCTCGCCGCGAACACGGACACCCTGGAGGAGCTGACGAGATGAAACGGGTTCGCCGCGCCTGGGGGACCGTCTGGATCGCGTTGCGTCAGCTCCGCACAGATCGGATGCGCACGCTGTTGGCCGTCTTCGGCGTGACGCTCGCCGTGCTCTCGGTCACGCTGCTCGCCGGCGTCGGCGCCGGGGTCACCGAGACGGGCAGCGAGACCTTCGAGGAGTCGGGACGTGACCTCTGGGTCTCGGGCGGCCCGATCGAGATCGCTCCGGGCGCGGTCGGCGGGTTCCAGAACCCGATCCCGAACGCGCACCCGCTCGCGGCCGAGATCGACGACCACGAGGACGTCCGGACCGCCACCCCGCTGGCGTTCCAGGTCGTCTACGTCAGCCCCGACGGCGAGGAGTTCGACACGACCATGGGCAGCGGCGTCCCCGGCGCGGGCGACTCCGTCTCGATCACCGCCGGCGAGGGATTCACGGGGCCGAACACCCACTACGCCGACGGCAACTACACCGGCGAGATGACCTACCAGGCGCTCGTCTCGCCCGAACTGGCCGAGGAGTACGGCCTCGAGGTGGGCGACACCATCCACGTCGGGGGGACGGTCCAGACCGCCCGCGAAAACGAGTTCGAGATCGTGGGGATCTCGCCCACGTTCGCGAACTTCCTCGGCACCGGCACCGTCACCCTCCGGCTGAGCGAGCTCCAGACGCTCACCGGCAACGCCTACGACGACCGGGCCACGATCATCACGATCCAGACGGTCGAGGGGGCGGACCCGGCGGCCGTTCGCGAGGAACTCGAGGCCCGCCACCCCGAGTACACCTTCCGCACCAACCAGGAACAGCTCGTGGAGGTCGTCGAGCGGCAGGCGGTGGTGCTCGCGGCCGGCGCGAGCCTCGTTGCCCTCGGCGTCGTCGCCGGCGGGGCGCTCTCGTTGAACCTGCTCCTGTCCATCGTCTACGTCCAGCGCGAAGCGTTGTCGGTGCTGCGGGCGGTCGGCGCCACGCGGCTCGGGGTCGTCGGGGTGGCGGTCACCCAGGCGCTCGTGATCGCGGCGCTCGGGTTCGTCCTCGGGGCGGCCGCGACGCCGGTCCTCGCCGCGGCGCTCGACCGCGTCGCCCTCGCCGTCACCGGCTTCGAGGGACTGGTTCGCGTCCCCGCGTACGCGTACGCGGCCGGCGCGGCCGTCGCCTTCGGGTTCGCCCTCCTCGGCGGGGTCGTCGGCGCGGTGCGCGTCACGCGCCTCGCCTCCGCGAACGACCTCCTCCAGTGACGGTCCGGTCCGGCGATCGCCGAGCGCGACGGCCGGCGCGTATTGTTAAGTCGCTGGCCGTTGACCTCGGACCGTGACCAACCAGCGACACGCGAACCGGACGGTCGTCGTCACCGGCGCAGCGAGCGGCATCGGGCGCGGTATCGCGCGGCGCTTCGGCGAGGAAGGGGCGAACGTCGTCGTGGCGGACGTTCAGCGGGAGCCCAAGCAGGGCGAGCGCTACGACACCGACGTGACCACGCCGACGGACGTACACATCACCGAGGAGACGCCCGGCGACGGCACGTACGTCGAGACCGACGTGAGCGACCCCGACAGCGCGGCCGCGACGGTCGAGACGGCAGTCGAGACCTACGGGGGCCTCGACGTCCTCGTCAACAACGCGGGCATCCAGATCGTGGGCGACTCGCAGTCGACGACCGTCGAGGAGTGGCGGCGCTCAATCGAGATCGACCTGAGCGGCGCGTTCTACTGCACGAAGTTCGCGGTGCCCCACCTCGTGGAGCGCGAAGGCCACATCGTCAACATCGGCTCCGTCCGCGGGTTCGAGGGCGGCGGCGGCCCGCCCTACGCGGCCGCGAAGGGCGGCGTCGTCAACATGACCCGGGACCTCGCGATCGAGCTCGGCGAGGACGGCGTCCGCGTCAACTGTATCAACCCCGGCTACATCGAGACCCCGTTACAGGACATCAACACCGACGAGGACGTGGCCAAGGCGGAAGAGCACACGCTCCTCCCGCGGTTCGGGACGCCCGAGGACATCGGCGACGCCGCGGTGTTCCTCGCGAGCGACGAAGCGGGATTCATCACCGGTGCGAACCTCGCGGTCGACGGCGGCTGGCTCGCACACAGCGGCCTGTGAGCGGCGTTTCTTCGCCTCTCGGACACCGCGGCGCGGGGCGGTTCGCCGATCGGGTCGTGTCGATTACGGGGTCGGCGGCCTTGCGGTTCCGGTCGGCGGCCGTTCAGTCGTCGGTGTCGTCGGGCGCGAACCGCCAGACGCGATCCATGAACGGGATACCCTCCTCGGGGTCGGCGTCCGCGTCGACGCCCGACCGCTTGAACTGTCCCGTGTAGCGCTCCCACTCCGCGACCTCCTCGTCGCCGTCCACGGCATCGAGGTACGCGTCGAGATCCTCGCACTCGAGGATACAGACGGCCACGTCGTCGCGAACGTACAGTTCGAACCGCTCGACCCCGCCCCGCTCCATGGCGTCGGTGACGGCCGCGGGCACGTCGTCGTGGGCCTCGACGTAGGCGTCGCGCTGTTCGGGATCGAGCCGCTGGAGGTAGACCGCCCGCTCGGTATCTGCCATACCGTCACACACTCGTGGCGGGCAAATCAGCGTTGCGGACCCGGCTGGCGATGGCTATTAGTTGCCCCCTATCCGAGAGCGGATATGGTTTCACCCGCACTCGTGTTACCCCACGAACCGGACGACCGCTGGCAGCTCGCCAAACAGATGGGCGTCGAGGACGCCGTCATCCACCCGCTGGAGATCGGCGACGGACGCACGCAGTGGAGCTACGACGACCTCCAGGGGCTCGACAACTGGCTCGAAGACGCCGGCCTCCGGTTCACCGTGTTGGAGGGGGGTGTCCCGATCTCGGACCGGATCCGGCTCGGCCGGGAGGGTCGCGACGAGGACATCGCGGCGTTCAAGCGGTTCCTCCGGAACTGCGGTGAGGTCGGCATCCCCGTCGTGTGCTACGACTGGATGGCGGGCGTCCGCTGGGCCCGCACGGCGGCCCACGTCGAGTCCCGGGGCGGGTCTTACGTGACGGAGTTCGACATCGAACGGACCCGCGGCGGTCCCGAGACGTTCCCGGACGCCACCCAGGAGGACCTCTGGGAGGGCCTGGAGTACTTCCTGCGGGAGGTCGTCCCGGTCGCCGAGGAGGCCGGCGTCAAGCTCGGACTCCACCCGGACGACCCGCCCCGACCGTCGCTGCGCGACATCCCGCGTATCGTCACGAGCGTCGACGCCTACCAGCGCGTGCTCGACGCCGTCGACAGCGAACACAACGGGATCACGTTCTGTCAAGGGAACTTCGCCGCGATGGGCGCGGACATCCCCGACGCCATCGAGCGGTTCGGCGACCGCATCAACTTCGTCCACTTCCGCGACGTGGAAGGCGACGCCGACCGGTTCGTGGAGACGTGGCACGACGACGGCCCGACGGACATGTTAGCGGCGATGCGGGCCTACGAGGAACACGTCGGCGAGGACGTGCCCATGCGTCCCGACCACGTCCCCACGATGGCCGGCGAAAGTAACGACAACCCCGGCTACCACACCAAGGGTCGCCTGTTCGCCATCGGTTACATGCGCGGGCTCCGCGAGCAGGTGCTGAGTGACGGCTGATCGGGGTCAGAGCGCGACGGTCGACGGGGTCAGAGCGTGACGGCCGAGCGGAACTCGGGGTGACCGGTCACCCCGAGATCGACCCGGTAGAGGCTCCCGGCGCCCGCGCCCTCCGTCTCGCGGGTCTCGACGCAGGCCGTCGTGACGTACGCGGTGTCGTACGACGGCCCGCCGAAGGTCACGGACGACACCTTCCGGGGGTCGAACTCGACGACGGCGTCCGGGGTGCCGTCGGGCGCGAACCGACGGAGCGCGCCGCCGTCCCAGAACGCCGACCAGACGTACCCCTCCTCGTCGACGGTCATCCCGTCCGGGTACCCCTCGATACCGCCGGCGTCGAGGAACACCTCGGGGTCGGAAATGGCCCCGCTCGCGCGGTCGTAGTCGTACCGGTAGATGTACCCCGGTTCGTCCGGGTCGACCTCGCAGGTGTCGGTGAAGTACAACTGCAACCGGTCCGGGGTGAACCCCATCCCGTTCGGGAGGACACAGGATTCTCGGACCAGCTCGAAGGTCCCGTCGGTGTCTAACCTGTACAGCTGGCCCGGAACGCCCGCCTCCGTGTCCGGCATCACGCCGGCGAACACCCGTCCCTCCGGGTCCGCGATCACGTCGTTGAACCGCTCACGGAAACGGTCGGGATCCGGTTCGACGACCGTCTCGACGGTCTCACGCTCGGGGTCGAGCTCCCGCACGGCGCCGGCCTCTTGGAACAGCAGGAGCGACCCGTCCCTCTGGATGGTGAAGCCGCCGATACGCTCCGTATCGTCGTCGTAGACGAGTTCGTGGTCGTCGTCGCTCGGATCGTAGCGGTACACGCGCCCCCGCGGGATGTCACACCAGTAAATGCGTCCGTCGTCCGGGTGCCACAGCGGGCCTTCGCCCGTCTCACACTCGATGTCGACGACACGCTCGGGTTGAGGCATACGCGTCAGTAGCCGTGCTCGGACCGTAAAGTCGGGGGGTTCGAAAGCACCTGGACCCGGCCCGATCGCACTCTATCAGGACGTCATAGAAGGGTTCACACGCCTGCACAGGATTCGCTCGATACAGGTCAAGGAACGCCTGATTCGCTGTGCGGTAGGCGCGCTCCCGCGAGCGCCCGGCAGGGCGCGAGACGGAGCGCGAGGGACGCGGTGAGCGCTCGGACGAGCGCGAACCGCGAGGCTGGGGAGGCGTGAGGTGCGGGTCGCGGTGCGAGTCGGGTGGGGCTCAAGGGGCAGGCGTGAGAACGAACCCACCGACGCAAGGACCGCAGGGAGCGAACCGAGTGAGCGGACTGAGGACCACAGCGAGGTGCCGGGAGTT
>NZ_WPCE01000044.1 GCF_009742825.1 Halorubrum sp. CBA1125
GCTCGGCCGGGACGATCCCGGTCATCCGCGGATCACCGCGCTGCGCGGCGGGGGCCCGGTCATCCGGTGGCGCGACGGCGGCCCGGTCATCCGGTCAGTCGTCCCCGCGGCGGCGGGCGTAATCGACCGCCTTTCCCGGCGTCTCCAGCAGGTTGAGGCCGATCCCGACGACGATAAAGAGGGTGTAGAGCCCGAGCGTCGACAGCCCGAGGATGAGCATCGCGGCGATCGCGTAGACCCCGTCGAGAAACGAGAACGCCCCGAGGATCAGCACCGTCCCGTAGAGGAGGACGAGGTACGGTCCCCACCCGCGGGCGTGCCCGCGGCGCATCCGACTCCGGACGTACCGCTTCAGCTCGGACTCGACGGCGGGCTTGTCGACGGTCCGCCGCTCGACGTCGTCCTCGAACTCGTCGAACTCGGCGCGCAGCTCGCTGAGCTCCTCCCGGAGCGCCGCGACGTCCGGCGCCCCCCGCGGGCGTTCCTCGTCGCCGGCGCCGGAGGCGCCCTCCGACTCACCGTTCATACCCGTGGGTCGGCCGCGGCCGTGTTGTAACTGCCGGTCCGGTCCGTGGAACTCGAGGCCGGCATCGTCGCGGTCGGCGTCGCCCTCGCCCCCTGCGTCCCCCGGCTGCCGGTCCCGCCCGGCGATCACGACGTTGACCACGCCGCCGACGACGACGATGATGGCGGCGAGGTACAGCCACGTGACCAGGAGCAGGATCCCGCCGATGACGCCGTACACCTGGTACTGGCCGGCGCTCGCGGCGTAGATCTGAAAGCCGGCCTGCAGGAGCGTCCACCCGACGGCGGCGACCGCGGCGCCGGGCAACGCTTCACGGAGGTCGATCCGCGGGTCCGGAAGCAGATAGTACATCGGGAGGAACACGACCGCGAGGAAGACCGGGAGCGCGAGGATACTGGCCGCCTCGATCGCCGGGATCGCGTCGGCGGCCGCGACGAACGCGCCGACGGAGACCATCACGCCGATACCGACGCCGACGCCGAGCACGACCGCGACCGCGTCCGTGACCTGTTTGCGGAAGTCCGGCGGCTCCGTCGCGCCGTACAGCGCGCCGAAGACCGTATCGAGTCCGCGGAACACCTTCAGCGTCGACCACAGGAGGACGACGGCGCCCAGTATCCCCGCGCCGGTCCGTCCGCTGGCGGACGAGACGGCCGCGGCGACGGCCTCCTCGCCCGCGGGGGTGACGAAGTCGCCCGCGGCCGCGACGAGCTGAACGGCGATCGCCTCGCCGAACACCGCGCTCGCGACGACGACGAGCAACAGCAGGGCGGGGACGAGCGAGACGAACGCGTAGTAGGCGATCGCGGCGGCGAGGAACGTCACCTGTCGGTCCAGCGTGACGTCGACGACGCGGCGAACGGTGCCGACGGCGGCGGTCGAGGGGCGAGACACACCCGTCTATTCGGGCGATAGTCACAAAAGCGGGGCGGGTGCGAAAGCGACGCCGGACGACCGAGCCTCAGGTCCCGTCGGCGTCGCCGCCGAGGACCGCCTCGCGCATCGCCGGGATCGACGCCGTCGTCTTGACCGCCGTCCCGCGGTAGTGCGCGCGGCTCGCCTCGTACCCCGCGGCCCGCAGCCGGTCGACGAACGCGTCCATGCCGATGGCGGGCTCGCCCCACTGCCTTGTACAGCCGGTGCTGGTCGTAGTGGGTCGGCGTGTCGAGCTCGCGGGCGACCGTCCCGAGCAGCTTGCGGGCGCGTTTCGCCTCGCCCATGTCGTCGGTGACCGCCTCGCGGACCGCGCGCGCGAAGTCGGCGTCCGCGACGGCGCCGAGCCAGATCGGCCCGGCCGTGAGCACGCGGTCGCCGCCACAGACCGGGCAGGTCTCGGCCGGGTCGGCGATCAGCCCGCGGGACGGCTCGCGCCAGAGGCAGTCCTCGCAGCCGTCGACGTATCCCAGTTGGTCGACGCAGTCGTCGGCCGCCCGCGCGCCCGACTCCAGTTCGAGGTAGGTCCGCGCGTAGTGTCGCGAGACGTGCGAGAGCACCGGCCGGGCCGCCACGTCGTAGCGCGCCGCGGTCCGGACGAGCGCGGAGATCAGCGTCCGGAGCCCCATCTCCGGGTGGTAGTCGGTGTTGCGCGGGACGGCGCCGTACTTGCGAATGCCGCTCTGGAGGTGGGCGCCACAGAGCGGGGCGGTGTCGGTCGCGGTGACGCAGACGAGGTTTCGCGCGTTCGCGAGCGCGGCGTCGGCGAAGGGGATCGGGGTCCCGTACGGGTCGAGGTCGACGACGTCGAACGGGCCCTCGTCGTACAGGAGCGCGTTGACGTCGCGGTGGACGGTCTCGCCGTCGAGCCCGTTCGCGTCGAGGTTGCGCTCGGCGAGGGCGACCGCGTCGGGGTCGACGTCGGCGCAGGTGACGTCGTACCCCTCGGCGGCGGCCCGAACGCCGCGGATCCCGGAGGCGGCCATCGCGTCGAGGTACGTCTCCGCGCGCGGCTCGCGGTCGCGGTAGGCGCGCAGCGTCGCGACGGTGACGTCGCGGTTCAGCTCCTGTGTCGGGTTGAAGAAGACCCCGCCGCCGGTGCCCTCGCTCGCCCCGTCGCGGGTCTCCGGGACGGAGACGGTGAGCCCCCCCTCCTCGATGTCCATACCCGGCGTTGGCCCATTCCACACAAAAGGACCCCGCTCCGGCCGGCCCGCCGTCGGCAACGCGGCCGCGTCGAATCGGGAGTTTTAGCCCGCAGCGCAGATACAGACAGATATGACCGCACGTTCATCACCCGACCGCGGCCCGGTCACTCGCCGCGTCGCCACCGACGACCCGATCGCTCGAGCGGGCGTGCCGGCGCGCGACCGTCCGACGAGAACGCCGCTCGCGGAACGGGAGGTGACCCACCGATGGTGAGCCCCGCGCGGGTCGACGCGCTCACCGACATCGCGTACGGGGCGCTGATCGCGCTGTCGATCGTGCTCATCGCGACGCTGCAGGTGAACGATATCGCGATCGCGTTCGGGGTCGGGGTGTTCGCCTCGTACGTCATCCACGTCGTCTGGAAGATGGCCCGGTTCGACCCCGACTGGATGACCCGAGAGGTGGCAGACCAGGTTGGCGAAGAGGTCGAAAAGAGCGTCGGCGAGACGGTGAGCAAGGAAGTCGAGAAGACCGTCGGCGACACCGTCAACCAGGAGGTCGAAAAGACCGTCGGCGACACCGTCAATCAGGAAGTCGAAAAGACCGTCGGCGAGACGGTGAGCAAGGAAGTCGAGAAGGCCGTCGGCGAGACGGTGAGCAAGGAAGTCGAAGAAACCGTCGAGAAGGCCGTCGGCGAGACGGTGAGCAAGGAAGTCGAAGAAACCGTCGAGAAGACCGTCGGCGAGAAAGTCGAAGAAACCGTCGACGAGACGGTCCAAGAGACGGTCGGCGAAAACGTCGAAGAGACGGTCGGCGAGACGGTGGAAGAAACGGTCGGCGAGAAGGTCGAAGAGACGGTCGGCGAGACGGTGGAAGAAACGGTCGGCGAGAAGGTCGAAGAAACGGTCGGGGAAAAAGTCGAAGAGACCGTCGAACAGACGGTCGAAGAAACGGTTCGCGAGACCGTCGAGGAAACCGTCGGCGAGAAGGTCGAAGAGACGGTCGGCGAAAAAGTCGAAGAGACCGTCGAACAGACGGTCGAAGAGAAGGTCGACGAGACCGCCGCGGATGCCGTCACCGAGGCAGACGACGACGAGGCAGACGACGGCGATCGGTCGGACGAGTCGTAGCGGGTCGTCCGGCCGATCCGCCAGCGTTCACTTCGAGCCGTTCGCTCGACGCTCTACTCCGAATTTCGTTCCTCGGAGCCGTCGAGGGTGATCTCCGTCACCTCGACGATCCGGTCGTCGGCGAGCAGGGCCTCGATCGCTTCGTCGGGCACGTCGTGATCGAGGTTGTAGACGGTGAGCGCCTCGCCGCCCTGCGTCTCGCGGGCGTGAACATCCCGGCGATGTTGACGTCGTGGTCGCCGAGGACGGTGCCGATGAGGCCGATGACGCCCGGCTCGTCGGTGTTGCGCGCGACGAGCATGTGACCGTACGGGACCGCGTCGACGCGGAATCCATCGATGCGGACGATCCGCGGGTCCTCGCCCGCGAACAGCGTCCCCTCGACGGCGATCGAGTCCTCGCCGTTGTGGACGGTGACGCGCACGAGGCTCTGGAAGTCCTCGGTCTGGCGGGTCTTCGACTCGGTCACCTCGATGCCGCGCTCCTCGGCGAGCCGCGGCGCGTTGACCGCGTTGACCTGCCACTCCAGGGGCTCGAAGACGCCCTTCAGCGCGCTCGCGGTGACGAGCTCGACGTCCTCGGCGGCGATGTCGCCCTCGTAGGTCGTCTCCACGCTCGTGATCCGGCCGTCGAGCAGCTGCGCGGCCACCTTGCCGGCGGTCTCCGCCACGGCGATGTACGGCTTGATCCGCGGGAAGGCGCTCTCGTCGACCGAGGGCGCGTTGAGCGCGGTGAGGACGGGCTCGTCGTCGAACGCCGCGAGCACGGCCTCGGCGGTGTCGACGGCGACGCTCTCCTGGGCCGCCTCCGTCGACGCGCCGAGGTGCGGCGTCACCACGATCTCCTCGACGTCGAGCAGCGGCGAGTCCGCCGAGAGCGGCTCCTCGGCGAACGAGTCGAGCGCGGCGCCCGCGAGCACGCCGTCCTCGACCGCCTCGGCGAGCGCGTCCTCGTCGACGATGCCGCCGCGGGCGCAGTTGATCAGGTAGCCGCCCTCCAGCTGGGCCAGCTCCTCCTCGCCGATCATCCCCTCCGTCTCCGGGAGCAGGGGGGGTGTGAACCGTCGCGAAGTCGCCGCGCGCGAGCGCCTCGTGGAGGTCGTCGACGAGGTCGGCGCCGAGGCGATCGGCGCGCTCCTCGGAGATGTAGGGGT
Organism: Halorubrum sp. CBA1125; assembly: GCF_009742825.1. Classification (GTDB taxonomy): domain Archaea; phylum Halobacteriota; class Halobacteria; order Halobacteriales; family Haloferacaceae; genus Halorubrum. The sequence continues at coordinate 4,892 of NZ_WPCE01000044.1, forward strand.
CGTAGACGACCAGGTCCATCCCGAGCGAGTCGAGCCGCTTGGCGACCTCCTGGCCGACCCGGCCGAGCCCGACGACCGTGAGCGTCTTGTTGTTCACCTCGGTGCCGAGGAACTCGCTTTTCGCCCACTCGCCGTCGACGAGCCGGCCGTGCGCCTGCGGAATCGAGCGCGCGACGGCGAACGTCATCGCGACGGTGTGTTCGGCCGCGGCCCGGACGTTCCCCTCGGGCGCGTTGGCGACGATGACCCCGTGCTCGGTGGCGGCCTCGATGTCGATGTTGTCGACCCCGATCCCGGCGCGGCCGACGATGACGAGGTCCTCGGCGGCCTCGAAGAGGGCCTCGTCGACGTCGGTTCCGGATCGGACGATGAGCGCGTTGGCGTCGCGGACGGCTTCCAGGAGCTCGTCGCCCTCGACTTCGTAGTCGGTCTCGACCTCGTGGCCGGCGTCTCGGAGTCGGTCCAACCCCGCGTCGGCGATGGGGTCGGTCACGAGTACCTTCATACGCGCTTCCACCGGCGGGGTGGGGTTAACGCTTTCCGAATCGCGCCGTTTTGCCGACCGAATCGATCCGCGATCTCGCACACCGAACCCCTCCGTTTCGCCTGGAAACTGGTCGTTCGTGGGTATCCGGTTCGGGGGAGGTGACGCCGGCGTCGCGGTGTCGATGGCGGTACTGCCTTTTGTTCTCGCCCGCATGACCCGACATGGACTTCACGATCGCGTTCGTCGGCGTCGCGGCCATCCTCGCGTTGACCGCCATCAGCGCCTTCTTCTCCAGCTCCGAGCTCGCCGTCTTCTCCGTGGCGAGCCACCGCGTCGACTCGCTCGTCGCCGCCGACGTCCCCGGCTCACGGGCGCTCGCGGCGCTGCGCGACGACTCGCACAAGTTCCTCGTCACCGCGCTCGTGAGCAACAACGTCGCCAACATCGCCGCCGCGTCGGTCGCGACCGCGGTGTTCGTCCGGTTCGGCTTCTCCGCGAGCGGCGCGGCCACGGGGTCGACGCTCGTCACCTCGGTGTTCGTCATCGTCTTCGGCGAGATCGCGCCGAAGTCGTACGCGGTCGCCAACGCGGAGCGACACGCGCTCCGCGTCTCCCGTCCGGTCCTCGCGATCCAGCGGGTCCTTCGCCCCGTGCTGTACGTCTTCGAGGCGCTCTCGGGCGTCGTCAACCGGTTCACGGGCGGGGAGTCGGACATCGAATCGTACCTCACGCGCGAGGAGATCGAGACGCTCGTGCTCTCGGGGGAGGCGGCGGGCGCGCTCGACGACGCCCAGATCCTGACGCTGGCAGCGGGCGTCCGACTGACCGCCCGCGAGGCGATCGCGAACGGGATCGACCCGTTCGCGGCGTTCGACGTACTGTACACCTACGAGCTCCGGCTCCCGATGTTCGAGGGCGGTATCGCGGACACGGAGTACCGCGACGAGGGCTCTCCCGTCACGTCGGCCGCGGGCGTCGTTCCCTGCTGAGACGGTCGGCCTCGCGTCCCGCGGAGTGGTCTCCGTCTCAGTCGCGGCTTTCGGGCGGTCGAACACCGCAGACGAGTCCGAGGAGCGCCTCCCGCGACGACGCGGCGTCGGCGTCGAGCGGGTACGCCCCGCCGGCGAGCAGGTACTCGCCGGCCGTCCAGACCGCGAGCAGCGCCTCCACGTCCACCGTCTCGCCGTCGACATCCACCGCCTCCTCGTCGACGTCGCACCGTCCACGGAAGGTCGCGAGCGTCGCGCGCGAGCGTCCGGGTCGTCGATCCCGATCTCCCGGTCGTCGCGGCGCGTCACGTCCTCGATGTCCCGCTCGGCGAGCCGATCGCGGAACCCGGCGCGCGCCCGCCGCTCGACCAGTCGGGTGAGCGCGGCGTTCGGGGGCGTTTCGGGACGGATCGAGAGACGGCTCGCGAAGAAGAACGGCCGCGGCGTCGCCGCGGTCCGCTCGTACCGAACCGTGTCGGCGGTGACGGAGACCGGACCGGCCCGGAACAGCCGCTCTGTGGTCGACTCGACACGTCGCCAGCCGTCGAGCCGTTCGCGGGGGACGACCGGCGGGTCCGCGGACATAGCGGCCCCTCGCGGCGAGCGTGGTTAAAACCGGGCGCCGCGCGTCAGTGGTCGTCTTCGCGCCACTTGTGCTCGCACTCGGTGCAGACGAAGAACCGGGTCTCCGACTCGTCGGCCGAACGGATCTGCTGCATGTACCAGTACGCCCGGTCGTTGCCGCACTCGGGGCAGTGCGCCGCCGTCTGCGGGAGTCCCTTGTCCTCGGCGTCGCTCACGTCGACGATCTCCGAGGCGACCTGCGACTCCGTGGTCCACTCGCCCTCGTCGGTCTCGCGTCCGACCTCGTAGCCGCAGGCGTCACACACCCAGTGATCCGCGCCCTCGCCGGCTTTCATCATCGAACCGCACTCGTCGCAGAACTTCATGGCCGGTACCAGCCGTGGATCGTATATAAGCGGCGGGATCGCCGGCGAACGATACGCGGCTGGATCGCCGACGAACGCCGGCAACGGCGCCGAGACGCCTCTCGGGTCGCGTCGACCGGGTCCGGCTCGGCGGCGAACGTCCGGATCAGCGCCGCAGCGCGACGTCGAGCCCGTACCGCTGGACGTACACCGTCTCGTCGTGAACGATCCGCGCCACGGCACACCCGTCCGCCGCGGCGCAGTCGTCGCTGTCGTCCGTCGCGTCCTCGAAGCCGTCGTGTCGGTCGAAGTACCGGCGCCACGCGTCGGCGTACTCGGACTCCACCCAGAGGTACAGGTTCTCGTCGCTGGCGGCGCCGACCGGACGCGTCGTTCGAGACCGGAGCCCCGTCGTCGTCACCTGGACGGTCCCCGTGCCGCCGGCCTGCCGGTCGGCGTCGGCGGCGAACAGCCTGACGATCGGGACCGTGGTCCGGCCGTCCGCGGCGACGAACCGCGGCGGGGAGAGCATCACGGCCGCGTCTCCGTCCCGTCGGAACAGGGCGCCGGACTCGTAGGCGACGGTCGTGTCGCCGGACGCGTACGTGAGCGTTCGGGACTCCCAGGTCGCGTTCGGTACCCGCTCGTCGTCCACGTCCGGGTCGGCGTCGCCGCTGCGCCGCACCGTGACGGCCGTCGTCTCCGTCACGGACAGGGTCCCGCCGGCGAGCCGGATCTCGGTCGATCGGCTGGGGTCGCCGTAGCGCTGCACGTCGCGCATGTTGTCGTCGAACACCTCGAACGCGCGCTCGACGTTGGCGACGCTCTCGTCCTCCTGCCGGTCCTCGATCCCGACGATGCCGACGCCGAACACCGTGCCGATCGTGACCGTCACGAGCGAGAACACGAGCACGTAGCCGACGACGTCGCTCACCCCGCGGTCGTCGCCGGCGACGGTCCGCTCGCCCGCCCCGATCGAGACGGTGGGTCGGCGCCGGTCGGTCACCGCTCGCTCACCTCCAGTCGCCCCGACCCCGCCGACGTGTACGTGACACGGAGCGGTCCCCCGCGCACGCTCGTCGCCTCGACGTCCGACCGCACGGCGTGGGGGACCTCGACGCGCACGTCCGGGCGATCGGTGTGGAGAACTACTGACTCGTCGTCGACGGCGATCCGGTACGGGATCCCGGCGACCCGCGTCGGGAGGTCGAACGCGACCGACACGGTCGCGTCGGCGCTCGCGTCCGGGCGGTTGTCCGCCTCGGCCGCGCGCACGAGGCGGTCGGCGCTCTCCAGGTTCGCGGCGGTCGTCTGGCCGAGCACGGAGAGCTCTCCGCGGACGGCCCGGTCGGTCTGAGCGTCCACGACCCCGCCGACCGCGATCACGACCCCCGAGAGCAACACCGCGCCGATGGCGAGCGTCAGCACGTACCCGACCGTGACGCTCACGGCCCGGTCGTCTCCTCCGAGGCCGGCAGGCGCTCCGCCCGCGCCGCGGCGACCCTCACGCATCGGGCTCACCCGGGGCGACCCGGACGGTCGTCTCGAACCGGACGTCGGCGGTCCGGTAGCGGAGGTCGATCGTCGCGTCGTACACCGCGCGGTCGAGTTCGTCGTGGGCGGTCGGATCCGCGTCGGAGTCCACGGTCGCCGTCGCCTCCACGCCGCGGCCGTCGGCGTCGACGAACCCGATCTCGTAGGGGTCGCCGTCGGCGGTCACCGCGGTCGGCCAGATCCCGTGACAGGGGACGCCGTCGAGCCGTTCGCCGGTGAGGTCGAGCCGCACGCGGCCGGCTGCGTCCTCGACCCGGCAGCGCTCGGTCGGCGTCGTGCCGTTCTCGCCGGTCGCGACCGCGACGTCACCCGCGGACCCGTCCGCCGGCTCGTACACGTACACCTCGTGCGTGCCGGCCGGCGCGCTCCGGTTGAACGACACGTGCGTCGCGTTTCCCGCCGCCGTCGACGCGGTCGCGTTCGCCAGGTCGGCGACGTCGATCTCGACCGCGAACTCGCGCGTCCGCTCGACGTCGGGGACGACCGTCGAGTCGCTCACCGGTCCCGAGAGGTATCGCCCCTCGGTGATCGAGGCGGCCTCCACGTGGGTGACTCCCCCGCGTCGCGCGTACCGCGCGGAGAGGTTGCCGTCGAGGGCGGCGATCCCGTCGGCGACGTCGCGACGGGGTCCGTGACCCCCTCCCTGTTCGTCGCGTCGATCAGCGTTCCGGTCCCCTCGACCGCGGCCGCGCGGACCTCGAGCGCCTCGCCGTCGGCCGCCTCGACGCCGCGGGTGGCGACCGCCTCGCTGTAGATGGTCGCGTTGAGCAGGACGACGAGCGTCAGTAGCGACACCGCCACGACGAGCGCGGCGACGAGCATGAGCTGGCCGCGGTCCGCCCCGCGGAATTCGTCCGCACTCCCGCCCGGCCCCCGAGGCCGGTCGCCGTCGCTCGGGGATACGCTCACATCCGCCATACGACGACGGTCACCTCCAGGTAGTTGTACGCCGCGCCGCTCCCGACGTCGGGCGCGTAGAATCCGGAGTCGTCGTCCGGCGACGACGGCTCCACCGACTCCAGCGTCGCCCCCTCGTGGCCCGGTGCCGTCAGCGTCGTGTCGTCCGCCACCGGGACCGTCCGGGTCGCGCTCACCGCGTTGTCGCTCGGGGTGCCCATGTACACCAGCCGCTGGCTGTCCGTTCCGTTGGTCGTCCGGTAGCGGACGTCGACGTTGAACGCCACGCGCCTGTCGAGGAACGTGCGGTTCAGCGCCGTCCCGAACGCGGTCGGTGGCCCGGCCTGCGCGTAGTGTTCGCTCTCCTCGGGACTGCCGGCGAACGCGTGTCCGGCGTCCCCGTCGCCGGGGTCCCAGTACAGCACCGCCTCGGCGAGGTCGCCGTTCTCGGCCGCCGTCGCCAGCAGGTCGTTCGCGACCGCCCGCTGCTGGTTCTCGATGTGCTGGTTCGAGGTGCTCGCCGACAGCGGGGTGACGGCGGTCGCCTGCAGCGCGAACGTCACTCCCGCGACGAGGAGAATCGCGGCGGCGAACGCCTCCAGCGTGTGCGCCTGCGCCCGGTCGTCGCGTCGTGTCCCCCGGTCGTCGCGTCCCGGCCCCAGCATGGTCACCACACCCGTACCGTGAGCCGGTACTGGTCGCCGTCGATCGAAACGAGCCGCTGGGAGACCGTGACGTCGTCGCCGGCCGTCGCCGTCGGGTCCGACGTGTACCGGTCGAGTTCGACGTCGAACCGACCGTGTTCCGTGTCGACCGACACCGTCGACGCGTTGCCGACCGGGTCCCGTTTGTCGAGCGGGTGGACGACCACCTGCAGGTCGTCGTCGACCCCGAAGTGGGCGTCGAGGTCGTCGGTGACGCCGTCCGGGCAGTCGGCGTCGCCGGCGAGGCTCGCGTTCGGATCGAAGAACGCGACCGTGCAGGCCGGCGACAGCACGCTCGGCTCGGTCGGCGACGCCGCCAACAGGTCGCCCGCAACGCCGGCGGCGACGCGGTCGCCGACGACCGGCGTGGCGGTCTCGGCAGCGGTGAACGGCTCGAAGAGCGTCGGCACGAACGCGATCACGAACGCGAGCGTCAGCAGGAACACGCTCGCCCCGACGGCGAAGTCGATCGGGGTCTGTCCGCGACCGTCGAGGTCGACGAGAGGGATGAGAGGGGTCATCCGACGTAGATCCACACCCCCAGCGCGAGCGTCATCAGGACGACGGCGAACTTGACGCCGGAGACGATGTCGGCGTTCCGGATGTAGCCGCTGATGAACCCGGAGAGGACGGCCTGAATCGTCACCGCGTGGAAGAAGAGCATCGAGAGCACGTCCGGCTCGACGCCGCCGCCGCCGAAGCTCGGCCCGCCGCCCGCGGTCCCGCCGCCGTCGGCCTGCGAGGAGAGCCCGCCCATCACGTCGACGAACTGCGTCTGGAGGATCGCCATCACGCCCAGCAGCGTGACGTACGTCATCACGATGATCGCCACCTGCATCCGGGTCCGAGAGCGCCGCTCGCGCTCGATGTCGTCCTGGTTCTCCGAGGCCTGCGCCGCCGTCGTCAGCACGTCCGTGATCTGTGAGGACGCCTCCTGCGCCTCCGCGATGAGCTTCACCGTCCGGGCCAGCCGCGGGACCGCGTACGCGTTGTTGAACTCGACCAACGCGTCCCGCAGGCTCATCCCGTAGTTCACCTTCGCGTGGATGACCTCGAACTCGTCCGCGAGCTGTCCCGTGGACGTCTCCGAGACGGTCCGGACCGACTCTAAGAGCGTCTGACCGGTGTCGTTCGCCGACGACAGCTTCCGGAGCGTCTCCGAGAGCTTCCCCGTGATCGCCCGCTTGGACCGCTGGTCCCACTCGTGGAAGATCGCCAGCGGGACCAGCACGAGGTACGCCGGCAGGTACACCCAGACGAACGTCGACCACACCGGCCGGTCGACCCAGCCGTCGAACGTCGTCGGCGCCGTGCCCGTGGCGGCCGACACCGCGACGATCGCGATCCCGGCGGGCGCGGTGATCGCGAGGGTGTACAGCGGGTTCTCCCGCAGGAAGTGGTGCGGCGCGGTGAGGATCTGCTTCGTCTTGTGGGTCCCCTCCCGATCTCTGATCCGGTCGAAGACGCCGAAGCGCCCGACGAACCCCTCGACGAGCCCGAAGTGGAACAGACCCTCCCGGCTGCTCTGTCGGAGCCGCTCGCTGCCGCCGTCCGGGCGGAGGTAGCCGTCGCCGGGCTCGTCCTGTTTCACCGTCGAGACGAGCACGAGGAATCCGACCCCGGTGAGCGGGATGAGCACGTACACCGTCGCGTACAGCAGCCTGTCGTCCGCCTCGCCCATCATCCCCATGATGACGAGGATGATGATGAGAAGCAGGGGGAAAAGCGAGAGCGTCATGTACATCTCGCCGAACAGCTCCAGCGTCTCTAAGGTCATCTCGCGCTCCTGTTTCGACGTGCGGAGGTGCTTCTCCTTTTTGTCCTTCAGGAAGCTCTCCATGTCGCCGCCGGAGTTGACGATCGAGAGCATGTCCGCGAGGAACTGCGAGAGCTCGTCGGAGGGGGTCTCCAGCGACTGCTGGCGGATCGCGTTCCGGTAATCGGTGCCGAAGTACTCCGTCTCGTTGACGATGCTCTGGAACTCGCGAGAGACCTCCCCGTAGGTGTCCTCGGCGGTCGCCATCGCGCGGAGGATCTCCAGCTGATTGAGCCCGCCGACCGACAGCGCGTACATGAACGAGACCGAGTCGGCCAGAAGCAGGTTGATCTCGCGCTTCCGGGACGACGCCCGCGAGTACGGGACCGTGATCACGCCGCCGAAGCCGACGGCGAAGCCTATCGCGCCGAACACGACCCCGCTGACGAGGATCGCCGTCGGCACCACGAGCGACCGGAGGAGTTCCTGGATCGCCGGGGTCGGCGCCGGGACCCCCAGCGAGAGCGCGTTCGGGTCGATCAGCCCGAGCGCGAAGATCCCGTACCCCAGGGCGGTCCCGAGCACCCAGAGGACGCCCCCGGCCACCAGCCCGGCTCCGAGCGCCCGGGAGACGTACATCTCCACCTGGTCCGGCATCCGCGCCTGCGCCAGCTTCCGCTCGACGTCACCGACGAAGTCGCCGTCGGGGTCGAAAAACAGCTCGAAGACCGGGTAGAACGCCGCCGCGAGGAGGTCGCCGTCGACGGACTCGTCGGCGACGCCGGTATCGAGACTCATCGCCCCCGCCCCCGTGGCCGTCCGTCGCCCGGACGCCTCGCCACGGTCGGAGTCCGGATCCGGCCGCCGGACGGCTGGCCGCGGTCGCTCTCGGGTCGCGTCACGACCGCTCCTCCAGGTCGGGCGACCCGAACCCCCAGTCGTCGTCCTCGGTCGTCCGGATCTCGCTCGCGTCCGTATCGTCGTCCTCTCCGTCGTCGTCTCCTCCGACCTCATCCCCTCCGACCTCGTTTTCTCCAACTTCATCCATCCCGTCGTCACCCTCTCCGGCGTCATCCCCTCCAGCGTCTCCTTCAGCGTCCTCTCCTCCGACCTCATCCGCTTCGGCGTCGCCTTCGGCTCCGTCCGCGTCCGGCGGTTCGAGCACGTCGATCCCGTCGTCGAACGGGTCGTCGAAGTCGATCCCGTCGTCACCCTCCTCCGCCGTCGTCGAGTCCGCGATGCCGTCGAAGTCGGCGTGCGTCGGCTGCGAGGCCGGATCGGTCTCGGGTTCCGCGTCGGTCGTCTCTCCGCTCTCCTCGGAGGCCGGGCCGCCGCCGGTCGCCGTCGTCTCCGGTCCGTCACCCGCTTTTCCGGCGGCCGCCGACAGCGACTCCTGCGCCGCGTCCGGGGTGGCTTCCACGTCGGGGGCGTGACCGACGTCGACCAGGGCGTCGGCGACGGAGTCGGGTACCTCGCCGCGGTACTCCGCGAACAGGTCCTCGGCGTCGGCCAGGATCGACGCGACCTCCTCGCGGCCCGCCTCGTCCGGGTCCGGCCGCGGCACCATCTCCTCTTTGTCCGGGTCGACGTCGATCAGCACCGACTCCATCTCGCGGAGGTCCTCCAGCGAGCGCTCCAGCCCGTCGTTGGCCATCAGCGCGAGGACCGTGTCGGGGTCGTTGATGAACGCCTGCAGGGTCGCCGCCACCTGCGCGTAGCTGTTGAGCCCGCGGTCGATGAGGTACGCTAAGACGACCCGGCGCTTCCGGAGCTCCGCCTCGAGTGTCTCCCGGTTCCAGCCGCGGTCGAACATGATGTCCTCCAGCGTGTTCGACTCGCCGAGCTGGAGGAACTCGTCCGTCTCTGCCTGCCACTGGAACACGTCCTGGACGTTGATCTCGTCGTTCTCGGCGTCGTAGTGGTTGATCTCCGTGAGCGACTTGTTCCGGCGAACCTTCCGCCCCTGCACCCGCGTCGACGTCTGGATCGAGACGAGATCGAGGGCGGTGAACATCGTCTTCGAGACGTTGATCGGGTCCGTGGTGAACCGCTTGAGCACCTCCCCGACGGAGTCGGCGTGGAAGGTGGTGTACGTCGTGTGGCCCGTCGACATCACCTGGAAGGCGGTGCGCCCCTCCTCGCCGCGGATCTCGCCCATCACGATGTAGTCGGGGCGCTGCCGGAGCGCCGCCTCCAGCAGGTCGAACTCGTCGATGTCGCCCTTGTCGTCCTCCGAGAACGAGGGGCGCGTCACGGAGGCGATCCAGTTGCGCTGTGGGAGCTCGACCTCGCGCGTGTCCTCGATGGAGACGATCTTCGCGTTCGAGGGGATGAAAAGCGAGACCGCGTTCAGGCTCGTCGTCTTCCCCGAGGCGGTGCCGCCCGCGAAGATCAGGTTCTTGTCGTTCTCGATGCAGAGCCACAGGAAGGCCATCTCTTCGAGCGAGAACGTCTTCCAGTTGACGAGGTCGATCGGCGTGAACGGGACGTCGTTGAACTGCCGGATCGTGTAGTTGGTGCCGTGGTCGGACACCTCCCGCCCGAGCGTGAGCTGCGCGCGCGACCCGTCCGGCAGCGTCGCGTCCACCTGCGGCCGGCGCTTCGAGATCCCCTTGCCGGACCGCTGTGCGAGCTTCACGACGAAGTCGTCCAGCTCGTCGGTGCCGTGGTGGATGTTGGTGATGATCTGTTCGTAGTCGGCGTGGTAGACGAAGACGGGCGAGTTGTACCCGTCACAGGAGATGTCCTCGACGTTGATGTCGTACTTGATCGGGTCGATCCGCTCGTAGCCGACAAAGTCGCGCTTGAGGTAGTACAACAGCGTCTCGACCTGGTGTTCCGTGAGCGTCTCCGGGTCCTCTTCGAGCACCGCCGGCTCCGGACGGGCGCGTATCGCCGTTCCCGCGTGATCCGACTCCTCCGGGGGCTCGTAGCCGAGCGACTCCGCGATCCGGCCCGCGATCCCCTCGGTCGGATCGAGCCCGAACCGGTCGACGAGCGCGTCCGCGATCCCGCGGTCACCCGAGGGTCGGTCGTACAGCCCGTACCGGTCGAGCAGCGTCAGCGTCTCGTCGACGATCACTTCCTCGCGGAACGACTCGTCGCCGCCCGCGATCGACTCGTCCGCGTACTTGATCGAGGTGCGGAGCTTCCCGGTGAGAAACTCCGTGAGATCCGTCTCGATCTCGGTGCGGTACGGCTGGACCGCGTAGTACTTCACCTCGTTCTCTTTCGTGGACCGGAACAGGATCACGAACGCGTACGGCTTGTTCACCCAGTACCGGTCGATCTCGCGGAAGTGCGCCTTCTTCGGCAGCGGCACCGCCTTCTCGAGGTCGTATCGGTTCGCGAGGGTGGTCTGCCCGTCCGCCGTCGAGAAGAACGCGTCCTCGTCGACGTCGGGATTGGTGTTCACGGTCCGATCGTCGACCACCTCCGCGAGCGCGGCCGCCGCGTCCTCGCCGGCGCTCAATACGTCCGTCGTCCGATCCGGGTCGAACCCGAGCGCCTCGGTCTTCTCCTCGCGGCCGAACGAGCGCGGCTCTCCCGCCTCGTCGGTCGGGAGATTCCCCTCCTCGTCGCGGAAGTACTCCGCCTCGTAGTCGTCCCAGGTGTACTCGTCCTTGCGAGCGCCTACGTCGCGGTGCGCCGCGTCCGGGAGGTGTCGGTCGCGGACCGTCTCGGCGACGGTGACCCCGGCGCGAAGCCGGCGCTCGAACCGTGCCGGATCGATCGTCGCGTCCCCGTTGCCCCCCTCGCGTTCGTCCCCGTCCGTGGTGCCCCCTGACTCCCCCGAGTCGTCCGGAGACGCCGGCGAGTGGTCGGCGTCCTCCGCAGCCATGAGTACGGCGACGGCTCGACCGTTGAAAAAGGTGTCTCGCAAAACCCCGCGACTGATAATCGTCGCCGACGGGCGAACTTTTGGCCGTGGAGCGTCCACGGAGCGACGTGACGCGACCCGACGGGACCCGGATCCGCCGCGCCCTGCATCGGTGTCGCCGGTCCTTCCGCCGGCTTCGCCGTCTGCTGGGCCGTTTCTGCCGTCTGCTGGGCCGGCTTCGCAGCCGGTCGGTCCGCGGGCGGATGCGCGCGGCCGTCGCGAGCGAGTTGCTCGGGACACCGCGGAGCCTCGCGGCCGTGCTCGGGCTCGTCGCGGCGATGTTCGCCATCGCCGTCGCGTACTACGCCCCGACGGCCGACTCGATCCCTCCCGCGCTGTGGCCGCTGTACGCGGACTCGGCGGTCGCGGTCGCGCTCGGCGGCCTCGTGCTCGCCTCGCTCGCGCCGGCGGTCCGACGGGGCGAGGGGCTCACCGGGGCACCGACGTCGCGGGCGCTCGCGTACCTCCACACCCTCGCGTTCGTCTGGCTCGTCCAGTTCGGGCTCTGGCCGGTCGTCTCGTTGAACCTCGCCGTCGAGGCGTACCTCGCCGCCCCGGACGCGTGGATCTACTACTGGGGCGTGCTCGGAACCCACCTGTGTTTCGTCGGGCTCGCGCTGCTGTTCCCGGCGTTCGGCCGGACGACGCGCGGCGCGCTGGCTCTGTCGGCGGCGCTCGCCGCGGGCAACGTCGCCGTCGACTACGGGCTCGGGTACCACCCGCCCCTGCTGTACGATCCGGGCCCCGTACTGGCCGGCGCGACCCTCGCGATCGCCGCCGGCGCCGTGTGGCTGGCCGCTCGGTCGTTCCAGCGGCCGGACGGAGCGGCGGAGTGATCTCCCGGAGTGACCCACCACGGCGTGACGCGCTTCCGTCTCCGTCCCGAACGCTTTTGCCGGCTTACGGTGACTCGCTCGTATGAGCGACTGGGACCTCGACCTGCGGGACGCCGAAGAGCAGATGGACGAGGCGTTCTCGGCCACCGGAGACGTCGTACTCGGCGTTCTCGACGGCACGACGGAGCCGGAAGAGTGGGTCCGCACCGTCGACTACGGCAACACGCTCGTGTTGTCGATCGAGGGCGACCTCAACGAGCTCGCGGCGGGGTTCGCCCGCGACGTGAAGGACATGGGCGGCGAGCTGATGCACTTCCGCGGCTTCCTCGTCGTCACGCCACCCGGGGTGGCGATCGACACCGATCGACTCGGGGACTGACGAGCGATCGAGCGCGAGCGTTTCCGAATCGCACGCGAACGTCTCGGCCCGTCACGACCGCGCGGAGCGCCAGCTCTCGAAGTACGCGCTCGCGGGGTGGTAGTCGGGCTCGACGCCGGGCGGCTCGGGAGCGATTGGGTCCGTCTCGGCCGCGTCGGCCGCCGGCAGCGACTCGTACCACAGCCCCGCCGGCCCGCGGTAGGCGTCGACGTTGTCGACGAGCCGCCGGTGCCACCGGTCGAACCCCGCCGCGGCTTCCTCGTCGCCGCGGGCCCTCGCGCGCTCGCCGAGCGCCGCCGCCGCGC
>NZ_WPCE01000190.1 GCF_009742825.1 Halorubrum sp. CBA1125
CTCCTCGTACTCGTCTTCGATGTCCGCGATGAGCCCCTTGACGTTCTTGATGCGGTCGCGCTGGCTCTTGGAGGTCCCCGTCTCGACGACGTCCGCGTCGAACTGCCCCGTCTCCGGGTCGACGCCGATGTCCTGGAGACACGACTCCACGATGTCGGTGGCGCGCTCGGCGTCGCTGCGGTCGACGGTGTCAGAGAGCCGGAGCCGCGCGCTCGCCTCGGCCAGCCGCACCAGCGCCTCCAGCTTCCGCGCGGTGACCGGCACCGGCGCGTCCTCGTCGGCCCCCTTCGCGCGGAGGTCGACGTAGAACTCCTCGATGATCCCTTTCGCCTCGTCGGTCATCGTCGGGTAGCAGTTCCGCTTCGCGTACGCGATGTACTTGCGCAGCAGGTCGGCGTCGATCTCGGGAGCCACCTCCTCGGTGACGTTCTCGACCTCCTGGGCCGTGAACTCCGAGGTCGGCAGCTCCGACCGCTGGGTGTTCAGCTCGCCGGCGTAGTTCGTCTTGAGGATGTGCTTGGCCAGCCGCGAGTCGCGCTCCGGGTCCGGCTGGTCGGTCACGGTGAAGATCAGGTCGAACCGCGAGATGAGCGCGGGCTCTAAGTCGATCTGCTCGCCGATCGGCTCGTACTGGTCGAACCGCCCGTACTTGGGGTTCGCCGCCCCGAGCAGCGAACACCGGGCCTTCAGCGTCGCGTTGATCCCCGCCTTCGACACCGAGATCTTCTGCTGTTCGAGCCCCTCGTGCATCGCCGACCTATCAGACGAATCCATTTTATCTAATTCGTCGACTGCGGCAATTCCCTTGTCGGCCAAGACCAGCGCGCCGGCTTCGAGCGACCACTGCTGGCCGTCGCCGAAGTCGTCGCGTACAGCTGCAGCCGTTAATCCCGCAGCGGATGATCCTTTTCCAGAAGTATAAACTGATCTTGGAGCAATATTCTCTACATAACTGATCATCTGACTTTTCCCGGTTCCAGGATCTCCGATCAGGAGCATGTGGAGGTCCCCGCGGATCCGGGAGCCGTCCGGGAGGTGTTTGGTGACCCCGGAGAACAGCTGGAGGATCATCGCGAGCTTCTCTTCGTCGTAGCCGTAGATGGCCGGCGCGATGGAGCCGACCATCGCCTCGTAGATGTCGTCGCGGGCGGACAGCTCGACGATCTCCTGACGGTCGGCCTCGGTGATGTCCATGTCCTCGAACTCCTCGTCCTCGATGGCGATGGAGACGCCGTCCATGTACAGGTCGAAGATGGCGGACTTCTCGTTGCCCTGCTCCACCTGCTCGATGTGGAGGACGCCGACGGCGGTGACGTGGTCGCCGGGGGTCGCCTCCCCGGTGATGTCGTCTTCGATGTCGACGTCGATCGACTGCGGCGTCTCGCCGCCACGCAGCCCCTCCGGGGACTCCTGGATCCGGAGCTTCTGGGAGTCGACGAACTCCGACTGGTCGAAGTTGACGCGGAACGGTCCCTGCCGTTCACACCCCTGACACTCGTGGGGCTCCTGGAAGCCGCCGTCGCTCTGGGGGATGTACGTCATCGTGCCGCAGCGCTGGCACTCGAAGGCGGCCTCGGTCACCTTCGGGCGGACGTCGGTCGCCTTGCGGACGATCCCCTGGACCGACACGAGCGTCCCGATGTGGTCGTCGTGGACCCGGATCCCGCGGATGTCGACGTTCTCGGGGAGGTTCTCGATCCGGACGTGCGCGCGGCCGAGGCTGACGTCCGCGGGCAGGTCGTAGAGCCGCAGGGCCTCCTCCGCGTACTCGCGCATCTGGTCGGGCTTCGTGCGGAAGTCCTCGGCGAGATCGCGGTCGAACTGGAAGAGGTCGTCGTACTCGACGTACAGCGAGCGCTGTTCGTTGGGGTACCGCTGTGCGAGGGTGCCGATCTCCTCGCGGTAGTAGTTCCGGTAGAACTGGATGAACCGTTCGGTGAGGTCCTGATTCCCGGCCTGAGCCATTACGCCACCCCTTCGTCGCCATCACCTATGAACCTCATGCTCGGCGGGAGCCCCGCCGGGTCGTTCCGATCTCACGCGCGCTCGACGAACGTCGCGTCCGCCGACGTGCGTCCCTCGTTGAACGAGAGCACCTTCGCGCGGATCACGTCGCCCGTCTCGACGCCGCTCGGGAGGTCCTCGGTGAAGATCACGAATCCCTCGACCTTACCGACGGCCACCTCCTCGCCGGAGTGGTGGTCGGCGAGTTCGGTCACGCCGAACTCGTAGGTCTCGCCGATCTCGACCGGCGGCGCGCGCTGCTTCGCGGTCTCGTGGGCGCGCTTGGACTCGCGGGCCGCCGCGGAGGGGCCGCGCAGCCGGCGAACGACGGCGGTCAGGACCAGCAGGGCCAGCACGGCGGCGGCTCCGAGGACGACGGGCGACGACGGGATCATACCGGGCGGTCGACCCCCGATTACGTAAACGGTCGGGTCGAGGCGGCGTCTGAGCCTCCCTCGGTGTCGACGGAGGGGGCGACGGGGCGACAGGGTGACGGCGGCGACTGGGCGACAGAGTGACGGCAGCGACGAGGATGGCGACCTCGACGGCCGCATGAGAAACGCCTTTGCCCCCGAGGCCCCCGACTCGATCCAATGCGAGACAGCCGCGGGTGCCGACTCGTCCACGGGTGTGGTGCGGCGTGAAGGTCGCGGACGCGGTGCCGGCGTTCGCCGACGCCTTCGGGTTCGACGAGTTCAATCAGATGCAACGCGAGGCGCTGCCGGGGATCTTAGAGACCGACCACAACGTCGTCGCGTCGGCCCCGACGGCCTCCGGGAAGACCGCGCTCGCCGAGCTCGCCATCTGCAAGACCCTCGATACGGGCGGGACGGCCCTCTTCATCGCGCCCCTTCGCGCGCTCACCAACGAGAAGGAGAGCGAGTGGGACCGCTTCGAGGACCTGGGCTACTCCGTGTACGTCGTCTCCGGCGAACGCGACCTGAACCCCCGCCGCGCCGAGCGCGCCGACGTGCTCGTGACGACGCCGGAGAAGGCCGACAGCGCGACGCGGAAACACGACTCCGCGCGGTACAGTTTCATCACCGACGTCGACTGCGTCGTCATCGACGAGGTCCACCTGCTCGACTCCGAGAAGCGCGGCGCGGTGCTGGAGGTCACCGTCTCGCGGCTCCGCCGGCTGCAGGACCCGCGGGTCGTCGCGCTCTCGGCGACGATGCCGAACGTCGACGACGTCGCCGAGTGGCTCGACGCGCCCGCCGAGACGACCTACGCGTTCGGCGACGAGTACCGGCCGGTCGACCTCGAAACGGGCGTGAAGACGTACTCGCACGGCTCGAACGCGTTCGCGGACAAGTACCGCCGGCTCTACCGCGCGCTCGACCTGGCCGAGCCGCACGTCCGCGAGGACGGGCAGGCGCTCGTGTTCGTCTCCTCGCGACAGGACACGGTCCAGGCGGCCAAGAAGGCGCGCGACGAGATCGCCGAGCGGGACATCCCGATCGACTCCCGCGGCGACTACGACTTCCACAACGAGGCGAAAGAGCTGTCGAACGACACGCTCCGGCAGTCGGTCCTCGACGGCGTCGGCTTCCACCACGCCGGGCTCGGGAAGGGCGACCGCGACCGCGTCGAGGAGTGGTTCAAACGGGGGAAGATCAAGCTGCTCTTCTCGACGTCGACGCTCGCGTGGGGGGTGAACCTCCCGGCGCGCTGCGTCGTCATCCGCGACACGAAGTACCACGACCCGCTGGAGGGCGAGACCGACATCTCGTCGCTGGACGTGCTCCAGATGCTCGGCCGTGCGGGACGCCCCGGGTACGACGACGTCGGCTACGGCTGGGTCGTCTGCGACCGCGCGGACGCCGACAAGTACCGTCGGCTGTTGCGCGAGGGCAAGGAGATCGAGTCGCGGCTCGCCGCCGACCTGGAGTCGCACCTCAACGCCGAGATCGCGATGGGGACCATCCGCGGGCTGGAAGACGTGATGGCGTGGCTGGAGACCACGTTCTACTACGTTCGGGCGCAGTCGGAGCCAGATGCGTACGACTTCGCGACCCTCCGCGACCGCGTCCGCGACACCCTCGAATCGCTCGTCGACGACGGGTTCGTCGCGGCCGACGACGACCTCGCGATCGAGCCGTCGCCGCTCGGCCGGCTCGCCTCGAAGTACTACCTGCGTCTGGAGACCGCCCGGCAGTTCCGCGAACTGGCCGACCGAGAGACGCTGACTGTCGACCGGATCCTCGAGGCGGTCGCCGCGGCCGAGGAGTTCGACTCGGTCTCCGCGCGGTCGGCGGAGGCCGACGCGGTCGACCGTATCCTCGACGGCCGCGACACCGACCTCGCGGACGGGCACCGCAAGGTGTTCGCCATCCTGATCGCCGGGATGACCGACTCGGTCCCCGCCGACCTCCGCTCGGACGCGTGGGTAATCCGGCAGAACGCCCTCCGACTGCTCGCCGCGCTCGCGGAGTTTCTCGACCGGTTCGCCGGTCCGCGCGCCGCCAACCTCGCCCGACGGGTCGAGGCGCGGGTCGAACACGGCGCCTCGCGGGAGGCGGTCGCGCTCACGGCCATCGACGGGGTCGGCTCCGGCCGCGCCGAGCGGCTCGCCGAGGCGGGGATCACCTCTCCCGCCGACGTCGTCGACGGGGGAACGAGCGCCCTCGAGGGCGCCGGCATCGGCGGCTCCGTCGCCGAGCGGATCCTCGACGCCGCGCGCGACTGTCCGCGGGTCGACGTCGACTGGGGAGCGTTCCCGGACGCGTCGCGTCGGCGAGAACGAGCTGTGCGAGGTCGCGGTCGCGACCGTCTCGGGGAGCGCCCGGACCGGGATCCGCGTCACCGTCAACGGAGTGGAGATGACGGCGACGACGACGTACCTCGACGGGGAGACGACGGTTCCGGTCGGGGTGTTCGGCCCGCCGGACGCGGACGAGCTGGAGTTCGTCGTCGAGGTCGTCTTCCCCGACCTGCCGCTGTTGCCGGTGCGCGCGGCGCGGACGGTACGGGTCGAGTAGGGCGGGCTCGGCCGGCTCGCCCTCGCATCTCGCCCGACCGCTTAACACCGATACCGCGGCCACCCCTCCCATGCCGGAACGACTCCGCGTGCTCGCAGGCGACTGTCACGTGACCGAACGCGGCGACCGCTCCCGCGCGTACCGCGGGCGCGTCGTCGTGCTGATCAAGCCGGACGACACCACGCTCGTCCACGACGCCGACGGGTACCAGCCGGTCGCGTGGCTCACGCGTCCCGACTCGGTCGTCGTCGAAGGCGGCGACG
>NZ_WPCE01000126.1 GCF_009742825.1 Halorubrum sp. CBA1125
CGGCATCGACGCCGCGATCGGGCGGAACGACTCCGCGGGCGGTAACGCGATCGCGACCACGTACCCGAGGGTGGCGATCCCCTCGACCAGCAGTCCGAGGACGAACGGTTTCCGCGTTCCGTACCGGTCCACGAGGGCGCCGGCCGGCGCGCTGGCGACGAGCCGGACCCACCGGTTCGCCGAGAGGATCACGCCGACCATGAACGCCGAGATGCCGAGGACCGCCCCGAGGTTCGGCAGGATCGGGAAGACGACCCCGCCGCCGAACCCGACGAAGAACGTGCTGGCTATCACCGCGACCAACACCCTCGGGAGTCGACGGAGGCCGAGCGAGGGGCGCCGGGCCACGCCTACGCACCCACGACTACCGCGTGGCGACGTCCCGGGCGCGTTCGCGACCGTCTCGACCGGGTCATTGGATCTCCTCGGTCATTCGAGTTCCTCGTCGCTGCTTCCGATTTTCTTCCCGTTGCTTCCGGTTGTCTCCCCGCCGCTTCCCGTTCCGTTTCCGTTCCGGTCGCCCGCCTCCGCCGGCGGACGCTCGATCGTGAGCCCCTCCGGGAACGAGTCGCCGGTGGGGTTCTCGCCGGTCCGTGCCGTGAGCTCCTCGATCGCCTCCTCCAGGGAGGGAAGCGTCACGTCCTCGGCGAGCAACGGCTCGACGATCCGTCGAAGGGTCGCCTCCGCGACCGTCCGGGTGTAGGCGCCGTCGGTCGCCGGGGCACTCCCGGCCTCGTCGTTGCTCTCGCCGTCGGATCCCCCGCCGAGGCCGCTCCCGAGGGTGATCTGTCGGGTCCGTGCGCCGTCGAGCGTCGCCACCAGGAGAGCGGCCGTCTCCTCGACGTCGACGTCGCGGAAGACGTCGGCGTCTATCCCCGCCGCGAGGATCTCCGCGGCGGTTCCGCGGAGGAGTCTGTCGCTCCGGAGCAACTGTTCGCGGATCCGGTCGTTGAACGGCCCCTGCGACCGCATCTCCAGCAGGGCGATGTGGAACGACTCCCGGTCGGTCTCGGCGGGTTCGAAGACGAACCAGCCGACGAACGCGACGAGCCGATCGACGGGCGGGCTGCCGACGCTCCGCTCGACCCGGCACTCGAAGTCGGAGATGACCCGGTCGAGGAACCGGACGAGCAGGTCCTCTTTCGTGTCGTAGTGGTAGTGGAGGAGCGATTTGCTCTTGGAGCACTCGTCGGCGATGTCCTGCATCGTCAGGTCCGCGTACCCGTGGCGACACAGCGCGCGGTAGACCCCGTCCATGATCTCGTCGGCCGCGCCCGGCTGCTCGGTCATTGACTGACCGGTCAGTCAGCAACGCTCAAATCCCTAACGGTGAACGGTGTATCTCGCCGGAACCAGGCCCGCAGTGGCTCTCACCGAACTGGGTCAGCGGCGTCTCTCACCGGCCGGATCAGTGGGTGCCGCCCGTGAACGACGCCGTCGCTAGGAGAGTAGGTTCGGTCGAAAAGCCGGTACAACTGGATTCGTCGGAACCGCTTACAGGCGGGTGACGTTCGTCGCGCGCGGACCCTTGTCCGCTTCCTCGATGTCGAACTCGACTTCCTGACCCTCTTCGAGGTCCGGGCCGCCGACGTCCTCCATGTGGAAGAACACGTCCTCGTCCGCGTCGTCAGTCTCGATGAAACCGTAGCCGCCAGTGTCGTTGAAGAAATCGACTTCGCCTTTCGCCATTGCAACCGTAGAAGCGCGTCACCAACATAAAAGGGTTCCGTGACCGGGACGAGCGTGGCACAGACGGGCACGGTCGCGGCGCGACCGTCGGCTAGTCTCCGCCGACGAATCCCGCGTGTGCCGACCGGGCGTATCTCCCCCTGATCGACCAGTCGAGATCCGCACACAGATCCGGCGAGAATCGCTGGAATCGGCTGCGGGTCCGCCGTGTTAGTAACTACTATACGACCCGGGTACACAGACACGACGTATGAGCCAGTCGTACAATCGGGGCCTCATCGAGGACTTCGGCCGCTGGCGGGAGTTCGAGGCGGGGATGTGGGCCTGGATATTCCACAAGTTCACGGGGTGGGTGCTGATCGGCTACCTGTTCACCCACATCGCCGTGTTGAGTACCGGTATCCCGGCCGCGGGCGCGAGCGAAGCGGCGCTCATGGCCGGCGAGGACGTCTACACGCAGACGATCGTCAGCCTCGAGGAGCTGCTGCTCGTCCGGATCCTCGAGGTCGGGCTGCTCGCGGTCGCCGTCTTCCACATGCTCAACGGGACCCGGCTGCTCCTCGTCGACCTCGGCGTCGGGCTGGACGCACAGGACAAGAGCTTCTACGCGTCGCTGATCCTCACCGGAGCGATCACGGTCGCGTCGGTGCCGACGTTCATCGCGGGGGCGTTCTGAGATGGCGGAACGCTACTCCTCGTTCGAGAAGGGCGGTCGGATGTGGCTGATCCAGCGGATCACGGCGGTGTTCCTGCTCGTCGTGCTGGCGTTCCACTTCTTCCTGCTCCACTTCGTCCACCACGCCGACGAGGTGTCGTTCCTCGCGAGCGCCGGACGGATGGAGCAACTGAGCTACTACTCGCTGATGATCCTCTTCCTCGTGACCGCGACGTTCCACGGGGTCAACGGCGTGTACAACGCCCTCATCAACCAGGGGCTCACCGGCACGAAACGCACCGTGATCAAGTGGACGCTCGTCGCCGCGAGCGCCGTGCTGATCGTCCAGGGGATCCGCACCGCGAACGCCTGGGCGGGCATCGGACTCTACTGAGCTGAACCATGAGCACGCAGATTCCCAAACAGACCGACGAATCGACGGAGACCGACGCCGAGGCCGACGCCCCGTCCAAGGGCGACGAGCGTCGCGCCGAGAAGCGACGCCGGGCGGCCGAGCGCCGCGAGGAGCGACAGGCCGAAGAGGCCGAGCGGGCGGCCGCCGCCGAGGAGACGGTCGAGCTGAAGGTGTTCCGGTACGACCCCGAGGTCGAGGGCAAACAGGAGCCGCGGTTCGACACGTTCC
Organism: Halorubrum sp. CBA1125; assembly: GCF_009742825.1. GTDB lineage: Archaea > Halobacteriota > Halobacteria > Halobacteriales > Haloferacaceae > Halorubrum. The sequence goes on from NZ_WPCE01000126.1 coordinate 2,988, forward strand.
ACGTCCCGTTCGAGAAGGGGATGACCGTCCTCGACGCGCTGATGTACTCGCGGGACACCTACGACTCCTCGCTCACCTTCCGGCACTCCTGTCGACAGGCGGTGTGCGGGTCGGACGCGATGTTCGTCAACGGCGGCCAGAAGCTCGCCTGCAAGACGCAGATCTCGGAGCTCGATGAGCCGATCCGCGTCGAGCCGCTCCCGCACGCCGAGGTGACGAAGGACCTCGTCGTCGACATGGAGCACTTCTACGACCAGATGGAGGCGGTCGAGCCGTACTTCCAGACGAACGAGTACCCCGAGGGCGACTTAGAAGAGCAGCGCCAGACCCGGGAGAACCGCGAGAAGATCAAGATGTCCACGCGCTGTATCTGGTGTGGCGCCTGCATGTCCTCGTGTAACATCGCCGCGGGCGACAACGAGTACCTCGGTCCCGCCGCGATCAACAAGGCGTACCGGTTCGCCATGGACGAGCGGGAAGGCGAGGACCTCAAACAGAAGCGGCTGGAGATCATCGAACAGGAGCACGGCGTCTGGCGGTGTCAGACCCAGTTCTCCTGTACCGAGGTGTGTCCGAAGGACATCCCCCTCACGGAGCACATCCAGGAGCTGAAGCGCGAAGCCGTCAAGAACAACCTCAAGTTCTGGTGACGCCGACGGACAGTCTCAAGCAATTCCGAAACTAACCGACTCATATCTCAACAATGCACGAACACGACGTTGTCGTCGTCGGCGCCGGCGGGGCCGGACTCCGGGCGGCGATCGCGGCACAGGAAGCGGGCGCGGACGTGGCGATGGTCTCGAAACTCCACCCGGTCCGCTCGCACACGGGCGCGGCAGAGGGCGGAATTAACGCGGCGCTGCGCGACGCCGACTCCTGGGAGGACCACGCGTACGACACGATGAAGGGGTCCGACTACCTCGGGGACGCGCCGGCGGTCGAGGCGCTCTGTCGGGAGAGCCCCGAGGAGGTCATCCGGCTCGAACACTGGGGAATGCCCTTCTCCCGCGAGGAGGACGGCCGCGTCTCCCAGCGTCCGTTCGGCGGGCTCTCGTTCCCGCGGACGACGTACGCGGGCGCGAGACCGGCCACCAGATGCTCCACACGATGTACGAGCAGGTGGTCAAACGCGGGATCACGGTGTACGACGAGTGGCACGTGATGGATCTCGCGGTCACCGACGAGGACGATCCGGCCGACCGGACCTGTCACGGCGTCGTCGCCTACGACATCCAGAGCGGCGAGATCAGCGGGTTCCGCGCGAACGACGGCGTCATCCTCGCCACCGGCGGGATGGGCCAGGTGTTCGATCACACCACGAACGCGGTGGCGAACACCGGCGACGGGGTCGCGATGGCGTACCGCGCCGGCGTCCCGATGGAGGACATGGAGTTCATCCAGTTTCACCCGACGACGCTGCCGTCGACGGGCGTCCTGATCTCGGAGGGCGTCCGCGGCGAGGGCGGCATCCTCTACAACGAGAAGGGTGAGCGGTTCATGTTCGAGCACGGATACGCGAACAACGACGCGAGCTCGCCTCCCGGGACGTGGTCTCGCGCGCCGAGCTGACCGAGGTCAACGAGGGCCGCGGCATCGAGGACGAGTACGTTCACCTCGACATGCGCCACCTGGGGGAAGAGCGCATCCTCGACCGGCTGGAGAACATCCTCCACCTCGCGGAGGACTTCGAGGGTGCCGACGGGCTCACGGAGCCGATGCCGGTGAAGCCCGGTCAGCACTACGCGATGGGCGGCGTCGAGACGAACGAGTTCGGCGAGACCGTCATCGACGGGCTCTACGCCGCCGGCGAGTGCGCGTGCGCGTCGGTTCACGGCGCGAATCGCCTCGGCGGGAACGCCCTGCCGGAACTCATCGTCTTCGGCAAGCGCGCCGGTCGCCACGCGGCCGGCGACGACATGGGCGAGGCGGAGATCGAGACCGGCAAGGCGGGCGACTGGGAGCCCGCCGACTACGAGTTCGAGGTCGCGGTCGGCGAGACCGACGGAAGCGGTTCCGCCACGGCCGACGGGGGGCGTGGTGACGAGCGACGACCTCCTCGACGCCGCCGTCGAGCGCGCTCGCGAGCGCGTGGACGCGTTGCTCTCCCGGCAGGGTCGCAACCACGCCGAGATCCGCTCTGCGGTCCAGGAGACGATGACGGCCAACGTCAACGTGTTCCGCGAGCGGGGTGGCCTCGAAACGGCCCTCGAGGACCTGCGCGAGGCCCGCGAGGCGTACAAGGACGTCGCCGTCTCGGACCCGTCGCGGACGTTCAACACCGACCTCATCCACACGATGGAGACCCGGAACATCCTCGACATCGCCGAGGCGCTCACGATGGGAGCGCTCGCCCGCCGGGAGTTCCGCGGCGCGCACTGGCGCAAGGAGCGCCAGGAGCGCGACGACGAGAACTGGCTGAAACACACGCTCGTCTCGTGGAACGACGGCGAGCCGGAGCTGTGGTACAAGCCGGCGATCTTGGAGGGCGCAAACAAGACGTACGAACCGAAGACCCGCTCGTACTGAGCCGAGCGCACACCGGGGCGACTGCCGTCTTCCGCGATCGTTCGGGATCGTTCACGGTTCATTATCCGTCGACAGTCGAAAATAGTGGGTCGACCACCGTCGATCCTCTGTTCGTCGATCGACGTTTCGACCGTCGAGATGCCGGTACACGGGCGAGAGCGGCGGTACGTGGGGTCTATGCGCTGTTTCGACGACCGTTGAATGGGGGATTTATTATCGTCGAAGCCATCGTACCGAGCAAGATGTTGGAAACAGAGACGGCGTCCACGGCGGCTGCGACGCTCCCGCCGGAACTGCAGTCTCCCCGCGCAAAGCTGGTGTACCTGTACCTGACGACGAACGGCGACGCAACCGTCTCGGAGATGGGCGAGTCGCTCGGGATGAAGAAGCTCTCGCTGTACAGCATCCTGAAGACCCTCCGCAAGGAGGGGATGGTCGCCTGCGAGGGCGACACCTACGCGCTGAACTGAAAGCGGTCGGCTTGGTTTCCTGCGTTTCCCGCTGCGGAGCGTCTCGTGCTCTCTTGCGCTCTTAGCCTCCGCTCGCGCGTCGCTCTCGGCGGCGGATCGTTTAGGAGGCCGTGGTTCCCAGTCACCCCGTGGACGCGAATCAACGGGAGTTCCGGAATCCGTTCGGGATGGACGAGGCGTGCGAGAACTGTCCCGAACTGTGCGAGGCGCGAGAGCGCGTGGTCCACGGCTACGGCGACGTCGGCGCCGAGTTCCTCGTGGTCGGGACCGCGCCGACCGCGGCCGCCGAGGCCAACGGCGTCCCCTTCACCGGCGACGACGGCGGCGAACTGGTCCAGTCGATCTTCGCGGACCTCGGGTTCGTCAGGTCGGAGCCGGACGCGGCCGAGCCCGACGTCCAGAACGTCTTCTTCACCAATCTGACGCGGTGTCGACACCCCGATCGCGACCCGACCGACCGGGAGGTCGACACCTGCGAGCCGTTCTTGAACGCCGAGATCCGCATGATCAACCCGCAGATCATCGTGCCCGTCGGCGAGCGCCCCCTCCGCGAGCTCGCGGTCGAGTACACCACGCGCCAGCCGGACTCCTTCGATATCGAGGCCGACCACGCGACGACGATCCGCGGGCGAGGGTTCGAGCTGGTGCCGATGAAGGAGCCGGCGGCGATGACCGACGCCGAGGCCGACGCCTTCCGCGAGCACCTCGCCGAGAACGTGTTGAGCCGGGACTACCGGCAGACGAAGGGCCGGCAGAGTCGGTGAGGTCGTGAGGTCGGACGGAGAGCAGCGAAGGAGGACGCGGACCGGCGGCTCAGTCCTCCCTCTCGTCCTCTGCCTCTTCCGGCGTGAGGTCGCCGAGCAGCTCCGCCGTGGCGTCGTCGCTGTCGGCGCCGAACGCGCAGTCGATGAGGATGTGCCCGCCGAGCATCGCGGGCGAGATCACCTGGTCGGCGCCCGCCCGTCGGAGCTTGTCCACGTTCTCCCGCTGGGTCGCCGCCGCGACGATCCGGACGTTCGGGTTGAGCTGTCGCGCGGTGAGGATCGCGAGCGCGTCGCGGGCGTCGTCGTCCGTGGCGACGACGACCGCGCGAGCGCCGGCGATGTTGACGCGTTCGAGGGGGCCGACGTCGCTCGGATCCGCGTTCGACACGGGAATCTCGCGCTCCGCGAGCCGCCGGGCGGCGGTCTCGTCGGTCGTCACGACCGCGAACTCCGTCCCGTCGCGGGCGGCGAGTTCTTCGAGTATCGGTTCCGTCAGGTCCCCGTACCCCAACACGAGGACGTGGTCGTCGAGGAGGTCGATCTGGTTGTCGGTCATCTTTCCGAGTGCCTTGGAGAGCTGCGCCTCGATGGCGGGGGTCAAGAGTACCCCGAGCGCCACCGCGAAGGCGGCGACGTTCATCACGAGCGAGGAGACCACGAACAGCTGTGCGATGTCGGATTCGGGGCCCGAGCCGGGGTGGACGTCGCCGTAGCCGACGGTCGAGGCGGTGACGACGGTGAAGTAGAACGCGTCGACGATCGTCTCCACGCCCTCGAAATCGTCCCGCAGCGCGAACGACCCGACCGTCCCGTACGAGAGGGCGCTCACGAGCGCCGCGCCGGCCGCGAGCTGCGTCGGCGACGGCGAGAAGGACCGGTCGAACCGACCGCGGTTGTACACGAGCGCGGGCGCGGAGACGACCGACAGCACCACGAGCGGGAACGACAGCACGGAGGCCTGCATCAGTCCCTGTAACGCCGTGAGCGGGAGCAGGATCGCCGTCGAGTACCAGCCGACGCGGTAGCCGTTCCGCAGCGCGAAGCCGCTGCCGAGCATCGCAAAGCCGGTGATGGTGCCCGTGAAGCCGACGGTCTGTCTGACGACCGGGGGGACGTACTGCGCCAGGGGGCCGTCGACGCCGAGCCCGCCGATCTGCGCCAGACCGGCGAGGATTGAGAGGATCGCGACCGCGAAGGTCAGGACGACCGACGCCCGCACGGTCACCCAGTCCCGGGTCAGCTCCATACCCGCTCGTCGCCGAGCCGATACTTAAATTACGCGAGCGCGATCGCGGCGCCACGCGGCGAGCGGCCACCCGTCCCGGGCCGACACACGTTTAACGACCGCGTCGGTTGAGGCGGACATGGCACTTCCGGTCGAGATCCTCTTCGGGATCTACCTCGGGATCATCACGGGGATCGTTCCCGCGCTGGTGGCTGGCGTCTTGGGGTTCATCTTCAAGTACGTCACCGACGTGACGATCCCGGGGCTCGGGGTCGTCGTCCTCTCGCTCGCGCTCGCCGGCATCAACGGCGGGCTGCTCGCGCTCAACGACGAGACGATCCGGTCGTCCGAGCGCGCGCCGGCCCTGCTCACGGCGATCATCGTCATCCTGATGCTCTCGCTGTACGCCCACGCCAAGGGCGACAAGCTGGGAGGAACGGTCCCCAAGCGGCTCTCGCTCCAGCAGCTCCGCGACCGGACGCTCTCGACCGACGTGATCGAGCTGGTCGGCGGCCGCGGCCGCGTCACGGTCGAGGTCGCCGGCGAGGTGAGCGACATGG
>NZ_WPCE01000347.1 GCF_009742825.1 Halorubrum sp. CBA1125
CCTGTCTCTTACCCACAACTTCTATCGCTGTAGTTCGTCGAGAAAGAGACCAAGATGCAGAGCGGTTCACGAAGTCGGCGGACTGACCTAGACGAGGAAGAGCTGTGTCAAACCGATGTTTCTGGCAAGGTTCGAAAGGAGTTCCAGTCTGCTGAGTTCGGTGACAAGCGGCTCACTGACCGATTGATGCAAGTCGGAGATCGGCTCGGCAGGGCACCTGCCGAGTCGATCCCAAACGCCTGCGAAGACTGGGCCTCCGCAAAGGCTACGTATCGATTTTGTGATAACGAGCGTGTGGACCCAAACGAGATTCTCGGTGCGCACAAACGAGCTCAACGGTCACGAGTCCGGGACAAGAACAAACTCTTGGTCGTCTCTGACACTACTGAACTCGTTTTTCCGCGACATCCATCCAAGGAAGGACTCGGTGATATCGGCAACTCCAAAACAGATCTCGAAGGCGTCAAAGTTCACACGACGATTGGGCTTGATCCACAGACGCACCACATGACTGGGATCATCGATCAGCAGTCGCTGATCGAGGACCAGCAAGCCAGCACCAAACACGATGCAAATGGCAAGAGCGAGCCAATCGAATTAGGCAGCGAACAGGAAAAGTGGATTCGAGGGGATCGGCAAGCCAGCCGCTGGCTTGCCGAGGAGGTTCGACCGATATTCATCCATGACCGAGGCGCTGACTCATTTGCCTTCTACCGTGAAGTGACAGACGACTTGGACGCTGGATTCGTCGTCCGTGCGAATCAGAATCGATGCATTCAGACGCCGTCCGGGACGGACGGGCGTCTGATTGACTGGAGTGAAGAGATCCCTGAACAAGGTCGCACGTCGATAGAGATCGAACAAGGAAGTGGAAGAGCAGCCCGAGAAGCTGAGCTCACCGTCAAAGCCGGATCGTGCGAGCTGCTTCCCCCGCAGAACGATCCAACTCACACAGAACCAGTCGCGGTAAACGTCGTACGGATCGACGAAGTTAGAGAGCAAGACGACCCGATTCAGTGGGTGCTACTCACCACTGAATCGGTCGCGGAGTTCAGTGATTCGCTGAGTGTGGTAGAGTCCTATCGCGCTCGATGGACGATCGAAGATTGGCACAAAGTGCTGAAAACAGGGTGCCGGATCGAGGAACGCCGGCTGGAAACGTGGGAACGTATGGAGGTTTTGTTGAGTGTTTATTCTGTGATTGCGTGGAAGGTGCTAGAGTTGCGAGAGCTTGCTCGGGAAGATATACACCGTTCACCGGAGGCTCTCTTGAGCGAGACTGAGCGGTCAATTCTGGAAACAAAATTTCCAGAATTGACCGATAATGAGGCTCAAGCGTACGCAATTGCGGTTGCGAAGGTCGGCGGCTACCTCGACCGAAGTTCTGATCCACCGCCCGGCTGGGAGATAATGTGGAAAGGCCTCAAGAAACTTCAGACTTGGGCGGAGGGATACGAACTGCACTCCTGAGACTTATGGGTAAGAGACAG
>NZ_WPCE01000270.1 GCF_009742825.1 Halorubrum sp. CBA1125
GAGAGAACCCGACGAGAAAAAAGGTCGATATGCAGTAGCAACCGAACGGGCGTTTCACCCCGAACGGCGCCGAACAGATGCTATTTCGACAGTGCTGATTCAGTCGTCGGCCAGCGGCGCGTCCAGATCGATCTCGCCGGCGTCGATCTCGGCTTCGACCTCCCGAACGGCGGTCACCATGTTCTCGGTCTTGCCGTAGGCGACCTCCCGCGGGAGCAGCTTCAGCCCGCAGTCCGGCGAGATCGTGAGCTTCTCCGGGGGCACGACGCGGAGGCCCTGGCGGATGTTCGCTTTGATCTCCTCGACGGGCTCCACCTCGGCGGTGTGGGCGTCGACGACGCCGAGCGCGAGGTCGGGCTCGAACGCGGGCTCTTCGAATGTCGGGATCTGCTCGTAGTCGCCGTTGCACAGCTCGACGTCGAACTCGTCTATCGGGTAGTCGTTGATCTCGGGGTAGATCCGCGAGTAGTCGCCGTAACACACGTGCAGGCCGATCCGGACCTCCTCGTCGATCCCCGAGACGATCCGTTCGAGGGCCTCGCCGACGATGGCGTGGTCCTCCGGCGTCGTCGCCAGCGCCGGCTCGTCGATCTGGATGTAGCGCGCGCCGGCGTCGACGAGCTTCTCCACCTCCTCGTTCACGAGGTCGGCGAGGTCGTAGACCAGCTCCTCGGTGGAGGGGTACGCCTCGTTGAACGCCCAGAACCCGAGCGTGTACGGTCCCGTGATCGGGACCTTGACGGGGCGCTCGGCGACGTTCGAGGTGAACGCGAACTCGTCGACGAGCCACGGCTCGTCGTAGGCGACCTCCTCGACGACGGACGGCTTGTCGAAGTAGTTGTGCCCCCACACCTTCACCGGGCCGTTGAACTCGTAGCCGTCGATGCGGTCGGCGAAGAACTCGACCATCTCGTTGCGGCGCATCTCGCCGTCGACGACCGTGTCGAGCCCGGCGCGCTCGTGCTCGCGGGTGATGAGCCGCGCGGCGTCGTCGTGCGCCTCCGCGAGGTCGTCCTCGTCGAACTTCGAATCGGGGTCCTCGACGAGCTCGTCGGCGCGGTTGAGCCACTTGGGCTTCGGGTACGAGCCGACGACGGTCGTGAGCAGGAACGCGTCGTTCGGGTGGTCGTGCGGGCGGAACTGGTCGCGGTTGGCGGCTGGGTTACGGGCCATTACTCGAGCACCTCCGTGGCGGCAGAGAGGGCGGAAAGCTTCGCGCGGTACTTGTTCTCCGGCAGGTAGAACAGCTCGGTGTTCGGGGTGAGGTACGTCCGGTCGAACGCCGCGGCGGCGCCCGTCGACTCGAACCACTCGACCCGCTCGGCGACCGTCTCCGGCTCCTCGACGAGCGTGTTCTGCCCGTCGACGAGCCCGAGCGAGACCGAGTCGGTCGCGCCGTACTCCTGGACGTTGTAGACCGTGTCCTCGCGGTCGCCCGCGACGATGTCGAGCCCGAGCGCGTCCGCGCCCGCCTCGTCGACGAGGTGCGCGTACAGCTTCTCGCCGAGCGCGCCGTAGAACGTCTGGACGACGACGTCGGCGGTCGTCGCCTCGGCGACCGTCCGGATCGCGTCGGTCGCGCGCTCCTCCTCGCCCTCGGCGGGCGCGTCCGTCACCAGCGACGGCTCGAGGAGGAACAGCGTGTCGTGGCTCGGGAACGCCTCGACCTCGCCGGCGAGGAGTCGGCGATCGCGGCCTGGAACGCGGCCTCGTCGCCGTAGCGCTCGTCGGTCGCGAGCTGCGCGAGCGAGTAGGGACCGGGCAGCGTCGCGGCGAGGGGGGCGTCGCCGTCGATCAGCGTGCGCGCCGACTCCAGCTCGCCCGCGACGTCGCCGGAGAAATCGAGTTCGTCGACGACCCGCGGGTCGCGGTAGAAGTTGTTGTTGTCGTAGTACCGGACGATCCCGCCGGTCTCGACGGCGTCGTGGACGGTCAGCGGGTGCGCGATCATGTCGTCCCAGCGGGCCTGTCCCTCGGTGACTAAGTCGAGGCCGGCCTCCAGCTGGTCGTCGACGTACTCCGCGCGCACCTCGTCGTACTGCTCGACGATCGCCTCGCTCTCGTCGCCGCTCAACAGGTCGCCCTTCTGGTGACCCTTGAGGTCCGAGAGCGTCTCTTTCGCCCAGTCCGGGAGCGGATACAACCCCGGCGTGGCCGCGACTCGTTCGGTCATCACCGTCGGTAGGCTATGCCGTCGTATAATATTTGCTAATACGTTTTATGCATTTCAGTAATCACTCGGTCGTTCGCGGCGTCGCAGCGCGAGCACCGTCAGCGTCTCGAAGGGGAACGACTCCTCGACGACCGATTCCGCCGCGAACCCCGCCTCCTCGGCGAGCGAACGCACCTCCTCGTACCCGGTGAGCGAGGAGACGAGGAGGAGGACGACGCCGTCCGGCGCGAGCACGCGTCCCACGTCCGCGAGGAACGGCGCTATCAGTTCCCGGCCGGACTCCCCGCCGGACAGGGCGCGTTCCATCCAGTCGTCCCACTCGTTGTCCGGGTCGGTCGGGAGGTACGGCGGATTGAAACACACCGTGTCGAACGCGTCCGCGCGGAACGGATCGAGCAGGTCGGCGACGACGGCCTCCACGCCCCGCTCGCGCGCCTGTCGGACCGCGTGCGGGTTGAGATCGCTGCCGACGACGTCGAGTCCGCGCTCCGCCGCGACGGTCGCCGCCACCCAGCCGGACCCCGTTCCCACCTCCAACACCCGGCCGTGAGCCGCCTCGACGGCGGCCTCCGCGAGGAGTCCCGAGTCCTCGGCCGGCTGGTAGACGTGCGCGTCGTCGACGCCGCGCCGCTCCGCGAGGTCGGTCATCGGTCCGCCTCCTCG
>NZ_WPCE01000141.1 GCF_009742825.1 Halorubrum sp. CBA1125
GTCGTCGCCGTCGCGCTCGGAGTCGCCCTCGCCGCCGGCTTCGGGTTCGGCGTCGAGCTCGTCCAGTCGGCGATCCCGTGGCGGTCGTTCGCGTGGACCGACGCCGCCGTCACGCCGCCGGCGCGGTCGTCGGAGCGGCGGCGTACGCGGCCCGCCGGCGGCGATGACGACACGGCTTTACGCGGCCGGGCGCTTGTGCCACCAATGAGTCAACCGAGCCCCGAGGCGTACGAGCAGGGGCGCGGGATGGACGCGCACAACGCCGTGATGCGCGACATCCGCGCGAGCGCTCGGAGACGTACGACCCGACGGAGCCCACGCGCGTGTGGCTCGACGAGGACAACACCCCCGACGGAGTGGTGACCTCGCTCACTATCATCCTCAACACCGGCGGCTGCCGCTGGGCCCGCGCCGGCGGCTGCACGATGTGCGGCTACGTCGCGGAGTCCGTCGAGGGGGGTAGCGTGAGCCACGAGGCGCTGATGACCCAGATCGACGCGTGCCTCGACCACGAGACCGAGAACGCGGACCGGCCCGCGGAGCTGATCAAGATCTACACCTCCGGATCGTTCCTCGACGAGCGCGAGGTGCCCGCGGAGACCCGGCGAGCGATCGCCGAGACGTTCGCGGACCGCGACCGGATCGTCGTCGAGTCGCTCCCGGACTTCGTCGACCGCGAGAATGTCGGCGACTTCGCGGAACACGGGATCGCGACCGACGTCGCGGTCGGCCTCGAGACCGCCACCGACCGCGTCCGCCACGACTGCGTGAACAAGTACTTCGACTTCGGAGACTTCGAGGCCGCCTGCACGGAGGCGGCCGCCGCCGACGCGGAGTTCGACGCGGACGTGGGGGTCAAGGCGTACCTCCTGTTGAAGCCCCCGTTCCTCGCGGAGCCGGAGGCGGTCGACGACATGGTCGACTCGATCCGGCGCTGCGCGGACGTCGACGGGTGTCACACCGTCTCGATGAACCCGACGAACGTCCAGCGGTACACGATGGTCGACGAGCTGTTCTTCGAGGGCGGCTACCGCCCGCCGTGGCTCTGGTCGGTGGCGCACGTCCTCGAGGCGACCGCCGACGTCGACGCGATCGTCGTCTCCGACCCCGTCGGCCACGGCTCCGACCGCGGCGCGCACAACTGCGGCGAGTGCGACGACCGCGTCCAGAAGGCGATCAAGGACTTCGACCGGCGGCAGGATCCCAGCGTCTTCGAGCAGGTCTCCTGTGAGTGCGAAGCGACCTGGGAGCTGGTGATGACAGAGGAGACGAGCTACAACATGCCCCTCGTTCGGTGAGCGTTCGGCCGGTTCGCAGCGCGCCAGCGTCAGATTCCAACCACGGTCCGAGAATACTTCCCACGAACGATCTCATAATTTGAAATTAACACAACAAAACTCCCCTTCAAAGCGGTTTATACTGAACGATCAGGTCGAAAAAGGCCCTTATACCTGCGGATACGAGGTACTACCATGAGCGCAGTCCCCAACGCATCCCGACCCTCGCGTCGGAAGTCGACCCTCTTTTGTGCGGTGTGCGGCTTCGAGAGCCCCGTCTCGGACGGGTGGCTCGTCGTCAGCGACGGCGACGAGCGGACGATCGTCTGTCCCGAGTGCGGACACGCCGCCGATCACCGCACCGAGCGGTCCGCGCCGGCGACGAAGTGCGCGGATTGAGGACGACGCCGCCTCGCTTTTCTCTCGGGAGCCGTCCGTCTTACCTCCGTCCGGTCTCGGGTGCCCGTTCGGCCAGGACCGGTATCTCCGCGATCCGCTGGTCGTCGAGGGTCTCCCAGTCGACGCCGTCCGGCCGCGCGTACGGCGTCTCGGTCCGGATCACGCGGGTGGGCGTCGCGATCAGGTCGATCGGCACGTCGTGCGGGTCCGGTTCGGGAGGATCCGCCGCGTCCGTGAGCACCGAGTCCGGCCCGTCAAGGACGGACAGCTCGTGGACCGTGGTGGCCACGGTCGTGTCGGCGTCGACCGCACCGATCTCGCGGAGCACGGCCCACTCCAGGTCGCTGTATCCTTCGCCCTTGCCGACGCGTGCGCCTCCCGTCGCGACCGCGACGGAGCCGGAGACGACGAGGTCAATCTCGGGGACGGCTGCCGGAGAAGTGGGCGTCCCGTGCGTCGAGATGCCCGACACCGTGGTGGCGTCGTCGACGTCGTCGACCGCCGCGGGGTCGAGCCGGAGGAACGGGTCGGGGTCTCGGAGCCGCGGCTGGGCGACGTAGACGGTCTTGCCGGCGCGGAGCGCGGCACGCCGCACCGGCAGCTGCGGCGCGTCGGGGTTACACTTCAGCGTCGACGCCGCCTCCCACTCCGGGGTGTCGGTCAGCCGGTCGCAGGCCGCGTCCGCCCCCGCGAAGTTCGGGATCCGGTCGTGGGGCGGGAAGGGGAACCGGGCCTCGCCCCGCTCGTCGAGCGCGTCCCAGACGGTTTCGCGGACGGCCTGTTTGTCCATGCGTCCGCTCGGTTCCGACGCCACCTGAACCCACCGCTGCGTTTATATATCAGATCGGTGTTGGTTCGGACATGCTCGAAGACGGCCTCTCGTACCCGGTTCGCGGCGACTGGATCGGCCGGATCCTCATCGGCGGCGTGCTCGGGTTCCTCTCGGTGTTCGTGATCCCCGCGTTCCTCGTGTTGGGGTACCTCGTGCGGGTGCTCGAACGGACGATCGACGGCGACGAGGTGCCGCCGGAGTTCACGGACTGGGGCGACCTCCTCGCCAAGGGCGTCGTCGGGACGGTGATCACGCTCGCGTACACGCTCATCCCGGTGCTCGCGTACCTGGTGTTCGTGTTCGTCGTCGTGGGAACCGGCGGCGCGGTCGGGGGCGACGCCGGCGCGTTCATCGGCGTCGTCGGGGTACTCCTGGCGCTCGCGTTCCTCCCGGTGTTGTTCCTCGTCTACTACGCGGTGCCGGCCGCGCTGACCGCGTACGCCGACCGCGGCGCGCTCGGCGCCGCGTTCGACGTCGACCTCCTGAAGCCGACGCTGCTCAGCACGGAGTACCTCGTCGCCGTGCTGATGCCGCTCGTCGTCGCGGTCGTCACGTGGATCGTCACGGCCGTGCTCGCGGTGACGATCGTCGGCCTCGTGCTCGTCCCGTTCGTCCAGTTCTACGGGCAGGTGGCCGTGTTCCGGATGTTCGGCTCCGCGTTCGCGAGCGTGAACGACCGGATCGAGGAGGGCTCGCCCGGCGGCGACGTCGGGGCGGTCGACGAGGCCGACTCGACCGTGGTGTGACTCCGTCAACGCGCGAGCCGTCGAACGCGCCTCCGAACGCGTGCCGGGAGTCCCACGCGTCTCGCGTGGCCTGATCCGTCTCCGTTTCCGCCGTCGATCTCGGCCCCGCGACGCGCCGTTTAAACCGCTCGACCGCCCACCAACGGGTATGTTCGAAGACCGGCCGGACCGCGACGCGGAGGTCGTCCTCATGGGGCGATCGAACGTGGGCAAGTCGACGCTGATGCGCGAGCTGACGGGACATGACTTCTCGACCGGCGGGAAGCCGGGCGTTACCCGCCAGCCGAACCACTTCGACTGGGCCAGTGAGGGGTTCATGTTCACCGATCTGCCCGGGTTCGGCTTCATGTCCGGCGTCGAGGAGGACCGCCGCGAGCAGATCAAGACCGACATCGTGCGCTACCTCGAGGACAACGCCGACCACGTCCTCGCGGGCGTCGTCGTGATGGACGGGAAGGCCGCCGTCGACATCATCGACCGACACGCGGAGCGCGGGAACGTCCCCCACGACGTCGAGATGTACGGGTTCTTAGAGGACATCGGCGTGGACCCGATCGTCGCGGTGAACAAGACCGACAAGATCGACGACCTCGACGAGCGGCTCGACGAGATCTGCGACCGGCTCGGCCTCTTTCCGCCGTGGCAACAGTGGTCGGACCGCGTCGCGCCGATCTGCGCGAAGCGCGGGGACATCGAGCCGCTCTTGGAGTGTCTCCGGGCGCGCTTTCACGAGCACAACCGCGACGACCTGCTGAAGTTCGTCTCCTGAACGACCGGGTCGTTCGTCCGTCGGACCGTGCGTGTCGTCTACGGCCGCCTCAGGCCCGTCTCCGCCCTCAACCAGGTTGCCACCGGCGCGTCGTTTACAAGCGTCGGCGTCGTACGCGGCCGTATGACCCTCGAAACGCTTCAACCCGGACCCGACGTCGACGTCGATATCGACGAGACCGTCCGTGACGCGCTCGCGGCCGGCGACTACCGCTTCAAGGTGTGGGGCGGCGACTGGTGCGGTGACTGCCAGCGACAGCTCCCCGCGTTCGGCGCGGCGCTGGCGGCCGCGGGCGTCCCCGACGACCGGATCGAATCGTACCCGGTCACGAAGGGCCCAGACGGCAAGGAGGGCCCGCGCGTCGAGGCGTACGGGATCGAGCGGATCCCGACCGTCGTGGTCGAGACCCCGGACGGCGAGGAGGTCGCGCGGTTCGTCGAGGAGGCGGAGGTCTCGATCGCCGAGGCGCTGGCTCGCCAGCTCGCCGACCTCGACGCCACCGCGTGAGTCCGTCCGAGACCGGATCGGCGCTCTCGCGATCGGCTCCCGTCACCCCTTGCCGCAGTCCGTCGGGCATTTGAGTGCCGGCCTCCTCCGTCGACGCATGCACGACGACGTTCTGGACGGGCTGGGCTCGCCGCTCGTGCGGGTTGACTCCCCGCCGGACACGACGGTGGCCGCGAAGGTCGAGTCGCGGAACCCGGGCGGCTCCGCGAAGGACCGCCCGGCGCTGTACATGGTCGAGGCGGCCGAGGAGGCGGGCGACCTCGAACCCGGCGACGGGATCGTCGAGCCGACCTCCGGTAACACCGGCATCGGGCTGGCGGTGGTCGGCGCGGTGAAGGGGTACGACGTCACGCTCGTGATACCCGAGGGGAAGTCCGTCGAGCGGCGGCGGCTCATGCGCGCGTACGGCGCGACCGTCGAGCTCGTCGACGGAGACATCTCCGCCGCGAAAGACCGCGCGGACGAGCTCGAACGCGAGGCGGGGATGGTCCAGCTCCGCCAGTTCGAGAACCCCGCGAACCCGCGGGCCCACTACGAGACCACCGGCCCCGAGGTGCTCGACCAGGTCGGCGACCGCACCGTCGACGCCCTCGTCGCGGGCGTCGGCACCGGCGGCACCGTCACGGGGATCGGCCGTCGCCTCCGCGAGGCGTTCCCGGACGTCCGGATCGACGCCGTCGAGCCGAGCGACAACGCCGTCCTCTCCGGCGGCGAACCTGGTGTCGACGAGTTCCAGGGGATGGGCCCGGGATTCGTCTCGCCGAACCTCGACACAGACCTCCTCGACGAGGTCCACACCGTCGACATCGAGGCCGCGGAGGCCGAGTGCCGCCGCCTCGCGAGCGAGGAGGGGATCCTCGTCGGGCAGTCCTCCGGCGCGTCGAACCTCGCGGCCAAGGACGTGGCCGCCGAGCTGCGCGATTCGGGCGCGTACGCGGGCACGGAGCCGCTCGTCGTCACCATCTTCTGGGACAGCGGCGAGCGGTACCTCACGGCCGGCACCTTCGACGCGTAGGGCACAGACGCGACATAGGGCACAGACGCGACGCGTCGGTGCGCGGATCGGCGGCGGCTGCCGTCGAGTCTCACGCGGGATCTCGCGTCGTCTCGACCGACCGGAGCCTCACAGCCCCAGTTCGCGGCCGATCACGACGTGCTGGATCTCGCTGGTGCCCTCGCCGATCTCCATCAGCTTCGCGTCGCGATAGAACCGCTGGGGGGCGAAGTCGGTGGTGTAGCCGTAGCCGCCGAGCGTCTGGACCGCCTCCTCGGCCACCTCGCGGGCGGCCTCGCTCGCGTCGAGCTTCGCCAGCGCCGACTCGCGAGTCACGTCTTCGCCGGCGTCGTACCGCGTCGCCGCCCGGTGGGTGAGCAGCCGGGCGCGTTCGATCTGGCGGTGCATGTGAACGATCTTGTCGCGGATCGCGTCGAACTTCGCGATCGGCTTGCCGAACTGCTCGCGCTCGCCGGCGTACTCCTTGGCGGCCTCGTAGGCGCCCTGCGCGAGCCCGACCGAGAGCGCGGCGATGGAGATCCGTCCCCCGTCTAACGTCTGCATCGTCTGTTCCCAGCCGTCGCCCTCCTCGCCGAGCAGGCGGTCGGCCGGGATCCGGACGTCGTCGAGGCTGACCTCGCAGGTGGGCGAGCAGTTGAGCCCCATCTTCTCCCAGACGGTCGTCACCTCGAACCCGTCGTCCGCGTCGGGATCGACGATGAACGTCGAGATGCCGTCGGTGCCCGCGTCGGGGTCGGTGACCGCCTTCACGAGGACGCTGTTGGCGACGTTGGCGTTCGTGATGAACTGCTTCGTGCCGTTGAGCACGTACTCGTCGGCGTCGGCGTCGTACTCGGCGGTCGTCTCCATGGCCGACGCGTCCGAGCCGCTGCCCGGCTCCGTGAGCGCCCACGCGCCGAGCTCGCCGCCCTCGGTCAGCGGCCGGAGCCACCGCTCTTTCTGCGCCTCGGTGCCGAACGTCTCGATCGGCTTCGCGCCCAGCGAGACGTGCGCGGCGTACGAGAGGCCGATCCCGCCGGAGACGCGACCGATCTCCTCGGTGACGAGCGCGTACATGAGCTGGTCGCCGCCGAGCCCGCCGTACGACTCGCCGATCGGGATGCCCAGCACGTCGAGGTCCGACAGCGCCGCGAACACCTCCGCGGGGAACCGGTGGTCGTCTTCGATCTCCTGGGCGATGGGGCGGATCTCCGCCTCGCAGAACTCCCGGACCGTGTCGCGGATCAGCCGGTGTTCGTCGGGGACCTCGAAGTCCATGCCGGGACCTCGCGAGCCGGCGATATAAACCATGCGAACGGTTGTGATGGACGGGGCGTCCGTCGCGGACGACGTAACCATTTATCCCTCGCGGTCGCATCGGATCCGCCATGGCTTTCCGGCAGCTCGTGCGCGGACGGGTGGACTGGCCCGACCTCGAGCGGGTCGTCCGCGAGCTGGCCGACCGGTACGACCGCGAAACAATGCGCGTCCGGTTCCTCGACGCCGACAACTGGCTGTCGACGCCGATGGTCGTCGACGACGATCTCTTCGTGAAGGTGATCACCCCGCAGAACACGCTCGTCCACACGCTGTTCACCACGGGGCGGAACCTGGGCGCGTTCTCGGCCGGCACCGAGGGGTTCTTCGAGCGCCACGAGACCCCCTACGAGATGGCCCGCCACGAGCTGGAGGCGACCCGTCGCGTCCGCGAGCTCGGCGTCAACGCGCCGGAGCCGATCGAGGCGCTGTCGGTCGGCGACCTCGGCGTGCTCGTGTTGGAGTACCTCCCCGAGTTCCGGACACTCGACGAGCTCGATCGCGCAGACGTACAGGTGCTCGCCCCGGCGATCTTCGACACCCTCCGGCGGATCCACGACGCCGGGCTCGCCCACGGCGACCTCCGCGCGGAGAACGTGCTGGTCCGCGACGGCGAGATCTACGTGATCGACGCGACGAACGTGAGCGAGGACGGCCGGGAGTCGGCCCGGTCGTACGACCTCGCGAGCGCGCTCGCCGC
>NZ_WPCE01000169.1 GCF_009742825.1 Halorubrum sp. CBA1125
ACGAGGACGGCGACAGCGACACCAACCGCGACGCGTAACGGAACGCCCTTTTCGGTCGCCGGCGAACGGCGGGTATGGAGACCAGAGGGACGTTCGCGCCGGAGACCCGCGCCGACGCGCTCGAGCGGTACGAGGAGGTCGGCCCCGTCGCGCAGGTCGTCGTCCGCGAGGCGACCAAGGCGATGTCGTTCGACGCCGACGAGTACGACGAGCGGGTCACGCCCGAGGTGATCCAGACCGCCCGCGACGCCACGTTCGCGGAACTGCTCGCGGTCCACGTCGGCACGGGCGAGGAGTTCGACGCGTGGCTCGACGACAGCGGGTTCGACGAGGAGGACGTGATCCGGATCGGCTCCGCGGACGTCGACAACGTCGTCTGGCACCCGGTCCCGTTCGCCGACACCGTGGTCGTCGCGACCTACCAGAACGAGCCCGACGCGGCCGCGAGCACCCTGCGGCGGAACGCGTTCGGGCGCGTGTACCGCGAGGAGTTCTACGAGTCCGGCCGGTAGCGTCCGAGAGTCCGGAGATACTGCGGTGAGAGACGATTCCTGAGCGTCCGAATCCCCGAGCGCCAGACGGATTCGAGGGTGTCAGAGAACAGTTCACGAGTGATATTTTCACTGACGGAACTCCCGATACCAGCCGAGCACTCGCACGGCGTCGGCTCAGGCGGCCGGGAGCGCCCACTGCCACGCCGATCTGAGGGCGACGACGCCAAACGGGCCGCCGAACCCGGCGGCGACCGCCGCGATGGAAGGAGCGTAGTAGGCGAGGCCCGCCACGACGGCGATGCCACAGGCTCCGACTGCGGCCGCCACCCCGGCCACGCGTCGGTCGAGTGGGCCGAACGCCGTCGTCTCGACCGGAAGTTCGAACGCCTCAACGGCCCGGCCATACTCCCGGAGGTGCGCGACACTAAGTTCGTACTCCCCCGCGGACGGTATGAGCGAGAACGTTCGGGTGTCGCAGGCGCGGTCGGCGAGCTCTCCCTCGCACAGCTCGGCGTCCCGGAGGTCATCGACGGGGGTCGCCCACTGGACAGTATCGGTAAGGTCATCGTACGCGACCACCGCGTCGTCCCGGCGCTGGTACGCCAGCGTGCCGTGGGTGAGGGCGTACTCGACGGCTTTCAGCCCGCCGAGGCCGGCCGGCAGGAGGCCGAAACAGACCACTGTGGCGGCGACTACCCCTGCCGACCCGGCGGTGAGCCCGACCCACGCGAAGAGGTACGCTGGACCGCCGCTGACCGCGGACGTCGCGCCCCGCCAGAGCGCGGCGGCGCGGACGGCGCGCCGGTCCGGACGGACCTCAGCTGTCGGCAGCACGTCTGGAGCCGCTACGGGCGGGAGCGTTCCCACCCCCTCGTCGGGGTCGAACGCCACCCCGCCGCGGTAGCCCCGCCACTCCGCGAACATCTTTACCGCGACGAACGCGACCAGCGCGCCGGTCGGACCGCCGACGATCGCGAACATGAGTACTACCGTGGCCAGGCCGGCCTCGGTCGTCGCGCTTGCGACCACGTCTCGGGGAGTGCTCGTCTCGTGGCGTCGCTTCCGGAAGTACTCGCGCTCAACGACGCCGACGTGGGAGATGACGAGGAAGACGACGCTCGCCGCCACGCTCGGATCGGCAAGCGTCGCCGGCACGTCGACGAACCGGCCCAACACGAAAAGGAAAACCCCGACGAGTCCCACAGCAGCCCCAAACGCCTGCAAGGCAAACGGGACGTTCCGGGGGTAGATCGGTGGGAGCGGGTCGACGATCGTGACGCTCCCGCGCCGGCGGTTGAGGTCGCTCGGGCCGACGGAAGTCCCGCCCCACTCGTCGGACTTGAGCGGATCGTCCTCCCTGGGGCGCTCCAGCTCGTCGTAGTTCGGCGGGGGGCGCGCGAACAGCGCCTTCAGCCCGGCGAACGGGACGGCGACGACCAGTTCGATCGCGTAGACGACCGCGAACGTCTGTGCGCTCCACCCGAGGTGGAACACGCCGACCAGCGGGACGACGTTCGCCGCGACTGTGACCAGAAACACAGCAGACGAATCGTTCGACGGTGACGCCATCGATTCACCGCATGATAACAGAGAAGAAAAGGTGTTGGTGTGGGATCTGTACTAAGTGAATCGACGGGCCGAAGAACGGATATGAGAACGGTCGTCCGACACTCTCGAAGGGCTCGCCCGGAGGGAGGGGCTCAGGCGAGCTCTTCGATATTTTCGACGACGGCGTCGGCGAACTCGCTGGTGGCGAGCTTCTCGCCGCCCTCGATCTGGCGGTGGAGGTCGTAGGTGACCTTGCCGGAGGAGATGGTCGCCTCGACGGCGTCGCGCACGAGGTCGGCGGCGTCGGACCAGCCGATGTAATCGAGCATCTCGCGGCCGGAGAGGATCATCGCGGTGGGGTTCACCTTGTCCTCGCCGGCGTACTTGGGCGCGGAGCCGTGGACCGGCTCGGCGAGACAGCGGCCGTGGCCGAAGTTGGCGCCGGGCGCGATACCCAGCCCGCCGATCTGCGCGCCGGCGGCGTCAGACATGTAGTCGCCGTTGAGGTTCATCGTCGCGATGACGGAGTACTCGCCCGTGCGGGTCAGGAGCTGCTGGAGCATGTTGTCGGCGATGCGGTCGTTCACGACGACGGTGCCCGCGGGCTGTTCGCCGTCGTACTCGTCCCACAGTTCGTCCTCGGTGATGACGTCCTCGCCGTACTCCTCCCTCGCGACCTCGTACCCCCAGTCGCGGAAGGCGCCCTCGGTGAACTTCATGATGTTCCCCT
This sequence comes from Halorubrum sp. CBA1125, assembly GCF_009742825.1. Classification (GTDB taxonomy): domain Archaea; phylum Halobacteriota; class Halobacteria; order Halobacteriales; family Haloferacaceae; genus Halorubrum. Next base: position 2,773 of record NZ_WPCE01000169.1, read on the forward strand.
TGTGGACGAGGGTGACCGTGTCACGGTCGTTCGCGAGCGCGTAGTCGATCGCCTCGCGGACGAGCCGCTTCGAGCCGAACTCGGAGATGGGCTTGACGCCGATCCCGACCGGGCCGTCGTGGATGACGTCGGCGATCTCCATGTCGTCTTCGAGGAACTCGCGCACCCGCTCGACCTCGTCGGTGCCGGCCTCCCACTCGACGCCGGCGTAGACGTCCTCCGTGTTCTCACGGAAGGTGATCATGTCCATCGCCGCGGGGTTTTTCACCGGCGACGGGACGCCGTCGATGTGGTAGGTGGGACGGACGTTCGCGTACATGTCGAGCGTCTGTCGCAGGGCGACGTTCAGCGACCGAAAGCCGGCGCCGACGGGCGTCGTCAGCGGGCCCTTGATCGCGACGCGGTGGTCGCGGATCGCGCTCACGGTGTCCTCTGGAAGGTGCTCGTCGTACTTCTCGCGGGCGGACTCGCCGGCGTAGACGCGCATCCACGCGATGGAGCGGTCCGTCGCCTCGGCCGCCGCGTCCAGCACCTTCTGAGCGGCCGGCCCGACGTCGGTGCCGATCCCGTCGCCGTGGATGATCGGGATGACGGGATTCGACGGGACGTTCAGCTCGCCGGTCTCCGCGTCGGCGAGCGTGATCGCCTCGCCGTCGTCGGGGACGTCGACCTTGTCGTAGCTCATGAACGATCGCAGGTTCTCGAAGCGGCCTAAAGTGCCTGCCGTTTTCCCCCGGAGGACGGCGAACTCGTCGCAGACGGGCGATTCCGCCGTCGAACCGCGACCGCCGCCGGGGAGCGATCCCCGTCCCCGACGAGCGTCCCGGCGGTCACGGGACGCCGCACTCCCGCGTTCCGAGTTCCTCGACGCGCGGGTGGCTCGGCGCGGTCACGTCGACGTCGACGAACGAGACCGTCACCGACTCGATCCCGCCGTCGGTGAACCCGTCGGCACGGTCACAGAGGTGCGCGAGGAGCGGGTCGACGCGCGCCGCGTCCGGCGAGGCCGAGAGCAGCGTGAGGAACTTCCGCCACCGGGCCGTGGGATACCGCCGGGCGTCCGACGGCGACCTGTCGGCCGCGACCGGGTCGCCGTAGAGCGCGTCGATCCGGTCGGGGTCTGTCGGTCTCCCGGCCTCGGCGCCGCCGTCGGCCGCGGTCGCCGTCGCGAGCACGAGCGCGTCGGTCGACGGCGGGCTCGGCGCGAACATGTCCCAGCCGCTCTCGGCCGGGTCGCTCACCGCCGCGACCGGCTCCGGCGTCGCGACGACGCCGATCGCCATCCCGTTCCACGCGAGCAGCGACACGAGGAGAACCGCGGCGACGAACGGAGCGACCCGGCGACCGAGGTCGACGACGGCGAGGCGATCGCCCGCCGGATCGGTGTCGACGCCCGAACCGGTGTCGGCGCTCGAATCGGAGTCGGCGCTCGAATCGGAATCGGCACTCGAATCGCCGTCGACGCCCGGACCGCCGTCCGGCGGAGAGGAATCGTGACGCCGGCGGATCCGTTCGCGGAGACGCACGCGGACGGGCTCGACGCCGCGCTCGACCCGGTCCCAGACCGGAGACGGGAGGAACGGCAACAGCCCGGCGGCCGACACGAGCGGGAACACGCCGATCTGCAGCGTGAACGCCATCGAGAGGTGCGCGAGGACGAGCGTCCCGGCCAGCGCGGTCCGGAGCCGGCCGGCGGCGAGGACGAGCAGCGGCGCGGCGAGAAGCAGCGCGAGCCAGCCGTACGTGGCGGCCGCGAGCAGCGCGGGGGCCTCGGGAACCAGGCCGCCGAGCGGCCCGTGGAGATACGTGAGCTCGAACACCCGCCCCACGGCCTCGCCGGCCGGCCACGCCGTCCCGCGGAGCTTCGCGACCGCGTTCGAGACGTAGACCACGACGACGACGGCCAGAAGCAGCGCGGAGGCGGGGGAGACGAATCGGTCACCTGCCGGCCGGGAACCGACGGCGTCGTCCGCGGCGTCCACCGATTCGCGTCGAGCGGCGTCTACCGATTCGTGCCGGACGGCGTCCACCGACCACCGCGCGCCGAGCGGACACAGCAGTCCGGCCCCGAGCAGCTGCCAGAGGAGCGTGTCGCCCGCGTTGAGCACGAACGGGTTCCGCGCCTGCAGCGACGCCAGCAGCGCCAGCGAGACCGCGAGCGCGAGACGGGTCCGGTACCCGACCGCGAGCGCGACAGCCGCGACACCGGCGAGGACGAACAGGAGCACGACGAGCCGCGATCCCCCCGAGAGCGCGTGCAGCGAGAATTGGGCGAACAGGGGGTACGACTCCGCGAGCACCGACCGGGGGAGCACGCCGGCGTCGGTGTAGAAGGCCGTCAGGTTGCGGGCGCGGAGCGCGAGGTCGACGAGGAGGACGACGCCGATCGCGACCCGGAACGCCGCGAGCGCCCGGCGGTCGGCCCCGAGACGAGCGCTCACCGCGCTCCGGAGGCGGTCTCGTCTCGACGACCCGCCGGCCGACGCGGCGGCGCCGTCGGATCCCTCGTGTCCCGCAGGACTCCCGTGTTCGTCCACAGTGTGGCGACTCCCCGAGGGGCGAAGATAGGTCTTACGGCGTCGCGAGGGATGTTCGACGGCACGGGAGTGTCCCGGCCGCCGTCCGGCGCCGCCGCGTCGCGCGACGAGAGCCGAGGATACAAATCCGGTGGCCGCGTTGCGGCGGTATGGTCACGTTCCTCGCCGGCGGCACGGGGACGCCGAAGCTCCTCGACGGGGCGACCCGCGTGTGGGACCCCGACGAGATAGCGGTCGTCGCCAACACCGGCGACGACGTCGAGCTCGGCGGTCACCTCGTCTGCCCCGACGTCGACACGGTGCTTTTCGCGGGCGGCGACGTCCTCGACCGCGAGACGTGGTGGGGTATCGCCGGCGACACGACCGCCACCCACGAGGAGCTGCGGCGGCTCGCCGACGCGGCCGGAGACGCGATCGACGGCGAGGCCGGCGTCCCGCGGTACCTCGACGACGAGGCCCAGACCGCGGGCCGCGAGCTCGCGCGCTGGCGGCGCTTCTCGGCGGTCGGCGAGTTCATGGAGATCGGCGACCGCGACCGCGCGGTCCACCTCACGCGCACGAGCCTCCTGGACGAGGGACGCACGCTCACGGCGGTGACCCGCGCGCTGGCGGCGGCGTTCGACCTCGAGATCGACCTCCTCCCGATGTCGGACGACCCGGTCGCGACGCTGGTCCACACCGCCGACGACGAGACGCTCCACTTCCAGGAGTACTGGGTCGCGCGCCGCGGCGAGCCGGCGGTGGCGGACGTGGAGTTCCGCGGCGCGGCCGACGCCGAGCCGACCGACGCCGTCCGCGAGGCCCTCGCCGATCCGGTCGTGATCGGTCCCTCGAACCCCGTGACGAGCATCGGCCCGATGCTCGCGCTCCCGGGCGTCGAGGCGGCCCTGGCGTCGACGCCCGTCGTCGCCGTCTCGCCGTTCGTCGGCGCGACGAGGTGTTCTCCGGCCCGGCC
>NZ_WPCE01000252.1 GCF_009742825.1 Halorubrum sp. CBA1125
TAGAGACGCCGATAACCCTTTCTTTGGGTATCACACCCCCGTTCACTTCGTATTTGGGCGATAGCCAATCGGACGAAAATCAACTCGTTCTCGTTCCTGATGTCCCCGAAGACGAGAGTCCAATTGATTGGCTGGGTGAGGGGGATCCAATTCCGACCAGTCCCGAAAATGGATGCTGGAATGTAACTCAAGATCTGCAGGTGGAAGAACTCGGAATGGATACGGAACTTGATGGGGGAGATACCAGTAGCCAGCAATACGATGTGTACGGGTATCAAAACGAATCCTGTCCTTCGTCCGGTGAATATCAATTCAAAGAGACCGTAAGCCTTCGCCGCGGACAGCCATCGGACGACACATCCGAACATATGGCGGAACTCGGATTCGAGGTAACGCTTGACGAAGACCAGTCTCTCTCGGTTGAGAAAGACTCCCCAGCCGTCAAAGCAGCCGAAGATTGAACGAGTGACTTGGGTCATTCAAGCTGTTGAAACAGTGATTCAGTCGAAGCTCTTCTCATGACGCATATTTCTCAGTAAGACTGCTGTTGATTGCTACTTTGTATCGACCGCTCAGAGTGATCGGTCTACATTATGAATGAGACATGCGATAGTGAGTTCACGGAACTGTTTCCACCACCGTCGTGATCGAACGAACGCACCATACTTCCGCTTGAGCGTTGAGTTGACAGTCTCGGATTGACTCCGCTGGCCGTAGAGATCAGTGTCTAAGCGTGCGTTCCATGCTTGGTGGAGTGACGTGAACTCACGGTGCTTGATCAGTGGGCGAACCTCGTGTTGCCGGGGCAAGCTGCCTGATTTTCTCGTCATCGTAGCCTTTGTCACCGAGAAGGATGTCGATATTCCCGGGGTTTCGTTTGATCAAGGACGGAGCAATCTGGCTATCGTGTTTCCGAGTTGTCGTCACGTGCAAATCGAGAATCGCGTTTACTTTCGCATCGACCAGCAACGTCACCTTGAGCTGCTGGATCGTGAGTTCGGCTCGTTTCGTGTAGTGTTTCGAAGCGTGACTGCGGTCAAACCCTGACGCATCAACTCCAACAACTCCACTCGTCGGAAGTAGCGTCGCTGAGAGAGTCAATAAGACACGCCATACGACCATATCAAGTCGATTGAACGCCTTACAGAGCGTTGATGGCGTAGGAAGTTCAGCTAACCCGAGAGCGCGACGGATGCGTGGCATCTCGATCAGTTCGTCAAGCAGGCCACGGTAGGTCGTGTTCTTCCGAACTTTGAGACAGAGCAGAACAACGTGCTGCGGGAGTGTATAGCGGTGTTTGGAAAACTTCGAGGAGTACCGAGAGACGGCTCGGCGTGCCAGATGGATCGCCTTCTCAGTAAACCGGAGTAGCTGCGACTTCGGGAGGGCCTTCATTTTGTCAAATTACACGGCGAACATGTAACTCTCTGAGGATTTCAACAGAGCCGCTCTAACGCAATAGCCGCTTAATTGAATCAGCGATGAGCTGTTGATCAATCATGAGAAGCTGAGCGGCGTCCTCAAATACGGTTTCGTCTATCGCATCCTCAAGTCGACCCAAATCAGAATCAGATACGAACTCTAATACATCTGTTTTCATCTCATTGTAGTCTTTAATGTACCAGAGTAAGGCGTGAAGATCAGCGACATCTTTCACTCGTTTATGACTCTTATCTCGATCTGGAAGTGAGCGGATCTTCATCGCAGCCAGTAACTCCGGGGGAACAATCTCTTTCTCATTGGAGGGCAACCACGAAACATACTCCGACAATGGTTCGCCCCTGTCGTCTTCGAATACCGGTTCGAGAAGCGGTTCAGCCGGCGGCATAAACCCGAACACGTCACGGAAAACTTCCAACTCTACGGTGTCCGGAATCACATCAACGTAGACCTGAAACACTTCATGCATCGAATACTCATTAGCCTGATCTTCGCCGATCCGTTCCTGACTATCACGGAGAAAGTTCTGAACGAACCCGAACCGGCTCTTCGTATATCCGAAGTCTTCAATAGCTGAGATAGATTCTCCAACCGGTGTCTCCGACAGTTCTTCAGCTCCCCAACCGGAGTCAACATGGACTCCAAGATCGATGTCTCGTGATCCGATGTACTCACGGCCATGCTCAGACTGGAACCCGGGGTTAACATGGAGGTGGACCGCCCAACCGCCGAGCAAGCAGACCGGTGGTTCCGCAGCCTCAAAAACGGTCTGAAGCTCCTGCTCGGACAGTTCCGTTACCTGTGGAACATAGTACTGTCTTACCACTGTTGCTCACCGTGGTACGAGTCAATGAGCTTGTCTGCGGCTTCCTCGCACGGTCCTCCTTCTGCAAGTAGGTCCAGAATCAACTGGGGTATGGAAACAGTTGAGAAATTGTCAACCGTCTGTTGATTGTAGAATACGTGGTCGTCGAGAACCCGGATACGGGTATTCCCTCCACCTAACAAGCCTTTTTCCTCAACGATTTCAAGCCACTCATTAGTCTCATCCGGAGCAATGTAGTAGTCCGTTGTTGAGGTGAAGAGAAATCCTTGATGCAAATTTTCGGCTTGATACGTCGTCAAACCATACTGTAAATTGGTATCTGTAAGTAACTCCATCGGCTGCTGGAGAGACACCTCAACTTGACTCGGTTCAATACGCTGCTTTAACCACGCCTGGTACAGTCCTTTCAGGTCCACAATCTCCGTCCCCTTGACCAAACCTCTTTCTTCGAGTTTTTCGGTGTACTGCCGGGTCCAGGGCTCAGATGTCTCTGCAAGCTTCGCCACCCGATACTTTGTCAACTCTTCTCCTGAATGATTCAACAGAACTCGGATAATTCGCTCCTTATTGAATCCGCGTTCTCGATCCGGTCTCTCCAACAACGCCATAATACATTGGTAAACACAGATGGTTAAATACTTAACCAATGCATTGGCTCACCTCGATATTTAAATTCCTAACCACGGTGTCAACAAAGTGAACATCTCACATCACCTACCCTTCTATTCCATAGAACGAATGAGTTAGCCTATCTGAAACGTCCTCGCACGATTCACTTTTAATTCTCACACTGGGTTTTCTGGCCATTTCTATAGCTATGTACCACTATACTGCGGTAGGCTTAGAAGCATATTTTAATCCCGTACTGGGTTTTCTCCTCGTCTCGACAGCAAGAGCAACAGCGTCGTCTCGGTGCCCGCCATGTTTCAATCCCGTGGTGGGTTTTCTCCTCGTCTCGACGACCGCGCGAACACGGACATGGACATCCCGGCTCGGTTTCAATCCCGTGGTGGGTTTTCTCCCCGTCTCGACGTGGTCCGTCCGATCGGTGAGCGAGATATCCAATTGGTTTCAATCCCGTGCTGGGTTTTCTCTCCGTCTCGACCCGAAGCGGAACCTGCGCGTCGCGTTCGGCGAGTATGTTTCAATCCCGTGCTGG
>NZ_WPCE01000261.1 GCF_009742825.1 Halorubrum sp. CBA1125
TCGACCACAACGATCTCGCATTATTAGCAATTCTACATAACGGATGATACATCGAAACACGAGTGAGATCACCGTCCGGTGAACCGTCTATGACACCTCGTACCCGCTCCTACTTCGCTCGGTCTGACGACTCACTCGTCGAGGTAGATGGCACCTATCCGACAGAAACGAGAACGCTACCGTTCGAGTTCGACGGTCAGGTCCGTCGCGATCCACGCGTCGGTGTTCCCCTGTTCGGTGAAGACGGTCCGGTCGGGCGAACAACGGCTCGCCGCGACCGTGGGACGCGGGTCCTCCACGCCCTGGGTGTCGCGTTCGATCCGGTCACCAGTACTCATTACCACCGCTTCGGTGACCGGCGGGGTTATAGGTTTCGGTCTACCTAAAATCTCGACGACGACCGCCAATCGACGACGCGCGTGGGCGGCGATCGTCGGGTCACTCGTCGGGGTCGGCACCGTCGACCATCGGACAGTTCCGAACGCGGAACTCGTCGAAACCGACCGTCTCAACGATGGTGGTCCCCTCGTGCGTGCAGGTGGCGTCGGGCGGCTCCGAGAAGTACGAGCACTGCTGGCAGTACGTCCGCTTGTCGACGACGCGCTCGCCGTCCGCGGGCCCCGTCTCGGCGTCCGTCGGCGCGCCGCCGGCGTCTTCCGGCGCCCGACCGGGAGCGCCGGGAACGGACGGGGCTTCCGACGCGTCGTCGAGCGCTGCCCAGACGTCCTCGCCGTCGAATTCGTCGACGTCCATCCGCTCGAACGCGTCGTCGAGGTCCGCGTTAGCGGCGGTCGACGACGGGTCGACCTCCTCGGTCCGGTCGACGGGAGTGCGATCGACCGCCGCGTCGCCGCGATCGGCGTCGACCGCGACGTCGACCGGATCCGCCGTGACCGCCGAGTCGACCGAACGCCCGTCGTCCGCCTCGACCGTCTCGTCCAGGTCGGCGAACGGATCGGCGACCCCGTCGAGGTCGGCGAGGTCGGCGAACGGATCGGCGCCCGTACCGGGATCCTCGCGTTCGTCCTCGCCGCGTTCGGAGCCCTCGCGTTCGTCCTCGTCGCGTCTACCCTCGTCGCGTCCTCGTTCCGTGCGGCCACCGTCGTCGCGTTCGCCGGTCATCGTCGCGTCTCCCCGCCGCCCGCGTCGCGGGTGCTCACCGACCTGGAGTCCGACCGGCTGTCGGCACCAGACGCCGCGTCCGTTTCGCCGGATGCGTCCGTTTCGTCGGACGCAACCGCCCCGTCGAGCGCCGGCGGGTCGGCGACGACCAGCCGCGAGGTTCCAAAGAATCCCGGGCTGGGGTCCAGTTCGGCGAACCGACGGTCGCAGTGTGGACACGCGGGGCGAGACAAAAGCGAGATCCGAACCGTCTCGCCGCAGTCGCCACAGCGCGCCTTCCCGACGCCGTTCCGGTTCGCGGTCGTCCGCAGCGCGTCGAGGCGCTCGCGGTCGGCGCGGTCGTCCTCCAGCTCCTCGACGCGGCGACGGAGCCTGACGACCGCGCTCGCGACCCGCGAGAGCTTGTCCTCGATCGCCTCGGGGTCGAGCGCGTCTACCGTCGGTTCGACCGCCTCAAGCCGCGATTCGAGCGCGGCGACGTCCGATTCGAGGGCGTCGAGCGCCTCGGCGCGCGCCTCGACCGCCGCCACGTCCGCCTCCAGCGCGTCCAGCCGCTCCGCCAGAGCCGGGTGCGTGTGGTCGGACGGTGCCGTCTCCTCGAGCTGCTGGTAGAGGTCGACGAACCGCTCGCGGAGGTCCGCGACCTTCTCGTCGACCGCGGCGTCGAGCTCGTCGAGACGCGATCGGATCGCGGCCACCTCCTCGGCGTCCGGGACGTCGACCCCCTGCTCGTCGGCGAGCGCGACGATGGCCCGCTTCACCAGCTCGCGGTCGGGCGCTTCGTCGCCGGCGAACGCGTCGCCGTCGGACGCCCCGTTGGTGGAAGCAGACGCCGAGCCGTCGGACGCCCCGTTGGCGGAGGCAGACGCCGAGCCGTCGGCGTCCTCGACGCGTTCCCCGACATCTTCGACCGACTCGTCCGGCGAGTCGAGGTCGCTCATCGCGGATCCACGCTCATCGCAGAGGCGTACGACTGGCAGACTTAAGTAATCTGTCGCGTCGTTCTCGGTTTCGATACCCAGGCCGTCCGCCACCGGGTCCAGCGCAGGTACCGGAGGGTCGTCACCGGGCCCGATCACCGGAGGGTCGTCACCGGGTCCGGTCACCGGATCTTCCGGACGTCGCTGATGTCGAACCCGCCCTCGTGGATCTCGGTTTCGAACCTGACGATGTTCTCGGCTTCGAGTCGAGAGAGCACGCCGCGGAACTCGCGAACGAACATGGTCCGCGCGCGCTGTGAGCCCCCGCTCTCCCACGTGAACTGGAGGGTCCCGCTGGCGGCGTCCATCAGGGTGCCGAACTCGCGGTCGGTGATCGCGTCGGCGTTCACCAGCGCGAGGATGAGTCCGCCCCACTCGTAGGCCGCCTTCTTCAGCCCCTTCATCACCATCGTGACGTCGCTCCAGTCGGTGTCGCCGCCGACCATCGAGACGAGGTCTGTCACGGAGTCGATACACACCAGGCTCCCCTCGGCGTGCGCCGAGAGGTAATCGCCGAGCGCCGTGAGCACGTCCTCGTGGCCGCGCTCGCCGAGGTCCGCCAGCGACCCGGTCTCGCCGCGGTACCACTCGCGCGGAACCGGGCTGAGCTGGAAGTACTCCGCGGAGAGGTCCCGGAACGAGATCGCCGGCGACGCCGCCTCGAGGATCTCGTCGGCCATCGTGTACCCCATCTCCCGCGTGATCGCGCCCGTGCCGGCGGTAAAGGAGACGTAGTGGACCCCGTCGGGGAGCGTCGCGTCGCCGTCGAGGTCCCCGTAGTACAGGTCGAACAGCTCCTCGTCGGCGTGCGCGAGCGCGTTCATCGCGGCGCTGGTGTAACAGAACTCGCGCGCGCCCGCCCCGGCATCGCCCGCGAGCAACACCACGGTGCCGGGCGGCGCGCCGCCGCCGAGGATCGAGTCGAGGCGCGCGACGCCGAAGGGGAGACTCGACATACCCCGTATGGAGACGCGGCTCCGCTTAGTGTTGTTGCTCGGCGGAGCCGCCGCGGTCGGCGGGCTCAGCCGCGTCGGCGTTCGTCTCGGACACCCGCGCGCCCTCGTTGGCGGCGGCGACGACCGACACCGTCCCGTCGACGCCGGCCGCGTCGAGCGCGCGC
>NZ_WPCE01000016.1 GCF_009742825.1 Halorubrum sp. CBA1125
GGCGCGTCGACGCGCCGGTTCGACTCCCTCGTGCGGGCTGCTCGCGCCCGTCGGGCGCTCGCAGGCGCACGCCACCGCACACCCCCTATTGTTTTCATCCCCCATCGGTTTTCGCTGAGTCGATCACGCGTCTCTCACGCACCGCGTCCCTCACGCACCGTGTCTCTCACCGGGCCGGAGCGACGCCGAGGTTGCGGTGACACACACGAACGTGCACATAGAAAAGCATTAGACTCGGCTCGATAACCACGTAAGTGAATGAGTCTGTCCGAACCGGACCGCGAACTCGTGACCGCCGAGCTCGGTCGAGAGCCCACGACGGCCGAGGCCGCGCTGTTCGAGAACCTCTGGAGCGAGCACTGCGCGTACCGCTCCTCGCGCCCGCTGCTCTCGGCGTTCGCGAGCGAGGGGGACCAGGTCGTCGTCGGCCCGGGCGACGACGCGGCGGTCCTCGCGCTCCCCGAGCCCGACGCCGCCGACGTCCACCCGGCCGAGCGGGACCCCGACGATTACGGCGACACGTACGTCACCTTCGGGGTCGAGAGCCACAACCACCCCTCCTACGTCGACCCGTTCGACGGCGCGGCGACCGGCGTCGGCGGTATCGTCCGCGACACGATGAGCATGGGCGCGTACCCGATCGCGCTGCTCGACTCGCTGTACTTCGGCGGCTTCGACCGCGAGCGCTCGCGGTACCTCTTCGAGGGCGTCGTCGAGGGGATCTCCCACTACGGCAACTGCATCGGCGTCCCCACGGTGGGCGGCAGCGTTGCCTTCCACGGCGGCTACGAGGGCAACCCCCTCGTCAACGTCGCCTGCGTCGGGCTCACGAACGAAGCGCGGCTCGTCACGGCCACCGCCCAGGAGCCCGGCAACAAGCTGGTGCTCGTCGGCAACGGCACCGGCCGTGACGGGCTCGGCGGCGCCTCCTTCGCGAGCGAGGACCTCGGCGAGGACGCCGAGACCGAGGACCGTCCCGCGGTGCAGGTCGGCGACCCCTACGCGGAAAAGCGGCTGATCGAGTGCAACGAGGCGCTCGTCGACGAGGATTTGGTCCTGTCCGCCCGCGACCTCGGCGCGGCCGGGCTCGGCGGCGCCTCCTCCGAGCTCGTCGCGAAGGGCGGACTCGGCGCCCGGATCGACCTCGACGCCGTCCACCAGCGCGAGCCGAACATGAACGCGACCGAGATCCTGTTGGCCGAGAGCCAGGAGCGGATGTGCTACGAGGTCGCCCCCGAGAACGTCGAGCGCGTCGAGGAACTCGCCGACCGGTTCGGCCTCGGCTGCTCGGTCATCGGCGAGGTGACCGACGGCAACTACGTCTGCGAGTTCGCGGGCGACGGGGACCGCGACGTCGCCGTCGACGTCGACGCCGAATTCCTTGCCGACGGCGCGCCGATGAACGACCTCGCGAGCGAGCCGCCGACGCAGCCGGACCGCGACCGCCCCGAGACCGAGCCCCCGCTCGGCGAGGCGGTCGAGTCGGTGCTGGCCGCCCCCTCCACCGCGAGCAAGCGGTGGGTGTACCGCCAGTACGACCACGAGGTCGGCGCCCGCACCGCGATGAAGCCCGGTGACGACGCCGCGATCGTGGCGATCCGGGAGACGGAGGAAGACGATGCGACCGCCGCCGACGGCGACGGCGTCGGCCTCGCGCTCTCGTCCGGCGCGAACCCGAACTGGACCGCGGCCGCGCCCTACGAGGGCGCCCGCGCGGTCGCGCTGGAGAACGCGACCAACCTCGCCGCGAAGGGGGCGGTTCCGCTCGCCGCGGTCGACTGTCTCAACGGCGGCAACCCGGAGAAGCCCGACGTGTACGGCGGGTTCAAGGGGATCGTCGACGGGCTCGCGGACGCCTGTGCCGACCTCGACGCGCCGGTCGTCGGGGGCAACGTCTCGCTGTACAACGACAGCGTCGAGGGGCCGATCCCGCCCACGCCGACGCTGGCGCTGCTCGGGACGAAACGGGGATACGACGCGCCGCCGGCGGCCCTCGACCGAGCGCGCCCGCCGACGCCGCGCTCCTGCTCGTCGGCGCCGGCGGCGACGCGCTCGGCGGTTCCGAGTATCTGGCGCAGATCGGCGGGACGGACCGATTTCCGACGCTTCCCGGCGACGGGCTCGCCGATATCGTCACGTCGCTCGCGGCGGTCGCCCGCCACGAGTCGACGCTCGCGACCCACGACGTGAGCGACGGCGGGCTCGCGGTCGCGCTCGCGGAACTGGTCACCGACGACGCCGGCGCGGACGTGGCGCTGCCCGACCGCGTCGCGGCCTTCGAGGAGACGCCGGGCCGCCTCGTCGTCCAGACCACCGACCCCGACGCGGTCGCCGACTCGCCGACACGCTCCCCGTGTTCCGGCTCGGCGACGTGACGACCGACGGGACGCTCTCGCTGTCGGTCGGCGACGAGTCGGTCGAGCTCGGCGCCGACGCGGTCCGCGAGGCCCGCGATACCATCGACCGCGAACTCGCCTGACCCACGGACGCGACGCCCCACGAGCCTGCGAACACCCCTCGCCGCGCGGGAGTGAGCGATACGTTTTTAGGCTTTCCTAAAATATGTGGAGGCACACACGGGACGCCGGGGGCACCGGCGCCCGATCTCATCGATGGCCTCCATGGAACCAGTCGGCACGACGCGTTCGGACGAACAGACGGCGTCGTCGACGTCCGACCGGAGCGCCTCGCCGAACCGAACCACCGCCGCGGTTCTCTCGCTCGCGAGCGTCACGAAGGAGTACGCCGCCGAGACCGCGGTCGACGGCGTGTCGCTGGACGTCCGGTCCGGCGAACTACTCACGTTCCTCGGGCCGTCCGGCTGCGGGAAGACCACGACGCTCCGGACCGTCGCCGGGCTGGAGGAGCCGACCGAGGGAACGATCACCATCGGGGGCGAGCCCGTTGCTGGCGAGGGGACGTTCGTACCGCCCGAGCAGCGCGACGTCGGCATCGTCTTTCAGAACTTCGCGCTGTTCCCGCACTTGACCGTCCGCGAGAACATCGCGTTCGGGCTCGACGACGCGGACGCCGAGGAGACCGCGGCGCGCGTCGACGAACTGCTCGAGCTGGTCGACATGCCCGACCACGGCGAGAAGACCCCCGACCAGCTCTCCGGCGGGCAGAAACAGCGGGTGGCGCTCGCGCGCTCGCTCGCGCCGGAGCCCGACGTGCTCCTGCTCGACGAGCCGTTCTCGAACCTCGACGTGCGGCTCCGCGTCGAGATGCGCGAGGAGGTCCGCCGGATCCTGAAAGCCGCCGGCGTGACCGCCGTCTCCGTCACCCACGACCAGGAGGAGGCGCTCTCCATCTCCGATCGGGTCGCCGTGATGAACGACGGCCAGATCGAGCAGGTCGGTCGCCCGGAAGAGGTGTTCGAGCGCCCCGAGTCGAAGTTCGTCGCCTCGTTCCTCGGGCGGGCGTCGTTCCTCCGCGGGCACCTCCGCGAGGGAGAACTCGAGACGGAGATCGGCCGCTTCGACGCCGTGACGCTGGAGGGGTACGACACCGTCTACGACGGGGCACCCGTCGACGTGCTCGTCCGTCCCGACGACCTCAGCGCGACACCTGCGAGCGCCGACATGGCCGACGGCGTGATCGTCTCTCGGCAGTACGTCGGTCCCTCCTTCGTCTATCGAGTAGAACTCGACTCCGGCGACGTCGTCCACTGCCAGCACAACCACGTCGAGGAGTTCGACCTCGACCAGCCCGTCGCCGTCGAGCTCACCGCCGACCACCCGCTGGCGTGGTACCCGCGGTGAGTACGGGAAAGGCCCGCTCTCCCGTCGGTTTCTCGCCTCGCGCCGTCGATTTCCCATCCCGCGCCGCCGGCGCCGTGGCCCATGTCCCGGGCCAGAGACCGCATCTCGGGCCACCACCTGCCTCCAGCTGCCGCTCGCGGAGAGAACGGGAGGCGCTCGGAAACGATCCGGTCCGTCAGAAGGTGAAGAGGAACGGGATCACGTAGGCGATCAGCAGACCGACGAGGAGCACGGCCGCGCCGATGCCGACCTCGCGGCTCCCGAACGCCTGCATGGGGGCTGTCACACGTGTGTCCGGGTCGGTGTCGTGAGAGTGGTCGTCCATACTCGTCGATTGGGCGTGCGAGATATATAAACGCGTCCGAACGCGTCGCGTCCTCGTGCCCGACGGTGTCGCCCCGGCGTGCGCGAACGCGTCACGCCGCCAGTCGTCGTCCCTCACCGTCGTCGCGCCGCGGATCGTCACGGTCTCGCCGCAGCGACGCCACCAATTGTCGGCAACTCGTTTCGATACGCCAACACTTATCCGTCGGTTAGACGATCCCTCGGCAGTGAGAGACGTGCTGGAAGTGGACGCCGAGACGGTGCTCGTCGCGGGGCCCTCGCTGGCGGGCGGGCGGCGGTGTTTCCACCGGCTGCTCCGCGATCGCGGCGCCGGGACGGTCGCGGTGGCGACCCGTCAGCCCGCCGAGCCCTTTCGAGACGCACACCGCCACCAGACCGCGGCCGACCCCGCCGAGACGGACGATCTCGTGGTCGTCGACTGCCTGACGCGCGCGCTCGGGAAGTCGCCGTCGGACGGTCCGCGGACGGTGTACGCCCAGCACCCGAGCAACCTCACCTCGATCGGGACGAAGTTCACCCAGGTGGTCGATCGGCGGGGCGACGAACCGCTCGCGGCCGGGATCTCGACGCTGTCGCCGCTCCTGCAGTACGCAGACCGGACCGACGTGTACCAGTTCGCACACCTGCTGGTCCAGCAGGCGACGGGAGTGGGATGGCCGGTCGTCGCCGCGATCGACGCCGGCGCACACGACGAGCAGACCGTCGAGCAGTTCGTGCCGCTGTTCGACGCGGTCGTCGAGACGCGGCGCCCCGACGACGGCGAGGGCTGTGAGTACCGCGTCCGCGATCCAGAAGAGACCGACTGGCGGCCGCTGTGACCGGGGACCGATCGGTATCGACGCGCTGGTCGTCGGAACGCAGTTTTCGGACCTGGTAGACGAGTCGCTCGCGTGGCCGTTCGATAGTCGCCCACTCGCATGCGCCCGTACCTGGTGTTTCGTCCACAGCCGGCTGACGCCGTTTGACGACGCCGACACGGACGCCAGAAGGCAAGATTCTTTTTGATATAGCGACAGGTTCACCCACATGCCTCCCGAGTTCCCGGCGAGCGTGGACGTCGATTACACCGACGGCGAGGGTGAGGACCCCGAGGAGTACCCGTCGTTACAACACAAAATCGAAAAGGCGATCGAGGTCACCCGCCGCGGCCTCGAACAGTACGACAACCCCGCCGTGATGTGGACCGGCGGCAAAGACTCCACGCTCACCCTCTACTTCATCAATCAGGTCGCCGAACAGTTCGACTACGACAAGCCCACCGCGGTGTTCATCGACCACTTCCAGCACTTCGAGTCGATCACCGACTTCGTCGACCGCTGGGCCGACGAGTGGGACATCGACGTCGTGTACGCCCGCAATGACGACGTCGGCGCCTACGTCGACGAACACGACCTCGAACCCGGCGACGACATCCCCGTCGACGCCCTCTCCGAACACAACCAACACCACGTCCGCAACATCTTAGAGTACGACGAGGACACGTTCCCGTTCCTGCTCGACACCTACGTCGGCAACCACCTGTTGAAAACGGTCGCGCTCAACGACGCACTCGAAACCCACGACATCGACGGCGTCATCTCCGGCGTCCGCTGGGACGAACAGGAAGCCCGCGCGGACGAAACGTTCTTCTCGCCGCGGCACGACCCGGATCTGTTCCCCCCACACGACCGGATCCAACCCATCCTCCAGTTCCGCGAACGCGACGTCTGGAACGCGTTCTGGAACTACGTCGTCCCCGACACGGTCGAAGCCTTCCCCGACGACGGCTACGTCCCCCAGGCCGACGACGACCTCCCCGACGGCGTCACCCAACAAGACGTCCCCATCTCACCCAAGTACTTCGCCGGCTTCCGCTCGCTCGGCAGCGAAGTCTCCACCGACAAAACCACCGAAGAACCCGCCTGGCTCCAAAACCTCGAAAACACCACCGAACGCGCCGGCCGCGCCCAAGACAAAGAAGACCTCATGGAACGACTCCGCGACCTCGGCTACATGTAAACTCCCCGACGAGCGCGACGACCACGGGCGTTCCCCGCTTGACACCCCACAGTAGTGCTCCCGATCGAACACTTCATCGTCGCGCTGTTGCCCGTCGTCGGCTACGTGCTCGTCCGCGACCGGCGGCTCCCGACGCTCCAGCTCGTCGCGATCGTCTTCGTGGGGAGTCAGTTCCCGGACCTGATCGACAAGCCACTCGCACACCAGTTCCAGCTGCTCCCGAACGGCCGCGTGTTCATGCACTCGCTGCCGATTGCGGTCCCGTTCCTGTGTCTCGTCGGGCTGTACGGCCGGAAGACGGAGCGACCCCGCCCCGCCGGCGCGTTCGCGTTCGCGCACCTCTCGCACATCGTCGCCGACAATCGACGAGCGCTGCTGTCGTCCGATCCGACCGTGCCGTCCGACATGTTGTGGCCGCTGCGTCCGGTGATCCAGCGACCGATGGTCCCGCACTGGGCCGGTGAGGGGTCGATCAACGTCCACCTGTGGACGGCGTTCGCGGCGGTCGTGCTCGCGATCAGCGCGTACTACCTGTACGTAGACGTCGACGACCATCTCCGGGGTGGCCGT
This sequence comes from Halorubrum sp. CBA1125, assembly GCF_009742825.1. GTDB lineage: Archaea > Halobacteriota > Halobacteria > Halobacteriales > Haloferacaceae > Halorubrum. Next base: position 6,675 of record NZ_WPCE01000016.1, read on the forward strand.
TCGTAGCCGATCGGCCGCGTCGTCGCGGGGAGCCCGGCGTCGCGTTTCGTCGGTCGACGCCGGTCCGCCACCGCGACGTCTCGCGACGTCTCGCGAGTCGGATGCGTCGAGCGAGCCGATCGAGAGCGAACTGATCGAGAGCGACCGACCGTCCGGACATACACGTGGGATAACATTAATACGCCGGGTCGAAGAGCCATACGTATGGGCCTCGTCGAGATCGACGGCACGGGAGGCAGCGTGTCGCACGGAGGCGTGTCACCGGCCGCCATCGAACGCGGTGCCCGGGAGACACGTTCGGACGGCTCGAAGCTGCGTTCACGCCAATGACCGAAACCCCGCTGCGCGCGACGATCACCCAGCGCGGCGTCGTCGTCACGCCGGACGAACACGTGCTGGTCGTCAAGCGGGCGACCGACGGCGGGTGGGAGCTCCCGGGCGGGCGGCTCGATCGCGGCGAGGACGCCGTCGACGGACTCGTGCGCGAACTCCGCGAGGAGACGTCGCTCGAACCGGAGGTCGTCGACCCGGTACACACGGTCGCGTGGGTGAACGACGAGGGGAACGGACGGTTCGCGGCGTACTACTACTGCCGCGGGCCCCACCGGAGGGTGTCGCTGTCGGCCGAACACGACGACGCCGACTGGCGACCGATCGCCGCGGTCGGCTCCCGACTCAGCGATCCACAGACCGCGGCCGTCGAGGCTGCGGTGACGCGGCATCAACGATCGCTCGAAACCGACTCGACCGGCCTCGCGTCGGGACGGCGAGAGCGAAGCGACGGGTCACAACTGTAGTCGGGACCGTTATCGACGTTCTCGGCGACGAACGCTCGCGGTGAAGTGCGTCCGGAGACACCGCGATGTCGGCCACGTCTCGTCTACGTCGGTTCGATCGATACCAAGTGATCGACGAGCCGCTGTCGACGAGGCCGACGTCGACGAGACCGGCGTCGACGAGTCCGATGTCGATGGTTCGACGGAGATGGTGTCGACGGGGGGTGGACGCGCCGATCACCCCCGAAGCGCTTCCACCGGCGACTCGTTCGCGGCCTTCCATGCGGGGTAGATGCCGCTGAGGACGCTCGCAACGAGCGCGAACACGACCCCGTAGAGGAGGTACCGGGAACTCGACCACGCCAGCGCGAGCGCCGCGTCCCCGGTGATGACGTGGAAGAGCACCAGTCCGACGGCGAGCGAACCCACGGCGCCGAAGACGCCGCCGACACCGCCCAGGAACGCCGCCTCGGTGAGTATCATCCGCAGCACTTCCCCGCGCCGCACGCCGACGGCGCGTAACACCCCGATCTCGCCGCGGCGTTCGATCGTGCTCATCAGCATCACGTTCAGGATGGCGACGCTCGCGACGAAAAGCGAGATGGATCCGATACCGAGCAGCGCGAGTTCGAGCGTGTCGGTGAACGAAGAGATGTTCTCCTGGACGCTCGCGAAGCTGGTGACGCTCAGGATCTCGTCGTCTTCGTCGTTGAAGTGCTCCTCGATCGTGTTCGCGGTCGCGGTCGCGGTGTCGCCGTCTTCGGTGACGACTGTGACGGAGTCGTAGTACTCCTGTTCGCGGAGCGCGGAGACCGGCAGGACGAGCTCACCGCCGCCACTCGGACCGAATCCACTCTCGGCGGCGATGAAGCCGCGGATGCGGTAGATCTGTCCCTCGTATTCGACGGGGTCACCCATCTCGAGGTCGAGCGTCTGCGCGGTGCTCTCCGAGATGAGCGCCCCCGTTTCGAGACGCGTGGGCTCGTCGCCGGCGGCGATATCGTACAGCGGGGCCGCGTTCGTCACGCCCGTCACCTGCACGTACGCCGATTCGCCGTTTCGAGCGGTGAGTTCGGTGCCGTTCGTCTTCTGTGGAATAACGGTCGTGGCGGGGGCGACGTCCCGGATCGTCTCCACCTGGTCGTCGGTGACCCCGTCGGTCTCGATATCCTCGCCCGGAGAGACGCTCACCTCGTTCGTGAGGTCGCCGAGGTTCGACGTCGCCTGATGTTCGAGGGCCACCCCGGCCATGCCGAGCGAAGCGATCGCCATCACGCCGATGACGACGCCGAGCATCGCGAGGGCGGTTCGCACCCGATTCCGGCCGAGGTTCCGCCACGCCATGAGCACGCTCGGAACCCGTCGGAGGATCGACGTGGCGCCCGTCACTGGACCACCCCGTCCATCACCGACTCACCTCGTTCATCACTGGACCACCCCGTCGACGAGTCGGACCACGCGATCCGCGTACTGCACCAGCTGTTCGTCGTGGGTGATCGCCACGACGGCGATGTTCTCCGCCGCTTTGAGTCGGGCGATCTCGTCGAGCACCGTTCCGCCGGTCTCCTGATCGAGGTTGCCCGTCGGTTCGTCCGCGAGGAGGATGTCGGGCTCGTTGATGAGCGAGCGCGCGATGGCGACCCGCTGTTTCTGCCCGCCGGAGAGCTCGTCGGGCGTGTGGGTGAGCCGGTCACTCAGCCCGACCCGCCCTAACAGGTCGACGGCGCGGTCGCGGCGGTCGACGTCGGTGTCCCACATCGACGGCAGCTCGACGTTCTCGGCGGCGGTGAGCATCGGTAGCAGGTGGAAGTCCTGGAAGACGAACCCGAGCTGCGATCGGCGCTCTTCGGTCCGTTCGTCCTCGTCGAAGTCAGTGACGTTTCGCCCGTCGAGGCGAACGGTGCCCGCCGTCGGAGTGTCGAGGAGCCCGATCAGGTTGAGCATCGTGCTCTTCCCGCTCCCGGACGGCCCGGTAACGACGACCATCTCGCCGCGCTCGGCGCGGAAGTCGACGGCTTTCAGCGCCTCGATCGTCTCGGCCCCGCTGTCGTAGCGTTTGACCACGTCCTCGAGTTGGATGACGCTCATCCGCGGTTCCAGAGGTAGTAGACGGCACCGCCGATACCGACGACGACGAGCAATCCGACGACGATCGGAACGACGGGAAGCCCCGGGGCGCCCGGACCGCCACTACTCCCGGACGTTGCCGCCGGCGATGCCTGACTCGCCGCGCCCGCGGCGTCGACCGACGAGACGTCGAGCGTCTGGGTCGTCGTGACGCGCTCGTTGTCGACGATGTAGGCGATCTCGATCGGGATCGCGCTCGTCCCGTTCTCGACGGACGCCGTGAGTTCGAACGTGGCGAACTCGCTGGCGTCGACGGAGCCGACGAAGTACTCGCCGGAGCCGCCCGCGGGCGAGACGCCGTCCGCGTCCGGGATGCTGACGAGGACCGAGTCGACGTCGGTGCCGCCGATATTCGCCGCCTCGCCGTCGATCGACGTGACCGCGCCGCTTCCCGTCACCTCGAGGCTGGTCAGCCGTACCTCGCCGGCGACGCGTCGGTCGAGACGAACCGTGCGGGTGACCTCGTGGCGCTCGCCGCGGGCGGCGTACGTCGCGGTGAACGTGACGGTGTCCGAATCGTAGTTCTCGGTGTCGAACGTGGCCGACGCGCTCTCGTCAGGGGCGACGTCGAAGGTGTCCTTGCGAGCACGTCGCTCGCCGTCCGTCGAGGCGCGTATCGCTGGGTCGGTCAGGTCGACGTTCCCGTAGTTCGTGAGCGTGGCCGTAGTCTCTCCCGAGGCGTTCGTGGTCGCGGAGAGGCCGCCCTCGACGTCGGGCTCCTCGACGTCGATCGTGATCGGACGGTAGTACGGACGGAGGACGGAAGACCGATTGCGGCTGGGCTGCGGCTCGGCGGAAACGTGGGCTTTGAGGTGTTTCTCACCCGCTTCCTCGAACGTCGTCGTGATCGGGACCGTCAGGCTGCCGCCGGGAGCGATGGATCCGAGATCCTCGGCGCGCCCGTAGTGGTCCTCGGTATCGCGTATCATGACACTCGAGACGTCGACGATCCTGTCGCTGCCCGCCTGATTCGACACCGTGACTTCGATCGTCACCGTCTCGCCGACGGTCGGGTCCTCCGGCGACACCGTCACTCCCGACACGACGACCGCCTGTCCCTGCGCGGAAACCAGCGTCGCACCCCCGACCGTCGCGCTCGCGAGCATGAGTATCGCGAGGACGGTCGGGGCCAGTCGCGGGGTCCTCATACACGTACCACCCGTCTACGGAGGGATCGACGCAACGGCGGGGACGTGTGTCGGCCAGCGGAGGGCTGTCCACTCTGTTGGAGGGGGTATCGCGTCTGCACGTCCGCTTCGAAGAGGCCCGCACGTGAATAACCTCGGGGTCAAACTCGTGGAGGGGACGTCACAAGACGGGAACGCGCAGCGTTCGGCGCTTCAGCGACCGCGAGGGGCCGGGGCTCGGACGCTCAGTCCTCCGCGGCCTCCGGCTCGGCTGCGGTCGCCTCCGCCGACCCGTCGTCTTCGCCTTCTTCGGACCGGGCGGCGACGAGCGCCCCGCTCGCGACGCTGTACATCGGTTCGGCGGCCGACCGGACGTCGCTGATCGAGAAGGGGATGGTCGCGTCTTTGAGGTGGTCCGCGAACAGGTCCTCGAACCCGACCGGACTCGACGTGCCACCGGTGACGACGACGGGCACGTCGAGGCCCTCCTCGACGTCTTCTTCGTCCACCTCACGCGTGATGTGTTCGATGACGTAATCGAGGAGATTCTCGTAGTAGATCGCGAGCGCGCCTTCGACGCCGCCGACGTCGGTTCGGAAGTCGAGCTTGAAGTCGTCCTCTTTGATGCTCGTGACCTTGTCGACGGGGGTCCCCGTCGCCTGGGCGGTCTGTTCGTCGATCCAGTCGCCGCCGCGGGCGATCGAGAACTTCATCACGGGCACGGCGTAGTACGCCAGACAGACGTTCGTCATCCCGGCCCCGAAGCTGATCCCGAGCCCGGTGAAGTTGTTGTCGGCCAGCTCGGAGTAGATGACCGCCATCCCCTCGTTGATCGGCTCCGGATCGTAGCCCATGTCACCCAGCATCGACTCGAGCGTCTTCTCGTGGTAGAGCGTCGAGAGGTCCGAGTCGATCGGGTCCGCGGGGCTCGAGTAGAACAGCCGCTCGTTCCGCCGCGCCGGCTCGCCGACGACCTGCTCGGTGATCAGTTTGATCATCGGGATCGCGGACGACTCCTCGCTGGAGAGGATCCCGTGTTGCATCGGCCGGCGCGTCTCCTCGTTGAAGATGTTCGCGAAGTTCAGCGCGTCGTCGCCGACGACGTACACCTTGTCGTCCTTCTGGATGTGGAGGACCTCGCTCCGCGAGAGCATCTGTTCGGCCATGTCGCTGTACTCGATCTCGACGAACGAGTTCCGCTGTTGCACGAAGACGGTCTCGGAGCCGTCCTGTCGAGCCGAGAGGATGTTCATCGTGCCGACGTCTAGGCCTTTAGCCATGTCTGGGGATTTCACCCGTCCAGCATAAATCTTTGCGGCGAGTGCACAGATCGCAACCGAAAAAAGACACACCCAGCGCGTCACGACCGAAGATTCGGGTCGCGCCGCGAATCGGGTCCTCCCGTCAGAACAGCCCGCGAACCCGATCGAGGAGCGACGAATCCTCCTCGTCCGACTCCCGTTGCTGCTGGCGGAGCTCCCGGAGCGCGGCGGCCTGGTCGTCGGTGCTCTCCCCGCTGGCCGTCTCGGCGTCCCCGCCCTGGAGTCCTTTGAGCTGGCCGACGGCGTCGTCGACCGTGCTCGACTCCGTGCGCGTCTCGGTCGCCGTCCCGGCGAGCGTGTCGCGATCGACGTCGTCGACGGCGCTCGTATCGAGATTGAGGCGACGAGTCTCCGTTCGTTCGACACCGCCCCACGACAGCTCCGCGTCCGCCAACTCGCGGTCGATGTCGGCTTGACGTCCGCGTCGGTCACCGTCGAGGCCTCGGCCGTCGCCTCCTCGGCGTCGGATCCCGCCTCGGCCGTCGCCCGCTCGACGCGGTGGGCGACGAGGGCCGCGCCCGTCGCCGCGATGACGAGCACGATGCCGACGCTGTAGACGGCGACCCCCTGCGCGCTGTAGTCGGTCGAGTTGATCACGTTCCAGTTGTACGGGTACGCCCACGCGAACAGACCCGTCGCCACGAGACAGACGACGGTCCCCGCCACGGCGACGTACAGCATCCGTCTGTCGACCGGAAGGAGGACCACGACGCCGAACAGGAGAACGGGCAGTCCCACGGCGCCGGCGACGCCGGCGACCTCCCGGACCGTGTACATCGACATCGACCCCGGCGGGAACGTCGCGCTGTAGATGTACGCGGCGATACCCGCCACGGCGAGTCCCAGCCCGGCGAAAAAGAGGCCGAAGCCGAGGTAGACGTCCACGGTCCGCTCCGGGTCCCCGACGTACTGCCGATAGTACGCGAGGAGGGCGTTGGCGTGCTCCGGGTCGCTCATGGGTCGAGATATTCGTCCATCGTAATGACTGTTCTCCCGAATCGCGGGGGTGAACGACCGCCGTACTTTAGTCGTTCGGCGTCGATTCACAAGCGACGACCAGTGGTTTCGGACTGCCCGCGGTGCGCTGTGGAGTTGACCGCGTTCACCCTCGGCGAAGCGACCGCCTTCGAGTGTGAGGCGTGCGGCTACGTCGGAGTGGAGGCCGACCACACGGGCGAGCCGAAGCGCATCGAGACGTGGGAAGAAGCCATGCGACGCTTCGAGAGTGAGTGATGCCTCAGATAGACATTCCGACGGACGAATTCGACCGCCTCGAGGAGCTGTCGGCGGCGCTCGCGGACGAGTACGCCGGCGAGTACGCCTCCGTGACGAGCACGGACGCCATCGCGTTCCTTTTGGACCTCGCGGCCAGCGTCGAAGATCCCTACCGAATCCCGGTCGACGACCGGAGCGCCTCCGTCGACGACGGGACGGTCGACGACCGAGGCGCAGACGCACCGCGCCCGTCGGAACGGACCGACGTCGACGGCCCGGGCGACGGGTTCCCCCGCGACAGCCTCGAAGCAGTGCTCCGGGAACGGAACCGTGAGGGCGGCGACGACGAGATGGACCTGTACACGATCGCCGCCGAGTACGACGTCACGGGGCGCAGCGAGATGACGAAAGACGAGCTGATCGACGCGATACTGGCCGAGACCCGAGAGCGATACACGGACCCGTTTGCGCCGGTGGACGTTCCGTTCCCGCCCGAACGCGACGGGTCGGTGTCGGACGCCGACGCGGGATCGACCGAGCAGCCGGACGAGACGGGAGCCACGAGCAAGAACGACGGCCGTGACGACGGGAACGTCCGTGAAGACGAGAACGGCCGTGAAGACGACGGGGGCAACGGCGACGCGTCGGCGGCCGACACGGCGAACGGAGCCGGCGAAGGGGATGGGGACGCCCAGTTGGATGCGATGTTACACCTCCTCGACACCCACGACGACAAGTGGAGCCGGTCCGACGGAGACGCGCGCTACGAGGTCGAACTCCCGGACGGGACCCACGAGTCCGCGCGGACCAAAGACGACGTCCGCGCGCTGCTGTTCAAACACTACTGAGCTCTCGGACAATTGGGCTCCCGGATAAGAGAAGGAGAGGGGGAGATCGACCGGTAGACCGGAGAGAGGAGTCACTCCTCTGCTCCACGGGAGGTACCGTCCGGCCACGTGAGACTGGCGATCGCGCTACCCGGATCGCGCGAACTCCCGGATCTCCGACACACTGAACGTTGATCGATCGAGCGTGGGTTTATTGAGCAGGAATAGTTATTGATCGTGGTATTGAATTGTTGAGTGTTCAAATAAATTATAAAATTTAACTTATCACGTCGTTTATTGGGGACCGTCATGAAGCGTCGAACACACATGAACGACCGGTCAATCGTAGGCGGCGTGTTCTCTCGGAGCTCGATCGAACGCACTCGGAACGCTGGGCCCTCCGCAGCGTAATGGGGAAACAACTAGAGCGCGACCTGGGTCTCCCGTCAGTGACCGCCATCAGTATCGGCGCGATGGTCGGCAGCGGCATCTTCATCCTGCCGGGACTGGCGATGAACATGGCGGGGCCGGCGGTCGTGTTCGCGTACTTCCTCGCGGGCGTCCTCGTCTTGCCCGCCGCACTGAGCAAGTCCGAGATGGCGACGGCGATGCCCGAGGCCGGGGGGACCTACCTGTACATCGAGCGGGCGATGGGCCCGCTGTTCGGGACCATCGCCGGCGTCGGGACGTGGTTCTCGCTGACGTTCAAGGGGGCGCTGGCGCTGGTCGGTGGGGCGCCGTACCTGGTGTTGCTGCTCGATCTGCCGGTGACTCCGGTCGCGCTCACGGTCGCGGGTCTGCTGATCGTCTTGAACGTCGTCGGCGCGAAACAGACCGGACGGATGCAGATCGCCATCGTCGCGGTCATGCTGGCGGTGATGGTCTGGTTCATCGTCGCCGGCGCGCCGAGTGTCGAGAGCGCCCGCTTCGAGGGCTTCTTCGACAGCGGGATCGAGGGGATCCTCGGGGCGACCGGGTTCGTGTTCGTCTCCTACGCCGGCGTCACGAAGATCGCCAGCGTCGCCGAGGAGGTCGAGAACCCCGACCGGAACCTCCCGCTCGGCATCCTCGGGTCGCTCGTCATCACCGCCGGGATCTACGTCGCCATCGTGACCGTCATGGTCGGCGTCGCGGAGAGCGCCGCGCTGACCGACACCGAGACGCCGATGCAGGTCGCCGCCGACAACGCGCTGCCCGCGATCGGCGTCGCCGCCGTCGTCGTCGCGGCGCTGCTCGCGCTGATCAGCACCGCCAACGCGGGCATTCTCTCCTCGTCGCGGTACCCCTTCGCGATGAGTCGCGACGGACTCGCGCCCGACATCTTCGAGAACGTCAGCGACCGGTTCGAGACGCCGGTCAACGCGATCACGATCACCGGCGGGGTGTTGCTCGTCCTCATCGCGTTCGTCCCCATCGACGACATCGCCAAGCTCGCCAGCGCGTTCAAGATCCTCGTGTTCATCCTGATCAACGTCGCGCTTATCGCCTTCCGTCAGGGGTCGATAGAGGCGTACGACCCCAGCTTCGAGTCCCCGCTGTACCCCGTTCCCCAGCTGGTCGGGATCGTCGGCGGGGCCGTCCTCCTGCGGTACATCGGATTCGTCCCGCTGGTCGGGGCCGTCGTCATAATCGTGGGCTCGATGGCGTGGTACTACCTCTTCGTCTATCGCCGGGGCGGCGTCGAGCGCGAGGGCGCGATGACTGACGCCTTCCGCCGGAGCGTCGGACGAGACGTGGTCGAACAGACCGAATCGGCGGTCGAAACCGACAGCCACGAGATCCTCGTGGCAGTCACCGACCGGACGTCGCCCGCCGTCGAGCAGTCGCTGATCGACCTCGCCACCGACCTGGCGCACACCCGCGAGGGCGGTGTTCGGGTCGCCCAGTTCGACGAGGCGCCCGACCAGACGCCGCTCCCGCAGTCGGCGTCGACCCTCACCGAAGCCGACCAGGCGTTCGAGGTCAGAATGGCCGACCGGGCGACCGACTCGGAGATACCCATTCGATACGGCGAGGTCGTCAGCCACGACACCCGACACGCCATCGTCAACTACGCCGCCGAGGTCGACGCGGATACCCTGATCATCGAGCGATCGACCGGGTCGGAGACGCTGTTGGGGAGCGACGCGGACTGGATCGAAGCCCACGCCCCCTGTGACGTCATCGAAGTCTCGAATCTCGATCACGACGAAGTCGAGCACATCGGCGTCGTTACCGACGGGGAACCGTTCGACCCCGCGAAGGTCTGGTTGGCCGACGCGCTCGCCACCGCCGTCGGTGCGACCATCACGTTCTACTTCCCCGTCGGCGCGGCCCCTCCCGAGAGCCACCGGAACACCACCGACGACTACCTCTCCCAACTGGCGGCGCTGTGTGAGGCGCCGGTCGAGACCCGAATCGTCGAAGCGAACACCGACGACGCGATCGAACTCGCCGCCGGCGACGCCGACGTCCTCATCGTCAGCGGCGTCCAGCCCGACCTCACGGACCGACTCTTCGGCCACGTTTCGGACCGAGTGACGGCCGAAACGGAACACGGGACGCTGGTCGTCTACGGCGCGAGCCAGCCGGGACGGCTCCGCCGAGTGATCGAACGGCAGCTGTTCTGAGTCGGTGGGTACACGATCGAGTACGCGCTCGGCGACGCTATCCGAGTCGAGCGCGATGCAGGGAGTGATTCCCGGGTGAACGGTTCTCGGTCGAAGCCCGGTATCCGGCGCATCGAGAATATTTATCAACAATATATACAATACAGAATATAGATTATTTGGCGTCGATCACTATTGACTAATCGGACACATCCGGATCCACACAGCGGCGCTACGACAGTTCTCCCCGACGTGACGCTATCCGATGCCCAATACTGTCAGCCGGGTGTTTCCGGCGTTTTCACCGACGTTCCGTTTTGTTTCGGCCAGCTGACGAAACGTTTCACGATCGACAGGGTGGTTCTCGCCAAACTCCGCGAGAACCATCCCGTCGACGACGCACACGGCCTCGTCGGTGGCGGGCAAGCTCCAAGACGCGTATCACGGCCACGGGCCACGATTCAACTACGAAACACGCGGACACCGGACCGATATCAAACGTATCAGAATTCAACTGAAATGGAGAACAAGACAACTCTCAGATCGTTTCAATCACGGCGGAACAGCGACCGCGACGACGGGCTCTCTCGACGGGCCCGGCGCGTACTGCGTCGGACAGTAGTCGCTCGGGGTTTCGGAGATCGCTCTCGCGATCGCGGTCGAACGACCGGTTCCCGTCTCGGTCCAGCCGTGATTAGTCGTCGGTGAGCCGCGAGACCACGGGACAGTCGGCGTTCAAGAGGATCTGCTGGGCCGTGTTTCCGAAGACCGCTTTCCCCGTCGGCGAGCGACGCTGACCGCTGATGACGAGAAATCGCGGCTCGATGTCGTCTGCGATGCTCAGGATCTCGTCGGTTACGTTGCCGACACGGCCCACGAACCTGACCCGCGACCGATCCAGGTCGTCGATGGTCTGCGAGACGAACTTTTCGGCGAAGTTCGCCGCGCTCTCCATTTCCTGTCCGAGCGAGAAATCGCTGAACTCGGGGATGTTCCTGACCGAATCCCGGTGTTCCTTGTAGTCCTCCTGCGGAACGACGTGCAGGGCGACCATCGTGTCGTCGTACGTCGTGGCCAGGTCGTAGGCGACCTCGATCGTCTGTTTGGAACGCTCGTTCTCGTCGATGGCTGCGAGTATCGTCATAGGGGGAGATCCGACTAAGGATACAAGTAGCTTCGCCTTGGTTCCGAGGCTGCGATAATCACCTGCGCGATCGAAAACGACCGATAGCCCCTCGTCCGGGAACGGTGCTTGTGAGGTCGAGCAGCCTGGGAATCGTCTCGACAAAACGCTTTAGTTTGTCTGTATCGTGGTTGGTCCGGAAGTCGGTCACCACGAAACTCGAATATTTGTGAAGATAGCCGTTGAGACCTCCCGAAGAGAGGCGATTCACCGCGGGGATTTATTAATCGCGTACGTGATTGGACGGTATGGAACACTCCTACCAACAGCGGCGTGAACGGGCGCGGCTTCGGCTCCAGGAACGAGGGGCCGACGCCGCGATCGCGTATCCGGGACCGAATCTGCAGTACTTCACCGGGTTTCGAGGGGAACCCGTCGACCGATTCCACGCCCTGTATCTACCGGCCGACGGGGAGGCCGTTCTCGTCTCGCCTGACGGCTACGCGTCGCAGGCACACGCCTACGCCGACGTCGAGTCGATTCACTCGGTCGACGGCAACGATCCGGAGGCGGTGGCTGCCGCGATCGAATCGCTCCTCCCCCGGTCACCGGAGGCGGTGCTGCTCGACGACGACGCGGTAGCCGCACTTGCGGGTCCCCTCTACGAGCGACTCGGGACGGACGTCGTCGGGTCCGCGAAGCCGGTGTTCACGTCGCTACGCCGTCGAAAGGACGACGCGGAGATCGAGGCACTGAAACGATCGGCAGCGGTCGCCGACGCGGTCAGCGAAGAGGTGCGAGCGCTCGGTGCCGACGCGGTCGGCACGACGGAGGCCGAACTCGCCACGGAGATCCGGGCGGGCCTCCACGCCCGCGGCGCGAAGGGCGTCAGCTTCGACGTCGTGGTCGGCGCCGGACCCAACGGTGCGGACGCGGCGCTCCGCCACGGCGACCGCACCGTTCGGTCGGGAGAGCCGGTCGTCGTCGACTTCGGTTGCTTCCTCGACGGATACGCGAGCGACCAGACGAGAGTAGTGGTCTACGACGGTGACCCGCCCGAGGGGTTCGAGGCGGTACACGAGGCGACGGTCGCGGCGCTCGACGCCGGCGTGGAGGCGGTCGAGCCGGGGGTCACGGCGGGCGACGTCGACGCGGCCGTCCGCGGGACGCTCGCCGAGCGCGATCTCGCCGATCGGTTCACCCACGGGACGGGGCACGGGGTCGGGCTCGCCTCCCACGAGGACCTCTCTATCGCGGAGGGCGTCCCCACCGAACTCGAACCGGGCATGGTGTTCAGCATCGAGCCCGGCGTGTACTTCGACGGCGAGTGGGGCGTCCGGATCGAAGACCTCGTCGTCGTCACCGACGACGGCGCGGAGCGGCTCAACGATTCGCCCCGCACCTGGCGCCCGCTGTAGTCGGCGTCTGCCCATCGCTGGCGTTTCGAGGACTACCCGGCGTGAGGTCGGTCCGCAAGCCCGCCTGTGCTCCCCGCTCGATCACGGGTGCTCGTCCGCTCGATCACAGAGATCGACGAACGATCGTTTCGAGATCGTCCCGGTCGACGCGCCGAGGGTTGCCCGCGAGGAGTCGCTGGAGGCTACTCGCCCGTTCGGCGATGTGCTCGACGTCTCCCTCATCGACGTCGAGCGTCGAGAGTCCCCCCTCGATACCGACGTCCGCAGCGAGTCGCTCGACGGCGGTTGCGGCGGCCTCGGCCGCCTCGACGCGGCTCATCCTGCTGGTGTCCTCGCCGAGCAGCTCGGCGACGTCGGCGTAGCGGTCGAACGCGCTCGTCGCGTTGAACCGAATCACCTCCGGGAGCGTCAGGGCGATGGTCACCCCGTGGGGCGTGTGCTGGATCGCGCCGGCGGCCATGGCGATGGCGTGCGTCGCTCCGAGGCCGGCGTTGGTGAACGCGACACCCGCCATGAGACTCCCCAGCGACATATTCCGTCGCGCCTGGATGTCCTGACCGTTGTTCACCGCGTTGCGGAGCCCGTCGTCGATGTTCTCGATGGCGGCCCTGGCGAATTGGTCGGTGACGAGCGACCGACCGGTGTAATCCGGCCGATCCGACCGGCTCTCCGGGGCGGGTTTGGCGTCGTATCGCTGCGTGACGTACGCCTCGATCGCGTGACACAGCGCGTCCATCCCCGAGGAAGCGGTCGGTCCGGGCGGAAGCGACACGGTCAGTCCGGGATCGACGAGCGCGACGTCCGGACGCTGGTATCTGCTCGAGATGCCGACCTTGAGGTCCTCGTCCGGCAGGGAGATGACCGCCACGGGCGACGTCTCGGACCCGGTTCCGGCCGTGGTGGGGAGACAGATCGACGGAACGCTCGGCCCCGGGACGTCTCGGCCGCCGCCGGTCGGCGGCGCGACGTAGTCGAGGATCTCCCCGCCGTGTTCGTGGACCACGCTCGTCGTCTTCGCGACGTCCATCGAACTCCCGCCGCCGATGCCGACGACCACGTCCGGGTCGACGGCCGCCGCGGCCTCGCACGCGGCCTCGAACACCCGCAACGACGGGTCCGGTTCGACCTCGTCGAAGACGGTGACGTCGTCGAGGTCCAGCGGTGCGGTCACCTCGTCGACGATCCCGGCCTCGGCAACGCCCTGGTCCGTGACCACCAAGACGGACTCGGCGTCGTACTCCGCGACGACGTCGTCGAGCTCTTCGGCCGCCCCCAGGCCAAACGTGATGTTCCCCGCCGTGCTGAACTCCCACACAGATTCGGATTCGTACGCCATAATGTATGATAGCAATTGGCGGTGACTGTGTGAAATAGTTTATCGATCGGTCCCCCGGCTCGCGTCGAGGAAAAGAGTATTGTCGCACCCATCCGCATTGCACCCATGCACGACACGCCTCGCGTGTACGTCACGCGTCAGATTCCGCAGGCGGGGATGGAACGGCTCGAGGAAGAGTGCGACGTGTTCGTCTGGGACGAGCCGACCGCACCGCCGCGGGACCGTCTCGTCGAACGCGTCGCCGACCTCCGGGTGGACGGGTTGTTCTGCAACGTCGCGGACACGGTCGACGAGGCGGTGATAGACGCGTCGCCCGACCTCCGATCGATCGCGACCATGTCGGTGGGCTACGACCACATCGACCTCGACGCCGCGGCCGAACGCGACGTCGCCGTCGGTCACACCCCGGGCGTCCTCTCCGAAACGACCGCCGACCTGGGATGGGCGCTGCTGATGGCGGCTGCGAGACGCGTCGTCGAGGCCGATCAACAAGTCCACGACGGCGAGTGGACCGCGTGGGGCCCGACGATTCTCCTCGGTCGGGACGTCCACGACGCGACGCTCGGCGTGGTCGGGCTCGGGCGGATCGGGACGGCGTTCGCCAGACGGGCGGCCGGCTTCGACATGGACGTGCTCTACACGCACACGAGCCGGAACGAGGCGGCCGAGGCGGAGCTGGCGAGCTACGGTATCGACGCGGAGCACTGCACGCTGACCGAACTGCTGGAACGCGTCGATTTCCTCTCCCTCCAGGTCCCGCTGCTCGAGGAAACGGAGGGACTGATCGGCGAGGAGGAGCTCCGTCTCATGGACGACGAAGCGGTCCTAGTCAACACCGCCCGCGGAGAGGTCGTCGACACGGACGCGCTCGACGCCGCGCTCGAAAACGACTGGATCCGCCACGCGGCCCTCGACGTGACCGACCCGGAGCCGCTCCCGCCGACCCATTCGCTGCTCCGTCACGCCCCGGAGAAGCTGACCGTCACGCCGCACATCGGTAGCGCGTCGATCGAGACCCGCAGCGAGATGGCCGTGATGACGGCGACCAACCTCCTGGCGGGGCTCCGCGACGAACGACCGCCGCACTCGGCGCTCGCCGACGCCGGGTACGAGTAGGTCGGTCAGTTTATCCGATACTCCTCGATGGCGTCCTCGTCGAGTTCGAGCCCGAGGCCGGGCTTTTCTGGCGGTTCGATGACGCCGCCGTCCTGCACGTAGATGTTCTCGCCCTGGTTCTTGACGTAGGGGCTCGCGACGAACTCGCCGGGGTCGTCGGCTTCGTCGTCGTACACGGCGAATTCGATCAGGTCACAGACCGGCGACGCGGTCGCGACGTGCAGGCTGGCCATGTAGTTGATCCCCGGCCCGAACGTGTGCGGCACCATTCGTTTGTTGAACGCCTCGACGAGCGTGGCGACCGACTGGGCCGCGGTCACGCCGCCACACAGGTCCAGCGTCGGTTGGTAGATCTCGAGGGCATCCGCGACGAGGTGATCCCGTGCCGGGTAGTGCGGCTTGTGCGTCTGGTATCCGGATATCGGCACCGACAGACGGCTGTTCAGGTCGGCCTGGCCTTCGATATCTGTGTGTTCGATCGGTTCTTCGAACCAGCCGAGCTCGCACTCGCTCGCCGTTTTGCCGACGGCCATCGCCTCGGGGAACGAGTACGACGTGTTCGCGTCACACGACAGGCCGAAACCGTCCGGGACGTTCTCGCTCACCTCTCGAATCCGCTTTTTGTCGTGTTCGATGTCGCCCCCGTGCGTTTTCCCGACGACGATCTTCATGAGTTCGAACCCCTTGTCGTGGAGCCACTGGCTGTCCTCGATCAGCTCGTCTATCGGTTTCGCGTACGGGAAGGTCGCGTACGCCTTCACCTCGCTCGATTTGCCACCCAGCAGCTCGTAGACCGGCACGCCCGCCTTCTTGCCCTTGATGTCCCACAGCGCCTCGTCGATGGCGCTCAGAGCCAGATACGACCCGGTCCGCTTCGTGTGGACGTACATCTCCTGCCAGCGATCCCAGACCTCTCGCGGATCGTGGCCGACGAGGTGCTTGGAGAGGCCGCGGATCGACTGTCCGACCCACTTCGCCTTCTCCGAGCTGGGGTCCTCGATGAACGTTTCGCCGATCCCGACGACGCCCTCATCCGTGTGAATTCGGGCGATGATCGGAGTCACGGTCGCGTCGAACGAGCCCCCCTTTCCGCCCGAGAGGGGGATCGTTCCAACCGCACTTTCCAGTACTATCGCCTCTACTTCGGTGACCTCCATACCCCATAGACCTATGAACAATTATTAAGCTTTTCCCCTGAATCGTCGGGTCCGTCTGCTCGTCTGCCGATCGGGGACGGAGACGCGGGCCCTCCCGGTGGGCGCGTCGCTGCCGGCTCGTGACACCGCTCGGTACGACACGTTCGTCGCCTCTCAGATCGGGAAGCGCCGCTCGACGAGGAGAAACACTGGCGCGTTGCGCGCGGTGTCGCCCGCGAAGGGAACGGGGAACGACCGAGACGGAACTCAGTCGACGTTGACGGACTGGGACACGTCCTTCGTCGAGGCTACGCCGCTCGTCGCGACGAGTTCCTTGGTGGTTGCGTCGAAGATGAACAGCTCGTCCGTGTCGATCCCGACCGGCACCTCGTTCCCTTCGACCAGCGGCTGGTTCGACGGGACGAGGGCTCGCAGTTCGCCTTCCGGGCCGTCGAGACGCGCGAGCGCACGGTCGTCGATCGGCTCGAGGAACGAGAGGGTGAGATCGAACACCGGATCGTCGACGAGGTCGGCGAGCGTCACGCTCTGCGGACGGAAGCCGACGAGGACGTCGTCGGCGTGTGACGCGGCCTCGTATCGGTCGACCGAGAATTCCAGCGTCCGTCCGTGCGTTCGCACACGACCGGTTTCCCCGTCGAGGCTCTCGAGTTCGCCCTCGAGCGTGTTGATGCTCGGGTTCCCGATGAAGTGGGCGACGAAGAGGTTGTTCGGGTAGTAGTAGACCTGTTCGCGGGTGCCGAACTGCTCGATGTGGCCGTCGTTCATCACCGCGATCCGGTCGCTCAGCGTCATCGCCTCCTCCTGGTCGTGCGTGACGTACACCGTCGGCCGTCCGAGCCGCTTGTGCACCCGGAGGATCTCCCGCCTGAGTTCGATCTGTAGCTTCGCGTCAAGGTCGCTCAGCGGCTCGTCCATCAGGAACGCGAAGGGATCCTGCACGACGGTCCGAGCCAGCGCGGCTCGCTGACGCTGACCACCGCTCAGGTCACCCGGTTTCTTGTCGAGCATGTCGTCGATCTGCATCACCTCCGCGGCGTCGCGTGCCTGCTGGTATCGTTCGTCCTTGGAGACGCCCCTGATCTTGAGGGGGTAGGCGATGTTGTCGATGATCGACATGTGCGGGTACAGCGCGATGTTCTGGAACATCATCGCGAGACCTCGCTTCTCCGCCGGAACCTCGGTGACGTCTTCGCCGTCGAAGCGAATGGTTCCGCTCGTCGGCTGTTCCAAGCCCGCGATACAGCGTAACGTCGTCGTCTTTCCACAGCCGGAAGGGCCGACGAGCGTGATGAACTCGCCCTCGTCGATGTCGAGGTTGACACCGTCGACGGCGACTTCGACTCCGCTCGAGATCTCGAACTCCTTCCGAAGATCTTGTACGTTGATTGTTGTCATTGTGTTGTCCTCTGAGTTGGGTTCGTCGGTGCGCTACCGCTCTTGGTCGGCCCGTCCGGTACCGCCGGTTCGCCCGGTACCGATGTATCGATCGCGTGGAATGGTGGATCGGCGATCATCCGATATCAGTGGGATCGAACCCGGCGAGCAAGTATTTTTGGAACGCGTACACGAACAGGAACGCCGGGAGCGACGCGAGGAACGTCGCGCCCATGATCTCGGTCCACATCACCGTGTTCTGTTGCTGGAACGCCTGGATCCCGGTCGTGATGACGTAACTGTCGGCGTCCGGCATCAGGATCCGCGGCAGGGTGTACTCGTTCCAGGAGATCGCGAACGAGAAGATCCCGACCGCGACGATCCCCGGCTTGGCGATCGGCAACGCGATGTCCACCATCGTCCGGAAGCGCGACGCCCCCGAGACGCGAGCGGACTCCTCCAGCGACTCCGGTACCGTCTGGAAGAACTTCCACATGATCCACAGCGAGAACGGGAGCGCCAGCGCCGTCTCGGCGAATATCAGCCCGATGTAACTGTTGATCAGACCGATGTCGCTCCAGAGGATGTACATCGGAATGGCGAGCAGGATCGACGGGAACATGTACCCGAACAGGATCCCCCTGGCGAAGGTGTTCTGATACGGGATGTTGAACCGCGTCAGCCCGTACCCGCCCAGCGTGGCGAGGGTCGTGGTGACTATCACCACGCCGATGACGACGGTGACGGAGTTCTGTAGGTACAGCGGGAAGTCAGACACGAGGAACAGCGACTCGTAGTTCTCGAGCGTCAGCTCCGTCGGGAGGACGGTCGGGTTCCGCGTCTGGACCTCCCGCTGCGGCCGGACGCTCGTGATGAACATCCAGTACAGCGGGAACAGTATCGTGACGAGGATCACGGAGAGTATCCCGTACAGGCCGGTAGTCCGTATCTTCCGCTGGGTCGGATAGGACAACCGGTTCCAGACGGGGACGTCGCTCCGGTACTGGCTCGATAGCGTGTCTCGTGTCTCGTGGTCTCTCTCGCTCATTCGGTTCGCACCTCCGATTCGGGTTCGAGGACCCGGAAGTATATCACCGCGGCGACGATGAGGATCCCGAACAGGATGACGGACACCGCCGCCGACTCGCCGAGGTTGTAGCTCTGGAACGCGAGCTTGTACGCGTATATCGGGGCGGTCTGGGTGGCGTCACCCGGGCCGCCGTTGGTCATCACGGCGATGATGTCGTACTTGTTGAACATCCAGATGCCGCGCAACAGGACGACGATGAAGATGACGCCCTTGAGGTTCGGGAGTGTGATGTCCCGGAACTTCTGCCACCGGGACGCCCCGCAGACGCGTGCCGCGTCGTAGTACCCCTCCGGGATGGCTGGAGCCGCGCGAGCACGAGGATCGTCGCGAAGATCGCGTACTTCCACGCGGTGGCGATCATCAGCAGGAGCATCGCGAAGTTGGGGTCGCCGAACCACTGGATCCCCACGTCGATGACACCGATATTGACGAGGATGGAATTCAGCACGCCCCAGTTCGTGTCGAACATCCACAGCGCGACGTATCCGAGCAGCGCCGTCGGAATGAGGTACGGGAGCAAGACGATGGCCCGAACCACCTTGTTGAACTTGAACTCGCGGTTGATGATCAGCGCGATGCCGATGCCGGCGGTCAGCTGGATGGCCACCGAGCCGACCGCGAAGATCACCGACTTCCACAGCGAGGAGTGGAACGCGTTTGACGTCAGTTGCGTGACGTAGTGCTCCGCGCCGACCCAGGTCCAGTCGGGCTGGAACAGCGGGATCTGGTGGAAGCTCGACCAGATCGCCCACAGTATCGGGAGGACCAGGACGAACAGTAACAGGAGTATCACGGGGACGACCGTCAGCACCACCATCAGTCGGCGGTTGGACAGGCGATCGTACACCGCGTTCTGGTACCGATTGAATCCGGATACCCGTTCTAATACTGAAAGGGAACTCATAGAGGAGTGGGAAGTGGTGACTCCTTACTGTTGCTCCGAGAGGATGTCACGCAGCGACGACGCACACTGGTCGATGGCCTGCCCGGTGTCCATGTCCTCTTGGAGGATGTTCCACCCGAGCTGCCAGAGCGGATCCGCCGCGAACAGCGCGCCCGTGTAGGGGTTCGGGGGCTGGGTTTCCTGCGAGAACGTCTGGCGGTTGGTCTCGCTGAGGTGGGCTTGGAGGTCCTGTTCGGACCACGCGTCCGGCATCTGCTCCAGCCGGGTCTGGTACTCCTCGTGTTCGGCCACTTCGGGGAAGATCGGCGCGTTGTGCACCGGGTCGAGCATGAGGAAGTCGAACAGCCACTCCTCCTGGCTCATGAACTTGATGTACTCGTTCGCCGCCTCGACGTCGGCCTCGGCGAAGCTCCCCACCCCCTGGAGGAGACCGAGGACCGGCTCCTCTTCTTTACCTTCCTGTCGTGGCACGTGGGCCTCGCGAACGTCGGCCGCGAACGACGTTTCGCCCTGGACGGACTGGATCTTCGGCCGGTTGCCGAAGTAGTGGCCCGCGAAGGTGATCTCGGAAGCCATCGCACCGGCCATCGACGAACAGCTACCCTGGGTGTCGAGCTGGGAGTAGGGGGCCTTCTCCTTCCAGTAGTTCATCACCTCGATCCACAGGTCCCGGTTCTCGTCGTTGTCCATGACGATCTGGACATTCCCGCTGTCGTCGCGGGCACAGACGGCCGCTCCGTTGGAGAAGCCGACGCTGAGGATGTAGTACTTGATACAGTCGTTCTGGCCGAGCGGGTAGTACTCCGCCCGCAGCCCACCCTGCCCCTCGTCGTACTCCTCGGCCATCGTGAGGACGTCGTCCCACGTCTCGGGGAAGCTCTCGTCGCGGTCGCCGATGATGTCCTCGCGGTAGTGGTACAGGTCCGCGTTGATGAAAAGCGGCATCAGGTAGTGGGTGTCGTCGAACGTCACGGCACCCCGTTCCGTCGTCAGCTCCGTGCCGTAGTACTCCTCGAAGTACTCCACTGCCGGCGTGAGGTCGCCCGCCTGGTCGTTCGCGGCGAACGTCACGTGGTCCTGCTGTCCGGTGTGAGTGACCTCGGGGGGGTCTCCGGCCTGGAGCAACTGGGTCAGGCGCTCGCGGTACCCGGTACCGATCCCGACGTACTCCATGTTCACGTTGGCGCCGGTCGCCTCGGTGAACGCCGCGGCGAGTTCGTTCCAGTACTCCTGTTGTTCCGCCGTGCCCATCTCGGTCAGCACGTGCACGCTTCGCCCGGAGAGGTCCGGCCAATCTTCGCCGTCGCCGCCGTCGCCACCGTCGCCGCCGTCTCCGC
>NZ_WPCE01000002.1 GCF_009742825.1 Halorubrum sp. CBA1125
AGCGCGCGGTCGACCGCCTCCTCGGTCCGCGAGACCTCCCCGCACATCGGGGTGTCGTACAGCTCGTCGGCCGCGTCCGTCACCTCGTCGGGGAGGAGGTCGATGTACGTCGTGTAGCCGACGACGTGCTCCGCCGCCAGCAGGGCCGCCCGGGCGCGCTCCGTCATCCCCTCGGGCTGGCCGGGGCCGAGCCCGACCGCGACGAGGCGGCCGGGGTCGGCGTCGAAGTCCTCGACCGTCGAGGCGACCTTCTCGTCGGTCGTCGACCGCTTCGAGCCGCCGCAGGTCGACGCCGAGTCGCCGTCGGTCGAGCCCGCTCCGCTCGCGCCGCATTTCGACGAGGAACCGCCAGTCTCCGTCGTCGTCCCGCCGTCTGGGGCCGTGTCTGTCGCCGATTCCGGGGTTCCGCCCGTCGCGTCCGCCGCCGTTCCGTCCGCCGGTTCCGTCCCGTCCGCCGATTCCGTCCCGTCCGCCGCGCCGCCACACTCGGATGTCGATTCGTCCGTCGAGCCGCAGGTGCGTTCCGTCATTGTCAGAAGTCGTCGACGTCTCGCCCGCCACGCGGGGTGACGAGGAACTCTCCGTGGTCGTTTTCCCAGGTCTCCGTCTCGTGGGTGCCGACGACGATCGAGGTGCCCATCCCGCCGACCTCCTCGTCGTGGGCGGTCGCCTCGCCGAGCGTCGTCAGCGTGTACGCCTCGCCGTCGCGGTTGCGCCCGGCGTCGCCGCGGCCGGCGTCGTTGACGATGGCGACCGGGGCGTCGTCGGTGCGGTGCTCGCGGAGCACCTCGACCGCCCGCTCGTAGTCGCGCCAGCAGTTGTAGAGGACGACCACGAATCCGGCGACCGCGGCCGCCCGGAGCTTCTCTTCGATCTCCGACCACCCGCGCCACTTGTCCGACAGCGACACGGTACAGAAGTCGTTCGAGAGCGGCGCGCCCACCATCGCCGCGCCGCCGAGCGCGGCCGTCACGCCCGGGACGATCTCGATCGGCACGTCGTCGGCGTCGTCCTCGTCGGCCATCAGGTAGACGAGGTCGGACTTGCCGTAGACGTTCGGGTCGCCGCCGGAGACGTGCGCGACGTCCTGGCCGGCCCGGACGCGCGCGAACGCCTCGCGGGCGAGCTCGACCTGTCGCCCCATCGACGAGCGGACGACCTCCACCGCGTCGCCGTCGGGGTGCGTGCCGACCTTCCCGGGCTCCCATGCGGGGTCGCCGTCGGTCGAATCGGCGACGCCGTCCTCCGTCGCGTCGGTCGCCGTTCCTCCATCCGCGGCCGCGTCGGCCGGCTCCGTCCGCGACTCGGGCGGGAGCGTCCCGTCCCGCCGGAGGAACTCCTGGTAGAGGTTCGACGCGATGACGCAGTCGGCGTGGCGGATCACGTCGCGGGCGCGCTGGGTCATCGCGTGCGGGAGGCCGGGGCCGATCCCGACGACGTACAGCGTGCCGAGCTCCTCGCCCGCGTCGGTCGCGTCGCCGGGAACGTCCGTGGTGCCGGTCATGTCACCGCCCCACCGCCACGGTGACCTCGTCGGCGTGGCGCCGCTTTTCGAGCACGAGGTCGTGGTCGGCGCCGCCGGCGATGGCGCTGGCCTCGGCGACGCCGGGCCAGCCGATCAGCTCCTTCGCCTTCGACGGCGTCGGCCCTTCGTGATCGAGCAGCGTCTCCTTCCCGAAGGCGACGACGCCGACGTCGCGCTCGGCGGCCGCTTCCAACAGGCCCGGCTCCTCCTCCTTGCGGGTCGCGGTGGCGACGAACTCCACGGCCGCCCACTCGCGGTCGACCGCGTCGAGCGCGGCGTCCCAGGCCTCGAGGAACCGCTCGGCGTCCGCGCCGGCGACGGAGCCAGTCCCGAGGACGACCCCGTCGTCGCGGTTCCGCTTGAGCACCGTGACGTCGTCGTCGACGAGCACCGCCCGGGGACCGTCGAGCCGCTCGACCGGGCCGAGCTCGTCGTCGAGGACGGCCAGGTTCGTCGCCACCGTCGAGTCGCCGTTGACGACGTGGGCCGACAGCGCCTTCGCGCGCTTCTCGACGCCCTGTTTGTCCGCGGCCTCGCTCGCGGTCGTCATCGCCGGGACGGCGCCGAGCGAGGCGAGGTCGTCGGCGACCTGGTTCGCCCCGTGGTGGCCGCCGGTGATCGGGATCGCCCACGTGAGCGCCTCGTCGACGACGCAGATCGCGGGGTCGTCCCACTTGTCGTCGAGCAGCGGGGCGGTCTTGCGCATCGCGATCCCCGAGGCCATGAGGCCGACGAAGCAGTCGTACTCGCCCCAGTGCTCGGCGAACACGTCGCCGTGGTACTCGATCACGTCGACCGTCTCGTAGCGGTCGCCGATCCCGTCGACGATCTCCCGCGCCGTCTCCAGCTTCCGCTCGAAGCTGATTATCGCGATCTCCTCTGCGACCTCGCCGTCCGAGTCGGGCGTCGAGCAGTGACCGCCGCCGCTTTCCTCGTTGATCGACCCGTCCGCAGTTCCCTCGTTGGTCGACCCGCCCGCGCCGCTCTCGTTCGTCGATCCCGTTGCCCCGCCGTCTGCCGATTCGTCAGTGTCGATGTCGGTGTCGCTGTCGGTGCTCATCAGTCGTCGGCCTCCGTTTCGGTCGTCGCGTCTCCCGGTCCGCGGTTCGCCCAGTCGCCGTAGAGGTACGAGCGCTCGTAGCCCGCGCCGGTCGCGGCCTCGCCGATCAGGACCAGCGCGGACGCGCGGTACCCCGCGTCCTCGACCTTCGCGCCGACGTCCGCGACCGTCCCCGTGATCACGTCCTCGTCCGGCCACGAGGCGTGGTAGACGACCGCGACCGGCGTCTCGGGGTCGACCCCGTCGTCGAGCAGCCGGTCCATCGTCTCGCTCACGGCGTGGGTGCCGAGGTAGATGCAGGTGGTCACGTCGCCCATCCCGACGAACTCGGCGACGTGGTCGTCCTCGGGGTCGAGCGTCTTCCCCTGCGGGCGCGTGAACGCGACGTGGTTGGCGACGCCGTTCAGCGTGAGCTGGGTGCGCAGCGTCGCGGCCGCGGCGAACGACGCGGTGACGCCCGGGACCACGTACGCCGGCACGCCCGCGCGCTCTAACGCGTCTATCTGTTCGAGCGCGGCCCCGTAGATCGCCGGGTCGCCGCTGTGGAGGCGGACGACGTTCCGCCCCTCCTCGTGAGCGTCACGCATCAGCGGGATCAGCTCCTCCAAGTCCTTCCCGACGGAGTTGACAAGCTCCGCGTCCGCGCAGTACGCCTCCAGCAGCTCGCTGGAGACCAGCGATCCGGCGTGGACGACGAGGTCCGCGTCGTCGAGCAGCTCCTTTCCGGTCACCGTCAACAGCCCGGGGTCGCCGGGGCCGGCCCCGACGAAGGGGATCCCCTCCTGTGTGTCGCCGGCGGCGTGCTCGTGCACCCGGGGGTCGAGCCCGTCGGCCTTCGCCTCGCCCGCGGCGTCGATGGCGTCCTGGGGATCGGCGGAGGCGTCCGGCCCCGCGTCGGACGCGGACGCATTCCGGTCGTCACCGCCGTCCTCGGCGGTCATCGCGCACCACCGGGGAGGTCCCCGTGCTCTTCGGCCTCGGCGTACTCGACCGCGTTCGAGCCGCCGTCCGGGACGGCACCGTCCGCCGCGGCGTCCGCGGGCTCCCCGTCGCCGTCGACCGCGGACTCGGCGGTCTCGGATTCGACGGTCTCGGATTCGACGGCCTCGTCCGCGAACGCGTCGGTCGCGCGCGACGTGTCGAGTCCGCGCCGCTCGGCGTACGCCAGCGTGTAGTAGTCGCGGTCGGCGACCGCCTCGGGGTCCGTCGTGACCGCCGTCTCGCCCGCGTCCATGAACAGCCGCCGGCCGAACGTCACGTCGTAGCCGGCCGCGTCGAGCTTCCGGGCGGTCTCGGGGGCGTCCGTCACCTTGAACAGGACCAGTCGGTCGGGACCGGTCGGCGCGGCGCCGCCGGCCGCCTCCCGGAGCGCGAGGCCCGCGCCCGCCTCGATCTCCACGTCGAGGGCGGTCGCGAACGCCGTCATCGCGCTGATCCCGGGGACCACCTCGACGTCGACGTCGGGGTGGAACGCGTCGAGCGTCCGCCGGAGGTGGCCGAACGTGGAGTAGACGTTCGGGTCGCCGAGCGTCACGAACGCGGCGTCGCCGTCGCGCGCGGCGGGAGCGATCGCCTCCGCGGCCTCGCGCCAGGCCTCCCGGAGCGCGTCCTCGTCGCGCGTCATCGGGAAGTCGAGGTCGCCGAGGCGGGCCGCCGAGACGTGTTCGGTCGCGACCGCCCGCGAGAGCCGGCCGGGCGAGTACACGACGTCGACCGACTCGAGCACGCGCTTCCCGCGGACCGAGACCAGGTCGGCGTCGCCGGGGCCGAGCCCCACACCGTAGAGGGTCACGCGTCGCCCTCCGTCTCGGCGGCGTCGCCGTCCGCGCCCGGCTCGGCGACGAGCATGTACACCGGGTTGTTCGCGTCGAAGCTGGTCGCGCCCGCGAGGTCGTACCCCGTCGCGACCTGCAGACAGAGCACCTCGTCGAGGACCCCGCGCTCGCGGAACGCGCGAGCGGCCTCGCCGGCCACCTCCAGCCGGGAGACGTTCATGACGATCCGGGCGTACCCCGCGTCGAGCGCGGCGTCGAGGACCGCCTCGTAGTTGCGCGAGCCACCGACGAAGAGCGCGTCTCCGTCGTCCGGGAGTCCCGCCGGGGCCTCCGCGTTCACGAGTTCGACCTCGGCGTCGTACTCGTTGGCCGCGAGGTTCGACCGCGTCGCCTCGACGCGGTCGGGCTTGCGCTCCAAGGCCGTCACGCGACCGGCGCGACGCGCCGCCTCGATCGTCACCGCGCCGGTACAGGACCCGACCTCGACGAAGTGGTCCGCCGGGCCGAGCGCGAGCTTGCGCGCCAGGACCGCGCGGACCTCGGGCTTCGTCGGGCCGGCCTTGGCGTCGGTCGGAAGTCGTGTCACCTGCATCGGCGTGAACAAGTGCACTCTCCCGTATAACAATTGTGCTTGTTCTAAGTAAAGTTGTATTTAGTACTCGGCGCGCGAGACCCGCGAATCGGCGGTCGACGGCGGGCGGACTACAACAGTACTTTGATTGTTGAACCACGAGGACGGACAATGACCGATCCCGACGCGGAGACACCCCCCGAGGTGCTCGACAGCAAGCGCGACGCGACGCGCTACCAGGTGCTCGTCGAGATCGCCGCCCGCCAGCCCGCGGTGAGCCAACACGAGATCGCCGAGTCGATCGGCGTCACCTCACAGGCCGTCAGCGACTACGTCAGAGACCTCGTCGAGAACGGCTACGTCGAGAAGGGCGGGCGCGGCCGCTACGAGGTGACCAAAGAGGGGATCGACTGGCTGATCTCCCGAACGGACTCCCTCCAGACGTACCTCGACCGCGTCACCTCCGACGTCCTCGGGAGCGTCGAGGTCGACGCCGCGATCGCGATCGACGACGTCGAGGAGGGACGCGAGGTCGGACTCGTCATGCGCGACGGCGTGCTCCACGCGAACCCGGCCGGCGGCACCGCCACCGCCGTCACCGTCACGAGCGCCGCGGCGGGCGAGGCCGTCGGCGTCGCCGACTTCGAGGGCGTCGTCGACTACGAGACGGGCTACGTGACCGTCCTCCCCGTTCCGTCCGTGACCGACGGTGACTCGCTCGACCCCGCGGTCGTCGCGGCGTACCGCGACGCCGACCAGCTCCTCGCGGTCGCCGGCGCGGAGGCGTACGCGCTCGTCTCGCAGGCGAACGCGGACCCCGACATCCGGTTCGGCACGGCCGACGGCGTCGCCGAAGCCGCGGTGCGGGGCCTCGACGTGCTGCTCGTCGTCGCCGCCGACCAGCTCCCGCAACACACCGCCAAGCTCCGCGAGGAGAACATCCCGCACGAGGTGCTCGACGCCGCCGACCTCTGAGCGAGCGAGGTCGGTCACCTCCGCCGCGGAGTGGCTCCTCGGCGAACCGATCGCGGCCGTCGCCTTCGAGCGGGACGCCCTAGCGGCGGCCGCACGCACCGAGCCGGTCGGCGTCGAACACGGCCGGTCGTCGCAGTCTGATGCGACGACGCGAGCGACTCTGACCCGACGCTCACCCGGTCCAGAAGGCCCGCTGTCGCTCTTCGGTCTCACCGAGAACATCGACAGCACGTCACGTCATTTCTCCGGATATGACGCGTCGTCGCCGGGTGTTGGGGCTCTCTACCGAACGATCCTTGGATCAGGGGACCAACTACCGGAACCAAAATCGAATTTGGGAGTTGACCATCGGCTCCCGACAATTTATGCGCTCACCTGCAAACGAACCTCTATGGGCGGTATCGAGCTACGGAACGACACACTCGTCGTCGAGCGTGAACCGAATCAGCTCGACGAGTTGGCGATTGAGTTTTCCGAAATACTCGGTCAGTTCGACATCAAGCACGTCTACATCGCGGGGTATGTCTCCATCCTCGCTGGTCGGGCACGCTCTACCGAAAACGTCGACGTCCTCATCGAACAGGTCGGCGAAGAGACTGCGGACAAACCCGCAAAAACGCTCGACGAGCAAGGGTTCTGGGGCCCAGCCATGCCGCTCTCATCGATATATGAGATGCTCGACAACGGTGACAACATCTGGGTCGCTCCAGAGGACCAGGTTACGCCGCATCTCGAAGTCAAGTTCGCGCGCGACGAGTTCGACCGCGCATCCCTCGAAAACGCAATCACGGCCCGAATCGGCGACGAAGCGATCTCGATTGGACCGTTAGAACTCCAGATCGCCTACAAACTCCACCGCGGAGCACAGAAGGACATCGAGGATGCGGTCCACCTCTACACCCTTTTCGAAGAAAGCCTTAGTATGTCCCGCCTCAAAGAGTGGGTAACGCGACTCAACGTCGAAGCCGAATATGAGCGACTCAAACGCGCGTAAACACCTCGACACGAAGCACGAACGCAACCGTGAGCAGCGCATCGAGGGTATCAAGCGCTGGGTCGAATACATCGACTCCGAGCCACCGGAGACGTGGGGACCGCAGCAGAACGCGGTCGTCAACGACCAACTCAATGCGGCTCAAAGCGTACAGACGTCGGCTGCCCACCAGCAACACGTAAAGGACGTAGCGGCCGAGATACTCAAAGAGAGTGACACGTCTGACGCTGATTCGGAGTAGATAGATTCTCGCGGTATCGTCCGAATAGAGGTCTTTTTACGCGTCTGCTGAACAATCCAGTTCAAGTAACGTGGAGAGCCAAGGGCCGGCTTTAAGGCTAAGCCCTAAAGCCCTGCGTATATACTATATAAACACAGATGGGGACAAGAGATCAAATCGAGAACCTACAAGAACGAGTCAAGAAACGATCAGTCTGTCCGACGAGGAGCCTGATGACGAGAACGCACCATCGATCTCAGAGGACGACGCAGAAGTGCTTCTCGAATTCAGTCGACAGCTCGACCTGCTCAGTTCGAAGTACACCGATTACCGGCATCTCAAACTTCTCCGCCACTGCGTCATCATGGCAGAACAAGTGGGTGGACTGGCGGACGCATTAGAAAGTCGAGACGCTGCCGAAGAAGTCGTCGTGTGGATCAATAGAGAACGAGGTGTTCCGGAATACAGCGAAGAGACGAATCAAGATTACCGTGTCGCACTACGAATCTTCGGGAAGCGAACCCTCAAGATGGCCGACGACGAGGTGCCGGACTCGTTAGCGTGGGTCCCGACAGGCACGAGCAGTTCGTACGATCCCTCACCCAGTCGATCGGATATGCTTGACTGGGATGAAGCAAAGGGGATGTCTATTGAGGGCACAGAGAACTCGCGGGACAAGGCACTCATAACGGTTTCCCACGAACTCGGCCCCAGAGGGGAAGAGATGCACGGGGTCCGGATTGGGCAAGTGACCGATGCAGACCATGGGATACAAATCAGTCTCGACGGGAAACAAGGGGAACACTCGGTTACCCTAATCAACAGCGTCCCCTACCTGCAACAGTGGCTCAACGATCATCCTGCTCCAGATGACGACGAAGCCTACCTCTGGTGCAACCTCAACGATCCGTACGATAACGCGAGTTATCAGACCTTCCTCGAACGGTTCAAAGAAGCGGGACGACGGGCAGACATCGACAAACCTGTCACGCCAACGAACTTCAGGAAGTCGAATACGTATTGGCTCGCCAAGCAAGGAGCGAACGAGTCATTCATCAACGATCGCCAAGGCCGAAAGCCGACTTCCGATCACGCGCGACGATACATCGCAGAGTTCGGCCCCGAAAACGAGAACAACCAGTACGCGGAGCTCCAAGGGCTTGATGTCGAGACGGAAAAGACGGAAGACCGGACACCGATCACCTGCCCCCGGTGCGACAAGGAGACTCCCCGCGATGAGCCGTTCTGCGTCTGGTGCCACCAAGCGATGGAACCCGAGGCCGTAGAGGAACTCGAAAAGGAAGAATCCGAGCAACGCCGGGAGTTACTCCGAATCGCCAAAGAGAACCCCGAGCTGTTAGAGGCGGTAGAGGAGCTTGAGCCCCTGATAGAGTCCTTAGGTGGAGATGCACAGGTCATCGATACTGCCAGACAATTCGTCGAAGCAACTGAGGGAAGCTAAGTCGATCTACTCTTTCAGTCGCTTTACGAGGTCCCCCACCTCAACATCACCGGTGTCGACCGACTCAGTTCCTCTTTCCATCTCGGTTCCCGGAACCTCGACATCTTCGTTCACGACAGGTGTCTGCCCCTGTCGGTCGTGCAAGGCCCGTTCTGCATCCCCGAACGTTCCGGGCATCGACTCACCGATGATGTGTCCGTCGCCGCCTCGGTATCCCCAGCCGTTCGCATCCGTATTGTCGTGATGCATAGTGTCTAGTTGATGTTGGTCGCTTACTCTGGCCGCCAAAACTCGTTCGCCCAAGACTTCTCGACCAGTTTGAGTTGGATCTCCTCGCGCTTCTCGTAGGTCTCGTCAATCCCACCGAAGTAGTAGCCGACACCCTTCTCAAGCTCAATGTCTGCAGTCCAGACCGTGCAGACTACTGGTTCCCGTGTTGTATCGTCACTAAGCCTCACACGCTGGTACGGCTGATGGGACGCGACATCTTCGAACCAGTTGACGAACCCTTTCGTCGTCACCCAACCGTTCGTGCCGTCGAGGTCACCAAGTTCTACGAACGGGGGCCCACTCATCGCTCTCCACCTCTGACCAGCGTCACCCCACCTGTTGTTTGTCGAGTCGGGAGCGGTGCGTCGCACCATCGGCAGGTGCCGCTCGAACGGAGCGGGTCGTAGAGTCCCTCACAGCTCGGACAGGTCGAGAGGCCGTTCAGATCGATACGGCCGTCATTGTGCAGCACGGTTCGAAGGACTCCTGCTCGTTCAACGAGGAGCGCATCGTAAGGGACATACAGACGTGTGCTATCGGCGTCGCACTCGGGAGCATGTACCGGGACAGCCGACTTCCAGGCTTCCACAAGCGGGAGTTCAGCGGGCGTACGGTCGTTCCACTGGTCGATGGCGTGCGGGCGATTGATAGGCGGTACGTACGACTGGTCGTGTACGTAGTGGTTTGGGTCAAACATCGGTGGATGAAGATTCCCTGTGCTTCAACGGGGGTACTCAGCCAGTTATCGCGGGATCGCTGGACAGCGTCGCCACTGGGCGTGAAGACTAAAGTCGGAGAGAACAATCGCTATCGACGACTGTTGGTCGTCAGGTTAGTCACGGCTCTTCGGGATGAGGACGGTGCTGAGTATCGACCGTTGAACACTTAGGGGGTACATCGCGCGGGAATCAGGCGCGCGTGTTCACAAGTACAATTCGCGGATAGTTGCTGACTCGCCGAACCCCCTTGAACAGGACTTTCGTGCGGGCGTATTCAACCGTGTTAAGTGGTAGACTCAACAGGTGAATTTCTTGAAGCCGTAAGGCTTCAAAGGGGTTGGCCATTTCGGCCGCGATAAAGGCCGGCCAGAGACTTCCCCTATCGGGGAACCACTCTGACCGAACCGCCTCAATCACGCATATTGTCGCAAGAAATACTTAAAGAAATACCAACACCCCCTCGAAAAGGACAGGTCGAGCAATCATATGAGAACTACCGAAGGGGCTGGTTCTCCCGTTCGAAATACCCGATTCGCTTGAGTTCCGCTTTCACAAGTTGGGTCACACTGTAGTGGTCGTCACCGGAGACCCCATACTGTGTGCAAAGGTCTTGGAAGTCTTTCTCCTGGCTGAATCTTTTCGGAAACTCCTGCTGGCCCACCTCGGAGAGATCGACTTCGGTTGGGTCGTTTCCTTGCAAGAAGTAGCGCCTACGCTCACGATCAACGACGATCCCGATTGTACAGAGGGCCACTTTCTCAATCTGCTTCTGCTGGCCGAAGCGGTCGAGATTCATCTGGCTCATCGCAGAGACAGCCCGACGTTTCTGATAGGTTGGAACATCAAGGGTTGAACTGAGTGATTCGGTGATGCGTTTCTTATCACGTGCGGCTTCACGCGCACTGTGGTCTCCATCACTGTGGTGTCGACCCTCGTTCAGTCTGACGAGTCGTTCAATGTCTCCGTTGGCTGTGCCGATTCCGACTCGTGTTTCCCCAAAGGGATCATATCCAGTCGTGTAGGCATCGGGTTGATGGTCACGCAGTTGCTGTGCTGACGGAACCATCTCCGGTTTTTCATCGATCTCTTGGTCAGTCTCGCTCGTCTGTTCATTAGCCTGTACGTGTTCACGAGTCATCGGAATTTCCGTACTTTCTGTTGGGAACTAAGGCAGTCAGCTTAATTTTGGCCATAGCTATTATATAAATGGTATATTTGAGTGCTTCAACCGGTTAGCTACCTTGCAAGGACTTCAGGACTGCAGAAGGGATGTTAATCATCTACTCTATCACAGATGCTTGTGATTCGAGGGTCTTGGAGAAATTGGCCCTGTTGTAGAAGCGACTGAGTAATCGACAACGATCACTCTGGTCCGGAACGCGATTGACTACTGCTTGCTGTTAGGCATCGAAATATAGAGAAACTGAAACTTGGTTCGCCAGTTCGCTGCAGAAAACGGCTTATCAGCGACTAAGCCCACACCAGATACAGGGTCGGTTTCGTAGAGTCCATACTCCACAATTTGGACACCTGATACAGAGTTGGGGTCTACTGTCTTCATCGAGGTCACCATCTTCGGCTGTTTCTATGAGCTCCTTTGGCACCTGGGGTCCCCATCCGAATAGCTCCCGAAGGCGGTGAGCTCTCAGACCCGATTGGGCGATCAGCAGTTTCGCTCGTGATCGACGAATATCATGCAACGTGAACTTTGTCGGGACATCAGAGCGTTCACAGGCACGATTCGTAATGTCATATAACATCATATAGGGAATACGTTTGTTTGAATCGATTTGTGTCCAGATTGGCATCTCCGAGGAAGCATCCTCTAGTGGGTCGGCATCCGGAGCAAGCCATTCAGTTACTGGATGTTCTGCTTGTACCCACTGTTTGAAGTACGGCATCGATTCGTCGAGAGTGAGTAATCGTTTCTGACCATCTCGACGAGTAATCAATATGGCAACGTGGTCGCCTCTGTCTTCCACGTCACCGAAGGTGAGCCGGTGAAGCTCAGATGGTCGTGCGTGCGACTCCCACGCGACTGCTACGAGCGCTTTATTCCGGATGTGGATGTCCGGATGTTCGAGGATCGGTGCGATGTGGTCTTCCCAGCGGACCATAGTCCCCTGGTCGTCATTCGGTTCTGTCATAACGCACCCTATCATTCGACCCGGGGGATAATTCCCAATTCGTGAGTGAAATCACTTCAGCAACAAAACATTTAAAAACACACGGGTCGCCGTGTCATCTTTCAGTGATAAAAAGCATCAATATACGAGTCATTCGCCAGGTAATGGACATTATGAGGACTTAGAATCGGTATTTGGCACGTAATGGTCAACATTTGCTGTATCGGCATGTGATACATCTGGACTGTTTCTGTCTCGGATTCTATTTTTCTGAAATTGAGACAGCGATGAAGTACACAGTTCCCATCGTTTATTTCCCTCATTATCGAGCTTGTGATTAACGATGCCTGCATCTTCTGCTGCTGAAAGTAGCGAACTCAAGGATGCAGTAGAATACTCTCCGCCTTCAATTATTTCCTCGGCACCGTATGAGTCATCTGCAGTGATCGCATTGACTTCGTCTCGTAGTTGATTAAACGCGCAACTGTGATCTTCTGCATTCAGCAATACTTTCAGCACGACCTGTGCGTATTTGTACTCCATTACTTTCTCGAACCCACTATTGTCCATTATAATTCAATTTATCAAGTCTATACGTAAATAAGCTAGCCAGATGTGGGATTGGTGAGTCCAAAGACGATCCTGTACGGCCCCTAGAAATACTTGGGAATATCATAAATTCACCGGGGCATATTCTGTGGTTAGAGAGGTTCTCTGTCGTGTTTTTATCTCAAACATAAATACATTACTTTGGTGAAGTCACTTCTTTCTGATAACTCAGAATACTACACCTCTCCTAATTAGAGTATGACCGAATACGAGGACAGCAGCCTCTCACCGGGTGAATACGTACGAGAAAACAAAGAACAACTCGAACGGTTGATCAAACACAGTAACAACGATTTCGTTCGGGCGTTAGCGATAGCGGCATTCGTCGAATACGGAGAGGATGCATCAGTAGAGTCCATCACGAAAGATTTGGAGCGAATCAAAGAGTTGGAAGAGGTTCAGTAAAGATGAGGTTGGCCCCCCACTCCAACTCAGACGGCTATCGAGTCTTTATGGAGCCGCATGAATATGAGACAATCATCGAATGCGCATCCCGTGATCGAGCGGAGATCGCCTTTCGACTAGGTGGAGAATGCTCCCTGAGAAAGAAAGAGGTTCTTGAGGTAACGCTTGATAAGATTCAGAAATCCCGAAGCCCCGGTGTAGAGATTTTCTTTATGCGCGTATGGGGAAAGGAAACACGGAAAGAAAATAGCAAGAAGCCACGGAAACCCTGGGTCCCCAACTCATTACGTGGGGACATCGAACGGTACAGCAAACGGAAAAACATTAGACCGTCATCTCCTCTCTATCCGAACTCCAAAGGAACTCTTCAAAACGATATGGTGGATGCACGGGAACTGGCAGCCAACAAAACCGGTGATGATGATTTCCTCGAAGTGACGTTCCATGACTTCCGGCGATACTTTGCAACCAACCTTTTCTACAGAAAGGGGATCAATATCGAATTCATCGCAGCACTCGGCGGGTGGGAAGATCCAGATTATATGAAAGAAGAGTATCTGGACCCCTACTTCGATGACGTTATCGAACGACACCTGGCCCAGAAAGGAGTGCTCGACATCGAGACTGACCATCAGTCTGACTTCGAAAAAGTACTCAGCAAGATGAACGAGCTGGAAAATCGAATTGATACTCTTGACCGAACCTTAGCAGCAGACACTATAGAGGTCGGATCTGAAGAGCTGGAGACGGAAGAAAGCGATGGGGACCACTCGTTGGAAGAGTTCCTCTGATTTCCTTTTCCTGAGTAACGTCACCGGGAATCTACTCCCAACAAAACCCCGACAGACTTGTCTCCGTAGATCAAACTCAGAATGACCGCACAGAAGTGGGAACAGAACGACCGGATCTTGTTACCAGGTTAGGAACTACTCAACACCGCGATCTGGCGTTAGAAACCGTGTGGGCGGAAGGTTTACCGCCGGTCCCGCAGGCCTCTAGAATGATGACTATACTGGAAGGAGCGACGCGCTGGGGCTCTGGCGAACCGACAACTGTTCAGGATGCTGCCGTCACCTGCTCAAACTGTGGCGAAACCGTCTTTGCGCAAACGGTCGGCGATGTGACGTGCGATGCCTGTGACGCCGCGTTCTATGCCACCGATCATCGTTCGGAAACGTGCTCAGCGGTAGAGTGTGCAGATTGCGGGGAAGTAATCTCGTTTATCCAAGAACATCGATGCACCATTGGCGAGTGGGACGCGTATCATTGCCACCACTGTACGAAAAACATCGCCATCGAAACCGACAACGGGCCACAGCCACCAGAGCAATTATTACAAACAGACTGGGTGTTGACTGGCCAGCTGCCGGATGATCCAGGAACAGATGTCACCGACGGGGTGTGGATGACGCGCCCCCGAACTGCACGAGAGGAATTTGCAACGAAAGTCCTGAATGCCGAAGCGAAGGCGAACGATTCCAGCTTTCACGCCTACGTCCCTGGGGAGACAAACGCACATTTGTGTTTCAATGGGGAATACTGTATCGGCTACATCACATGGAACTACGATAGCGACCAACCGGAACTCGGGCAGTTATACATCTTACCGGAGTTCCGTGGACAGGGTATCGGATCTGCATTCGTTGAAGCGTGGCTGGACGACATCGCCAATTCGGATGCACGGTTCAACGTCAATAATCCGAATGCCAATATGTTCCGGCTGCTACGAAGCATCGGCGCAATTGAGGTCACCGAGGAAGGAATGGAGTTCCATAGATGCGACATTACAGGCCACTGGTTTGATGTGCCTGATGAATGGAAAAATCAGTCACCTAGTACAGACTGAACTATTGAACCCAAACCGTTGAAAGATCTCTATGGCACCCTCACCATCAGGCTGTCCAGTAGCAGAGAAAGTGGGTCATCATCAGGAACGCTCAGAGTTTAATACGAATGGATTAGCGGAAGTTAAAATAAGAATACATTAGGACATTCTGTCATATATTGCAACCGGCCGAATGACGTGTTTACGTGGTCACTCATAATATAGAGAAATGCAAAAACTGCCCGAAGAGGCCGACCCAAATCAGTTTTGTATTCTCCTATATTATCGAATCATAAACAACAATAGGGGCGCTATCTCCCAAATTATTCATTTTTCTCTCTTGTAGACAACACGGGATTAATCAAATAACCAATATATATTCGAAGAAGGGTTTTGTATAGTTTATTGGTCTAATGATAGGCCACCAGCAGATAGATTGAGTGCTGATTATCTATTCCGAATCGTCCAAAGCGCTACGGATTGCGCTGGATGGACGGCCGGTCAATTCCACAGTCGACCGGTGAAATAGTCATTCGTAAAGGGTGGGAGACACCGTTCAGTTCACACCAGTCATAT
Organism: Halorubrum sp. CBA1125; assembly: GCF_009742825.1. Classification (GTDB taxonomy): domain Archaea; phylum Halobacteriota; class Halobacteria; order Halobacteriales; family Haloferacaceae; genus Halorubrum. The sequence continues at coordinate 15,113 of NZ_WPCE01000002.1, forward strand.
GAACTTTGGAGTTTATTTATGGACTCCAAAGTTAAGGTGGTCGAGACGCATAACAGTATATAAAGAGGTGCTACCAGAATGAGTGAATCTGCAAACTCCAAAGTTCGGGCCAAAGTCTGGATGACACCAGACCAAGTCGAGACACTCCGCTCGGCATCCTATCGGACTGGAGCAGAATATCTACAGCAACGGAACGAGGCCATCATCGCGTTTATGTACGATACTGGGCTGCGGGTCGGGGAACTCGTTCAAGTCGACGTGAGCCTGCTACGGAACGGAAATAAGGAGCTCTATCTTCCTACGGAGATTCAGAAAGACTACCCGAACGAGAACTCGCCCCCACCAGTAACACTCACCCTCTCAAACGATACCACGAGACTCCTTTCAGCTTACCTCAATACCCGGTGGAAGGATTCACCGGGTCTCTTCCCGTCCCGTTCTGCGGATCGGATCTCCGAACAAGGCGTGCGGAATATGCTACACAAGGTTGCTGACGAGGCCGGTGTCCAACCCTACAAGGTCGATGGTAGTCGGGGCGACGCCAGTGACGTAACCCCACACGCTCTGCGACACAGCGTGGCATATCGAATGATGAACGACGAAAAGGGGAACACGCTCTATGATGTTCGGAACCGACTGCGCCACGGAAGCATTCAAACGACTGAGCGAATCTACGACCACCTACTGAAAGTCTGATTCACCTACGAAATCAACGTAGACATATGTGTACAGACGGGGAATACCAGGTTCGAGAAAACACCGGAAAGACATCGCATCCATCGATTGACGCAGTCATCGACCTCGCGGTCGAACGAGCTGCTGATCCACGGCCCCGCAACCATCCAGACGCTCATTTCGACCAGTACATCTCCAACGCCATCACCCAATTCGGAGAGGACGACGTGGCGAGCTGTATCCGGCATACCCTCGTCGACGGCTACACGCACCGCATGGCCGGGACGGCCGCCTTCGGTGAGGATGACTACGTCTGGGGGATCAACGTCGGTGTCGCCGCAATCGCCTATCTCAGAGAACTCCACCAAGAGAAAGGGTCATCTGACAATTCATAACGTCATTCGGTGAACGCATCTCGCTTGCCCGTATCAACAAAGCCTGAATCACTCTGCTCGACATACCCGTAGGCTTCGAGTTGATCCAACTGCTCGACGACGTGATCCAGATCGAGGCCACGTTCCTCTGCAATCGCCTCAACGGACATCGGCTCGTCTTCACTCAACACGAGTCTGACTTCTAACTCATCCATATACTGCGCGTAGTACTCATCAATGACCTCTTCAAGCGGTGTTTGAACCTCGTACTGGTCGTATAATTCATCCAGCGATTCACGGATATGGGTCGTAAATTGCTTCCCATTCAGCAACTCGATCTGTGCTGCGGTTTCATGCTCGATGGCGTCGAAGTCGAGATTCGTTTGTACCAGTGTATTCATGTCATCGATGTCGTCAGGGCGCTTTGCGACTGCTTTGAATAGGAAGATGTCTTCCAGCGCCGTTAACCGGACGGACAACTGCCCAGATGAGAGATGGTCCTCGCTCCGGTGTTGCATCCCATCGCTGAAGATGAGTTTGTTGGCAACCTGCCGATTGAACACATCTATCCGACACCCATCGTCGTTCTCGACACACAACCTCGCCCCCAACTGCTGGTACGTTTCGTCAAGGTCTGAGACTTCCTCGTATCCCTGGTTATCTAATGCGGCGAGTAATCGGTCGAACTCCACCTCGGTCGTGACGACCAAGTCGATGTCCTTGGTCGTGTCCTTCAGTCCTCGGAACGCCATCGCCCCGCCACCGATGAGAAAGGCTGTAACCTCGGTGTTCAGAGCCGCTCCAAGTTCCTGCAGTTCGGCCTCGATATACGCGGCATCGAACTGGGGGCGAGGCGTCATACAGATATGTCGTAATCAGCCGCGTTCGATTTGAACGTGTCCCATTCAGGAAGCTTCTCCCCAGCCACATCACCGCTGGTTTCGAGGTACGTACAGAGCGCCTGAACGGTTTCAGTGAGGTTGAGGTCGGATTCTCGATCGTACCGGGCTGCAGTCTCCGTGAGTGCCTCTGCACCAATCTCACTGGCTGTGATCAGTAATAGACAGTATGATCTGTACCGTGCGCCATCATCAATGAGGAGCAAGTGACAGACAAGGTCTTCCGGAGTGAGTTCGGTTCGATCCTCGGAGCGGAAATAGTACTGCTCTTCCCGCGTTAACAGCGGGATTCCGTATTGTTCGAGTGCATCCGGACCAGTCCGATGAAAGAGTGACGCAGTCACGTCCGTCCGGCAACTGAACAGGTACTCATCAACATCCATCCAGATGAGACGGACACCAGTAGCGTGGTCGCGTGCTTCCTGTCGATGCATATGGCGTACCAGCGACCGTGCAAACGCAGCCAATCCCTGGAACTGACTCGTCAGTGCAAATCGGCTATCGCGTTTCGTGACAATACCGACGTTTCGTAACTGTTTGAGTCGCCGGTAGACCGTTGCACGACTCACATCAGTCCAATCCGTGAGTTCCGCAGCCGTTCGTTCAGTATCCAAATGGTACAGGAGTTGGATGGTCGACCCAGCAATCAGGCCAGCGAAATCGACGTGCGGGAATTCACGTGCGAGGTCTGCAAACCGTTCAGCCGGTTCAGCGTTCGACAACGAAACGCGGTATCGACCGTGTTGCTGCTCTCTGGTAATCAGCCCGAGCTCGGCAAGGGTCGAGACCACGCGAGACGTGTGACTCGGATCCCACTCAAGCGCATCAGCTAACTCCCGCTGTACCACGCCATCCACTCCCTCGGTACTGAGGTATGAGAGGACGGTGAGTTCCGGTTCAGAGATCATCTTGTCTCAAATCACGAAACCTATATATAAATATCTTGCTTGTTTTGAGATACGGTCTATCCAGCGATGTCGTGAACCCAGCTAAAGCAGAAATAATTCAGCGTTCCATAGATATATATCGCCAGAGCAAGTAGCTACAGCAACGGACCCCCACACATGGATCTCACAGACATCCCCGGTGATGCATACGACGGCGAGGAGTCACCGCCTGATCTCGACGCATTAGAATCGCCTGACTCGCTTCTCAAAGGTGGATCAATCCGAGAGCGGCTCCTCGACGTTGTCATCGGACTGCGGACGCCGACGAAGGTCTCGACGATCGCCGATCGTGCCGATTGTGACACCGAGACAGCCCGGGACTACCTAGAGTGGTTCGACGAGATGGGGATGGTACAGCGACACGACGGTCGTCCAGTCCGGTACGAACGCAACGACGCGTACTTCCAGTGGCGACGCATCGACCGGATCCGCGAGGAATACTCCGAGCAGGAGATCGTTGACGCCCTCGACGACACGCTCACCCAGATCGAAGACTACAGAGCGCAGTTCGATGCAACGCACCCGGACGATGTGTCCCTCGTCGACGCCACCCAGGAGCAGAATCTATCCACCGAAGCAGCTTGGGAAGCGCTCTCCGAGTGGGAGACACTCGAACAGCGAGCCGCGCTCCTCGACGAAGCACGCGGAAACAATCCAGTCGCCGGTAGCAAGCCCGGTCCAGTCGATGCCTGAGGACACGGCAGACCCACCCAGTCGCGGCCCCATCGATGCAGAAATCCTCGATCGGATTGCTGCCCACCTCGCCCGTAGTGATCGGTTCGACGACATCCAGACACGACCGGAATACGCGCCGAACGCAGTCGTCGCTGACTACGATCTCGGATACTTTCCAGGCGGCGTCACCCGTGCGTATCTACGAATCCGCTGGTTCGAGACCGACGACTTCAGCATCCATTATTCGGAGCAATACCAGACCGGTAACGAGTGGGAGTGCCGATGGGATCGGCACCCCAATGACCATAACACCCGCGAGCACTTCCATCAACCCCCAGATGCGTCGACACCCGGAGAGGATGCCGACTATCCCGACGACTGGCGAGATATACTCGCAACCGTTCTTACCGATCTCGATGACCGAATCAAAGCCTTCTGGGACGAGTGACGATCCGACGGGGGAAACGCCTACAGCGCATCAAGCACTCGGCGCTATTGACCCGTCTGCTTCTGGAAGACGCGTATAGCCAGGGTTCTCAAGCATCGATACATACGCCTGGTCAATATCCCGGCCAGACAGGTGTACATATCGTCCTGGGACTCGGGAGCCTGGAACCCATCCGAACCACGCGCACATCTGCGCTTCAGTGAGGTAATTCGCCAGGTACGTCGCTCGGCTATGTCTGAAGTGATGCGGATTCACCGGTTTCTGAATCCCGGCTTGTTCGCTAGCACGATCTAAAATCCGCAAACGAATGTACTGGTAACTGATTGTCTCATCTGGAGACCCTTGCTTCGTGTCGATTTTACACCAGAGTGGCGCGTCAGGGCGTTGGTTCGGGTGTGCTGTTAGCCATGACTCAAGATACGATTCAGATTCGAGGAGCAAGAGTCGGCGCGACCCGGTTTTCCCCGAGACAACCATCTGTTTTCCGAGTCCCGTCTGTTCGATATGCCCAACTTCTAGGTCGATGAGTTCTCCGATCCGCGCTCCGGTTTCCCATAAGACGGCTACAAATGCACGATCACGGTCGTTATGACACGCTTCCAATAGGGCTTGAACATCTGCTGGAGTGAGCAGACTCTGGGGCAAAATCCGTTTTTGTTCTACGGGGCCCCGTCGAATCCACTTCGTCTCCTCAGGGTCTTCTCCATCATTCAACCACTTCCAGAACTGCTTGATCGCTTGCTTGTAATCAACGACAGTAGAGGAAGACGTTCCACGTGTGTACAACCACGCGACTAAATCAACGATCGCCTCTTTGTCCAGATCCACGAACCGTGTTTGCCCCACGTGATCTGTGATGATCTTGAAATGGGCAAGCACCTTCTGCTGTTGCGCCGAACTAATATCTGCAAGAACCATATCCCGGTGATACTCGGCTATGAGCTGCTTATTTTCGGGGTGGATGTGGGTGGCCGACTCGATATACGCTAATGTTCGATTCACCGCTGCCTCATAATCCATCGTAGGCATACCGCTCGTGAAGGTATCTATGGAGATAACGCGCGCGGTGAATACCTTTCTCGTGTTCGACAGTTCAGGGCGCTACAATCGAATTCTTCCCCAGATATAGGCGAAACTGATTCTCAACGTCGACCTACAGCGATAACCGTCTCAAAGAGGGAGCAATCCGTCATTGTAGGAGTATCAGCTGAACAATCCTCGGACGCGGCCAATCACCCCGCCACTACTCTCTGACTCACTTGTTTCCGCTCCTGTTCCTTCACTCACCCGTCCATCCAATTCAGCGCCAGCTGGCGGCTCTCCCAACCAGTCGAGGAACTCGGCAGGTGATTTGATCAGCAGATCGCGTCCACGGCGTTCAACACGCGCAACGGTGGGCGGATCCCGCGCATACGTGTAGGTATCCGTCGACATCTCTTCAGGGAACGATACACGAAGCCGATCGCCTTGGTCTTCCGTCGTAATATCCTCTCGCTTGAGCAGATCGAACCAGCGGTCACGACCCGCATCATGCTCTTGTTCGGCGGGGCGTCGTGGGAACCACTCCGGTACGTCACGACCAGCATACTCGTAGAACTCCAGCATCACGGCACGTGCCGTCCGTAACGCATCGTCATCATTCGAAAGCGTCAGCTCTCGGGTCAGCATTTCGTGGGTGAACCAGAGGAACAGCGGATTATCCTGCTCGATCAGCCGGTTGACCTCGGCCTCACCCTTGTAGCTCGTGTCGAAATTCACGTTGAAATGCAAAATCTTCGAGCGATTTCGGAACCACTCATCCGGCCGTTTGTCGTTACTAATGAATGCGAACAGCGGGAAGCTCGCTTCCGGCGTCCAGTTCCCCCAGTAGTTTCGGAACGTATCCAACCGGTTCACGGTATCTTTCGTGATGTCGTCGACGACGACAGGGAACGCAGTATTCGCAGACCGCATTCCCCGTACTTTCCGCTTCCCGACCTCGTCGGCATCAACCGGATTCACGACTCGCCCCCCGCTAATCATCGACAGCACGAACTGTGCGAATGTTCCTTTCCCGGCGTCCGACTCGCCGTAGATGTAGAGGTTCGGAAGCGCCTTGTCAAGGTCAATCCCGTACTGATCGTAGAATGCTGCATCACGGTTCGCAAACGGTGCCCAAAACATCCACAGCAACGCCTCGGTCATGTGCGCTTTCACGGCGTCTTCATCGTTGCAATTCCCGTACTTGTCGACCGTCTCAAAATACCCCTCTAAATCGGACAGGGCGGTATCAACGACATCTGGATCGTCAGGCAGCGGCTGTCCTACCCGGTAGACCCGCCCATCAGTATGGAAGCTCAGTGCACGCCCGAATTCAACCGGAGCATTATCACCTGTTTGTGCACGCTGGACACGCATTGTCGGCACCTCATAGACATCGCGCTTGTACTGCTGGACCGCCTGTGGCGTCGTCGTCAGTGAATCACCGGAGAGAGACGCGTCGTAATCAGTCATTCGAGACAACGCCTCAATCGCATCCTCGCTATGCCCCAGCAATGAGAGGTTGATTCGCGTCTCACTCTCGTCACCCGGATCTAAATCCTCTGCTGATCCCTCACTCTCACCGTCATCTGACTCGTGTTGCTGCTCGTCGACTTTCTCTTCAGCACCCTCACTCAGCTCCGTCTCATCGCCCAGTACCAGATCGACTTCATCCACCTCTGACTCAATCCGCTCATCAAGCCGTCCGTGAAGCTCGCCTACTTCATCACGGGTCTTCACCTTCCCCTCAGTGTACAGCGAGACCACCTCTGCCCGGTCATCAGATGTCCGTTCCAACCGCTCCGTAAGATCATCGAGAAACGGGCCGTCGTTATTGTAGGACCGGTGCTCTTCATAGAAATCGACGAGCTCGCCCCACAGCGATGTGTCCGTCGCCGTTTCGAATACGACCCCGGTATTCGCCTGCCGCGTCCACGCGTTACTCGACAAGTTCGGGGACCCAACGATCGCCGTCGCTGGCCGCACCGTCTCTGTCTCCGCAGCATCCTCTGACTCGTCTATATCAGTTCCACCGCCACTTGCAGTCGAGTCCGAATCGGTCCACTCGAAAGTTTGCTGGGATGCATCAGTCTCGTCACTCCCGTCCGAGTCGTCACTTTCAGCGCTGTATTCGATCAGGTAGAGTTTGCTGTGTACTTCTTTCGTCTCGCAAAGATAGATCACTAACTTATCGTCTCGTTTGAGCTGTTCAAGCCGATCTGCAAGTTCTGGTTTATCGATGAGTCGCTCCCGATAATCCGCAACGTCACCCGCGACTACTTCCAATTGTTCAAGCGACTCAACGCGGTCAAACAGTTCAAGGATGAACTCCGGTGAATCACAGTACGTGACGACACGCATCCGGACAGCGTCCTCAAAGTACGTTTCGAACCGCCCGTAGCTCCTGAAGAGTTCAACGTGTCCCGTTGTTTCAGACCTGCCGCCCAGCGGGAGATCAAACTGCTCCGCCATAATGTTCGTTACCACTTACACAACTTGGTCTGATAACCGTTCACCTCAGAGTGGAACAAATGATCGGAGCCAAAACACTCTCAATCCAGGAAGCCGGGTTCCGTGAACTACTCGGTATCCGCCTCTACCTGTACGAAGACGACTGGCGAAGGCATCGTTCCGCTCGATATTTCAGAGTCTCGCGGGCATAGTACGCGCCATCCCGCTCGCTTTCCGCAACTCGCTCAAACAATTGCCGCGAAATCTGCTTCGTGACGATCTCACCATCCTTAACCATCCAAGCGAACGGTTCGTTCGGATCAAGGCCCCACCGTCGGAGTATCTCCCCGTCGACCCGCAACGATTGGACAAGCTCGTCACCATACTCACTGGCTTTCTCTCGGCTCAAAACCAAGGTATCGAGAACCCCATCATCGTGCGGCTTCGGCGTCGCCCACTCAACGGTCCATTCCGAGTCAAGGTCGTTCATCACTTTATCAGACATCTGATCTACAAAACGAGCGGGCCACAGTACATATAACCCGATTGCTCTCCTCACGGCTCGTATGCCAGCAACACAAACAATCGACGTGTTTGACGGGTTAGAATTTTATGTCGAACCCGCCGAAGCACCGGACCCGGTCTACTATACGAGCGACAAACCCGAATTCGACGTACACATCCGGAACAAGGACGCAAAATACGATTTCAGTGAAGAAAGCGCGTTCACATGGACAATTGAAACGAACCCGATGCAAGTAGTGCATACCAACGAAGTCGAGTTCGGCCCCTTGGACCGTGGAGAGGAAACGACGGTTACTGTCGGTGGGAAAGTTCTAGCGTACGAAGGCCACGGGGTTTTCGGTATTGCTACCGGTGGGGCGTCAGGAAAGAGTGGTTCCGACCGCCGAGAATTAAAATCCGGACGTGCAAAATCAGCTGACCCAGCGTACAGTTTCCACGTGTGGGACAATTCGCATTACGACGCGTCGATCCGGCAGCCGAAGCGGCTGCAGTTAGCTATGTTCGGCACTTCGGTGCTGCTAATCTTATTCGCGGTTGTTCAGGTGCTACTAGCCATAGGGATCGTGGGGTAGACGCCGGTTGGAACGCGACGGTCAGCGTCGTTCGAATTTCCCGAGTTCGAGATCCACGTGCTGATGTACTCCGTACGGATCGATGAATTCCATTTTCCTGGTGTCGATGAACCGACTTACTTCGCCGTGCCTAGGTCCCCAGTGAGCGACATCAATCCCGAGCTCTGATTCGAGCACTACTCCCCCGACGAAGTTCACTGTCCCTGCGACGAGCAACGCGAGCCACCAATCCGTTGGTGCCGCGAGGATAACGACCGCGACCGGGAGCGACGCGTACATCGTGAACGCCGGTACACGGTACAGCTTCCCGATCTCAGCATTTACAAGATACGCAAGCATCCCGTACACTCCAAGAATCAATCCGAGGTCACCGTACCAAACGAGGAATCTTGGTGCTGTCTCTAAGCCCAGAAACGACATATTCAACGCGAGAACGTTCGTGAATGTCGTTACTCTGGACACGTAGTATTTCTCGACCACGATCCCAACGAACAGCAAGGCGAATATCGGGAGATTAGCCCCGAACACCCTAGTAAGCGCGTCAATCAGCATATTTGCTGATCTCTCTCATAGATGCATTATTGTTGGGCAGTGATGATAGAGTGAGATTGGCAGCTCACGCCGATGTTGGCTGTGCTGGATATATCCTTGTATTTCCCACGCCACCTCTATCCGTTCGTGGGGCTTTCAACAGAGCCGAATATAGCTCACTAATAGACGCGGGTTGAGGATCAAGACGCTCTACATCAAATAGTAATCCCACATAGAGACGGGTGTCCGGTTCTACAGAACGAAGTCTAACCGAAGTCGCCTCGTGTCAGGGAAACTGATTACTGTCGTCCCAGTATACCTCGTCCCGATGCCCCAGATATTCGAGTTCCATTGTACGAACCCGGACTGTGAGTTCGAGATGCCGTCCGGCTGGGGATACTATATGTACGCAATCGCTGACGACGGCGAACGCATCCATTGTCCACACCCTGGAGAGATGGGACGAGCGCGAGACGTGATCGGCGAGGACGCGTCCCAGGAAGAGATCGACCGTCGCACCGGGTTCAATACCTACTGCTTCTGTATCCACTGCGAAGCGCAGGTGGATTTAGATCTCGACCGGGATGAGAAGGCGTGTCCGGAGTGTCGATCAAACGCGGTCAAGACCATCGATGAACTTGTTGACGAACAATGCCCCGTCTGCGGGGAAGGGACATTCGTCGCTGAGGATACCGGTGCAATAGCGTAGTTGCGCCAGTAGGATATTATAAACGAGTGCCCGTTTCCATATGAAGTTTAACTGGATAGCGAAACGGAGAGTTCTCTATGGAAAGTGAATCGAACACCCGGGTATTTCGGCGCAGGATATGAGAATACAGAAGGGCCGATAGCAGAGTCACATTCGGGCAGCCAGACTCACAGCACGCCTGTATCATACATATCCCGGGAATATCAGGCGTATTCACTAAGTGAGTGATTGTGGCGCGTTTGTGGACGGCCTCGTACCAACAGCTCATATTCCCCCATCGGCACTGGCAGTGCCCCCGTCCCAGATAGCTGAGAGAGTTTCACGGCGGTGAGCGGTTCTTGGGCCAGTGCGTACCCTGTTGCCATACTCACCGGTGCGACAGCGACGATCGCCTCGTCAGGCGTTGCCTCAATCAGTTCTTCAGCATTCGCATTACGGACAACTGCATCGGTCGGGAGTGAAGAGACGGGAAACAGATCGGATGCCTCGTCGTATGGAATACTATCATATACGAGGTATGGATGCTTGTTACGCATCTATACAGTCCTATTAATTTTTGAAAGTAATAAATCTAACGTCGGTATTACAGCACTCCCCTCACACGACAAACCATGACCAACGGTTGCACCGCGGACAATATTGCTACCGCAAACCCAGAAATATGCCCGGCTGACGACGTTCCGACGGCAGCAGACTGGCTTTCAGAACGCGACTACGACTCGGCACCGGTGTTCGAGGATGGCCGCCCAATTGGCTACGTGACACGAGACGCCGCAGAGACAGCCTCGCCAGACACGTCACTCGCAGAGATTACAGAACCGCTCACAGTCGATGTCCTCATCGCCAGCGACTCCCCACTCGACACAGTTCTCGAAGCACTCTATGACCGCCCGTTCTACTATCTCGCGGACCGAAACCAAGTCACGGGTATACTCACCCGTGCAGACCTCAACACCGAGCCAGTCTACCAACACCTCTACACCAAACTCTCACAACTTGAACAAGCCTTCCGAAAGACAATCCAGGAACACGTGCCAGATTGGCGCGAAACCACGCCGCTTCACCCAGACATATTGGACGCCATCGACGAACGCCTCGCTGATGCGAAAGACGCCGGCGTCGCACTTGACCCGATTCACTACGCCCAATTCTCAACACTCGTGACTATCATCGGAAACAGCGACGCTGCATCACAAGCACTCGACTTCGATGCCGGGCATCAAGCAAGCAGCCAACTCGACCCAATCACGGATCTCCGGAACGATGTCGCCCATTCAACACCGGTCATACAGAACACAGACCGCGGCCTCACAGAATCCGGGCGAACAATAACCCATCTCCTCGACCAGTACCAACTTATTGAGGAACTACTTGCCACCCACAACGAATGACACGGCGAGAGTCATACGCGGCCCGCGTCGGAGACTACGTCGACGAGAAACCATTTGTTCGATGGCTTCGCCTGGCTCTAAGAAGAGGCGGCCCCTGCGTACGACTGTGCGAAATAATTGTTCGACCGGCAAATCTGTGAGTGAAAGAATGGTCCTGAAAGACATCCCAACCGTTGATGAACTGGTCGAAACGACTGGCCAGTCCAAAGAGCAGCTTCTCAAGGATCGTGAGGCTGCGGCGAAGATGTCGGGCGACTCTGCCGACGAGTAGCGGTATCCCTGATAGGCGAAGTTGGTTCTACGAACACGATCGGTTACTAGAATCAATGAGAGAATTCGAAAGCATCGGAGAAATGCTCGCGGCAGAGGATGGAACTGTTTACATTAGTGGTAATAGTCTAAGTGAGACGGCCTGTGTTAATGTTAAGTATAATTTATTTCTCACTGCGGGGGGACTTCGCAGACGAAATAGAATATCGAAAGCGGAAGCAGTCCACCGTGGATTATCCCCTTTCCCCAAGGGTATTTAAGTCACGATCCGATAGTTACTATTGTTTCAGAGCTCCCTTTGGCGATGGAAGCCCGCGGTAACCCTGCGTAGCTAATAGACTACCACTTGTAGGTAGTCGTGAGACTGTCTGGATACGCACACGTTTCAGTACACCCACAGGGCACCCCTCGCACGTTGCTAACAAGACAACAACCCAACAGCTATGACGCTAACAACAACCATCGAAACAAACGGCACAGAAATCGAAGTCGACCTTGATGAACTCGATAAATATGGCTACTACTACCTTAATGAGGCTCGAAACCTCATCATTAGAGCGATCGTGTATACTCACGGCACGAAAGACAGCCGCTGGGTAGAAACATCAGAGATTGGGACAGACTACACGATCAGTGAAGTTGAGGTTGATATTGACGAACTCAAGAGATTCGTCAACGCAGAACTCAACCTCACGCTCACAGACGAAGAAGCTGAGCACATCGCTACATACTACCAAGAACAAGGCCACGAAGTAGTCAGCCACTGGATGGATGATTTTAGCGGAGACCGAATCCTATCCAAAGCCGATTACAAGATCATCTCTACAGATGTGGAAGAACCACTTCTCGGCTGGGAGTTTGAATTCGAAGACCTAATCACCCGTATCGCCGCGATAACAGAACTTCCTGATCGAGAAATACAGTGGAAACTCTTCAACGCTGCCCGAAGCGCATCACCTGGAGACTTCGAGTACAGCGCTAAAGTCGAACTCACCGGAACACCACTCTAACCGGAATTCGCACTCCCAGTGGAACCTGTTTCAGCGAACTCAAGATTGGATTCAAATCCCAGGGTGATAGAAACAGCGTTGAAAACAGGAATTTGACCGCGTATCGTCCGTTCTTAGACGACTACAGCTCTGCGTTGATCCGCTGTAGCGCCGCAATAGCTGTCTGTAACTGCTCGCGGACCATTACGTTTCCCTCGTCCGGTGTCGACTTATCCCTATCTTCTTGATCGCCCTGAACGGACTCTCCTAGTCCTGTAGGGTCAGACGGAGTACTGTCTCCGACACCGTGGCCAACGGAATCCAGCCGTTGTTGCTCATCGGAACTACTCGAATTCACGTCTGCCTCGTCGGCTGTCTCACTCGTGGTGTCACCACCTGGATGCTGCCCACCGCGACCACCGCGGCGAAACGCATCCAGGGGGAAATCATACGCACACGCTCGCTTCTCTTTGTGGAACGTCGTCCGCCTAGAAATGTCAAGCACGTCCATAACCGTCTGCCGGTTACAACCGCGTTCTAAGGCTTGCCGGACCTGCTCGTCTTCAACCCGCTGAATCAACGCTTGCGGATCCGACGGGATGTGACCACGCGCAGAATGCTCGATTTGGCCTGTCAAGCCCCACGCACCCGTCTGGACATCCTGATCAACGATCTGCCGGTCACGCGTCTCGACCTGGTTGTCAAGCCCCATCAGGACTGCAAGGCGTTCACGGACCGTCGTTGGCGACAACTCCGCCGTTAACGAGTCCGCGATCTTACCAGTCTGCGCTGGCCCCTCGTCAGCCAAGTACCGTAAGATCTCGATGTCCTGCGGAAGCAGCACACTGAGATCGGCTTCTGTGAGTGTTACTGGAGCGTCTGCACGCGTCGATTGCTGGTGAATCCAACTGTGGCAGGACCGGCACAGCGTCGTCAGATTCTCCAAGTCGTTTTCAGCGACTCCGACGGGGTCACGCTCGATATGGTGAACGTGTAACGTCGCCAGACCACCTCGCTCTGGACCTTCTCGCCCGCAGACTTGACACCGATGACCGTCTCGTGCCAACACGTCAGAGCGTGTCTCGGGAGTTACCGATGCGTTCTCGCGGTTCTGCTCGTAGTCGTGGCTCGCCGCTGAGTCAGACGTACGCGTCTCCGCGCCGTCTGGCTCACTCGTCGTCGTTTGTTCGTTCGATTCGTTGCTGAACTCGTGGTGTCCGTCAGCTCGTGTCATCAGTTTCTGTTAGCTTCGGTCGCTTGCTCGATTGGTTCGCGCGGTTCCGGCCAGCATATGGATGATCGCTTCAATCAGATCGACCGCTTCCATCGCTCCCCGTCAGACTCGGTGTTGCACAGTTACGCGAGCATCACCTCTGCACCGTCGGTGACAGTGACTTCACCGAGAACTCTGATTTCGAGCAATACCACTGAGCAAGCCGTCCGAGATCACGGGTCCGAAGCACATCAGCGACGTTATGAGCCACTAGGTCAGCGAACCGTCCCTCATTGAACGCTGTGACTGCTTCACCACTCTCGACGAACGGATCCACGTCGCTGTACCGGCCATCACACAGCACGTCATAGACGCCTGCTAAGTCCCTCTGATCATCAGACACGACATCACCGTCACCACCATCACAGGATGTGACGGTCGTATTGAATCGCCGCGTTAAGACCGGCAGAAGATCCGCGTACGGGAGCTCACGGAACGGCCACTCAATCTCCAACCGTGCCAAGCGCGTCCGAAGGAACGGGAGATCGAACCCGCCCTTCCATCGTTCTCCGTTGAACGCCACCAGCAACACGTCATCATCCTGGAGCCGGTCCGCAGTGAACGATCCCACTGCTTCAAACAGCGCTCGCTCCGTCGGATGCGTCGTTACCTGCACGTGTACAGGCACGCGATCACTAACACGTCTCTCCACACCGTCGGCATCCCGACTACCAGTCTGGACGAACACGCGGACGCCCATCGGCACCGCGAATCCGATTACAGTAACCTCGTCGTCGACACCGAACCCAGTCGTCTCAATATCGAACGCGACCAGTTCCAGCACCACTACGCTTCACCCCCTGAGACATCTGCCTTCTCAACGTCGTGTATCAGCTCGGCACGATCCGGGATGCGATCATCGCTCGCCGGGCGGACTCGAAGCTCACCGAATCCGAACCGCGAATGCGTTCCAACCCGGGATACCCCGTTCTTTGCCGTCTTGACCGGGTCCGATCCGTCGTACCCGACAATCTGTCCGTGGTCAATCGTCGCTAGGTCATACACGTCTCCATCGTCGACGAGCCGTTCCGTCCGTCGCCGTAGCCCGGATCCTCTCGCTTCACTCACCTCACCCTCATTGTTACGGTCACAGTCAGCCGCACTCGACGGCGCAGCTGGGCGGGACACATCCCACCACCACGGCACGGACTGATCATCAGCACCGGGGTAGTCGGTCGCTATGACGAACGGTGACACCAACTCAATGGAGTGCTCATCAGCTGCTGCGATCCGATCGTAGTCCAACGCCTCAAGATCGATCAGTTGTGAATCGACGATCGACAACCGACCGAACCCGTAGTTCCGCGCGCCGCCGACCTGCAGGCCATCCAGCGTCTCATCCGCGACCGGAAGCACCGACTTCGAGTGCGAGCCAGTCGTAGACAGGTAACACTGGACGAACCACCGAACCGATCGTTTCGAAGTCTGCATCTCTGGCGGGCGACCAAACCACGCGACCGAATCGAACGCAAGCCGCCCACCGTGCGACTGGACAGGATGGGCGTTATGCGCGTCTCGTGGCCACGACGACTTTAGCCAACGCTGCGCCGAATCCCGCAGCAGGAACAGATCATCATACGCCTCGACCGGCGGTAGCGACAATCCAACCTTCCCTAACGATTCCTGAGAGTACCACGATGGCGGCGTCCCGTACGCCTTCGGCAGGAACACACCGTTGCTGACACACAGCCCTCGCCGCATCGACTCATCGACACGCTGTGCTAGTGCCTGATAGAGCGCGTTCCCTGTCACGAAGTACGGGTGCCCCAGATACCCCGTCTCCAGCTCGAACAGTACCTGCTGAATTCGTGTCACGCTGACTCACCCCCTGCGTTTCCACTCCAGATCCCGAGTAATCTCCGAGACTGAAGCGCCACGGACTGCGGTCCAGACACACCCTGTTTCCAGTGCCACGAGCCGTACAGCGCCGCTGCCGGCGCAATACAGGGGCCGGTAGGGGCAGATTGTAGCCACCAGTCCCGCAGCGGCATCGCACCTCGCCGCAGTGATGCCGCCCCTCTATCTCGACGACCACACACCCCGTTTCCACTGTCTTCACCACGACGACCACACACCCTGTTTCCAGTGCCCCGGGCAGTAGATCCATCTATACCGTCGTATTCCGGCATCGACGCTGCCCTGTAACGAGGAGATTCGAAGCGCCCCATCATCACGACCACCCCCACCCCACATCAGCAGCACCAGCATCACGCACACCACGCCACGCGACGAACTCCTCGATGTACTGCAACGCCGTTGACCAGGATCGGAGCCGTCGAAGCTGCGCATCCAACACCATCCTCGATCGTGCCCCGTCCGTCTCGAACGGCTGGGCGGTCAACCGCGACCATACATCCGCAAAACGACCGCGCCGGTCCCGGCCCGAGCCTCGCCGCCGGCCGATCGCCTGGATCACTCGTCACAACCAGCGTCACCAGCGGCGACCACAACACGGTACGATGCGGCGACACCACACCACTCTCTAACGCCGCTTCGACACCGCCATCAGTGGCCGTCGCCTCACCAGACCCCACCGCCAGGAACAATTCGTCGAAGCTACGTCCTGCACGGTACTCGGACAACAGCGCCGCCGTCAACAGCACGTGGTACTTCAGCGACGTGTACGGATAGTACGCCGACTCGTTGAACGCCGCAGCAACGTCGCTCGTCAGCCACGCCGCGTGGAGCCGAACGGCTTCACTAGGCGTCACCAACGATCGGAACCCGCCATCCGCTGCCGCCTCAATCCGGCCAGATTCAGTCGCGGACTCGCCCGTCAGCAACGACAACCGGTACGGTGACGAGTGGTTCGCCACCGTCTGTTCCGGCTCACCTGACGGTCGGCTCAGTAACGCCGCATCACCATCCGCACCTCGCGGGACAGCCTCATTCACCGGCACACCGTGATACTCGTCAGCACCCGAACCGTGCCGCCGATTCCGGAGTTTGTGGACATCGTGGCGATACACCGCCACCATCGGATCAGCAACCGTCTTACCGACTGCATCAGCATCCACAAAGTCACGAGCATCACTCATCAGAGATCACCTCGCTCTCCCTCGACGACACTGTCCTGACGATCGATCGCCGCACTCAGCTCGCCGTCAGCATCGCTCACACGCGCCTGCAACGCTCGCGTGAACTCTTCACGGTACGTCTTCCGCCACTCATCGTCTTTCTCCTGCATCGCCTTCGTGGCGTTCTGCGCCCGATTGTACACGCGACGGATCTCTCGCTTGGTGTACAGCGGATTCACCACACCCACATCAGCAATCCCCGCACCGAAATTCCGCGCACCACCGAGCTGGAACTCAAACGTATCACTCTTCGAATTGAGCAACGAAACCGCTTCTAGCAACAACCCGACGAACTCGGGCTTCAGTGTCCGTAGCGTCAACAACCACGTTCCCTCGACGTTCCCGACCACGTCCCGAGTCGCGTGCCGCAACGGCTGCCCACCGTCCTCATCGTTCCGCGACCGAACCTGCGTGTGCAGTTGCCGGTAATGCGCCTCGGCCTCACCACGGAGAACATCGACCTGGGAGCGAACCGGCGAGAACCGAATCGGCCGACGCAACAACTCGCCCGGTTTGTCACCGAATCCACCGAACAACTCGTAGACAACACAGCCAGCGTCGGTATCGCCTGCCTCAACGCAGGCTCCTTTCTCGTGGTACCCCTGGCTCAAGTCACGATCATACACGTCCGCACGCATATAATCCGCATTCGGCTCACCCGGATGGCACGCCGACATCCCCGCAATCTGCAACACGCGTTCACACCCGTGCCGTAACCAGCCCGACAACGTGAACGGCGAGATCTGCCCGCGAATCTGATTCATCGCATCATCCGCCTCGTACCGATCCGCAGACGCATGATGCCGATCAGTCACGACGCCGTCACCCGGCGCAAGCAAATCCACCCCAAGGTCAAGGTACAGATCCGGGAACGTCGACTCATCGACAGGTGGAAGCTCGAACTCACCGTCAAGGTGCCACACCGAGAATGACGGGGACTCCGATCCCCCCGTCATTGCGAACCACCACTGTCACACCACGACGACGGCTGCTCACGGCCAGATGACTCCGTCACCACACCCGAATGAGTTACATCAACACGGGCATCCTCACCATCGGCACCCGAGTCCGGATAAGCATCATCCAGCGTGTATGCCTCTAGCGTGTTCCGCGGACTGAAGACAACCAATTCAGGTTCCAGTAAAACCAGCCACGCCGACTGCGTCGCCGCGTCTGACACCGTACCGACCCGCCCTTGGACAACCAGCTCCCGGAGCGATCGATCCCACGAGCGATTATACTCATCTCCATGCCCCCGACAAAACACATCCTCAATCTTAAATTTCGGATCAGACTTCGATCGAAAAGCGGACACAGTAATGCGTCCGCCTTCCCAAATTCGAGAGTCACAGACTTGACAGATAACGGCCCCTTCCGCCAAATCTGACAGTTTCAGTTTGTTTATGTCTTCAATAAGCTCGCTGTCGATACTTTCTTGATTTGGTGGTGTTGATTTCGTCATGGGTTCGAGATTGGTTATTCTGAACCCAGCCTGGGTGCTACCACACCCGGGCGTTTCCTGATTAACGCCCCATGGCTGAGCTTCCACCCATTAGTCATACCGCTAATGGCATAAACCTTTGGACGTTCGACTAATGGATGGCGTCCCAGCACTCATTAGTGAACCGGGGTCAATATCGGTGATATGGGCGACCGGAAGCGTGACGAGAACAGTGGTCGGTTTAGCGAGGAGTATCCTCGGGAAGATTTTCTCCGGGTCGTTGAAGAACTCGGTGCAGCCGGGACGACCGACGTTGCTGAACACGTGGGGTGCGACCGAAGAACTGCTTATCTGAAGCTCCAAAGTCTCAGAGAGGAAGGCGATGTTGAGAGTCGAAAGGTCGGAAACGCTCTGCTGTGGGAATTAGTGGACGAATCTTAGGGAGTAATCACTCTAGTTCAATCGCCTTACTAGCCGCATCAAGGGGATTTGTGTAGAACACGAGTTGGAGTTGATCGAGGAGTTCGTCGGGGATCTTCGGCAAGTCTTCTTTGTTCTTCGCCGGAAGGAGCACCGTTTTGGCTCCAGAATCCGCAGACAGCTGGAGTTTATCGATCAACGAACTCACGGAGACTAACTCGCCCATCAAACTCATCGATCCCAGTACGACGGTCTGTGGCCGAACTGGTCGATCAAGAATTCCCGAAACAATACCGACGAGGAGCCCGACACTCGTTTCACCACCCTCATTCGCATCAGAAGGATTCAGAACCTGGACGTTGATGTCGTATTCATCTAGGGTATCTTCACGACTGAGTTCCCGCATATTCGCCTGTAGATAGTCACAGGCGGTTTCAAACGACTCTTTCATCCGCTTTCCAGGCGTTCCTGAAATGTTCGTCTTGCCTGATCCGGGGAGTGTCTGTGTCTCGATTCGGAATGGGGCGTGGCGTCCCTCGCTCTCGCCAATGGTGTAGACCGTTCCTGCCTGCTGTGTTCCGGGGGGGAATGAGTGCCTCGTCTGCTTCCTCGGGCACTGAGACATAGATCTCCTCTTTGGTATCCAAGTCGAGGTAGGAGAATTCGACGGCACGATATTCCATACCGCCAATCCGCTTCAATTGCTCCTTGACTCGACGACGACCTTCCATAGCGAATTCGAGATATTCTCGGAGCTCTTCTTTCGTGTAATCACCATGTGGGTGAAGTAGCTTGAGTAGACCAGAGACTGTCTTTCGTACTGCCTTTTCATCCCGTTGGTTCAGATGGTCACCAAACGCGAACTCCTCGTTAATCGCGTCACCGTACGACTCCTTGCGAAGTTCGCGGACGAATTCAGCGAAGTAGTCGACGATGAATCCAAACTGGTCGCCAAAGAACTCGGACCGCATCTTCGGGACTTCCCACCCTGGAAGGTAGTAGTGGAATCGGTCGATGAGCGCGAGATCCTGCATATCTTCGGGGAACGGTTCAAAGAGGTGTGAACTCTTGAGAACGCCTTCAACGTCAAGGTCGATATTTCCGACATAGACCATCGAGGCTTGGGCGGTGAGCTCTTCAGTCCCACGAGAGAAGCTTCCGGACTCCATGTAGTCTTTGAGCATCTGGACGGCTTCCGAATCGCTGAACTGGAGTCCCCCGACCTCGTCGAACGCGACGACATCCCAGCGACCGACGAGTCCGATCCGCCCTGTATTCAGGTTCAAGAAGAGTTTCGCAACGGTGGTTTTACCGCCAGAGATGAGGATTGAATGGGGACTGATTTCGCGGTAGAGATAGCTCTTTCCCGTCCCACGTGGTCCCAATTCGACGTAGTTGTAATTCGACTCGACGAGTGGGATACACCGAGCTAAGAAGAGGAATTTCTCGCGGTCGCTAAACGAAGAGGGGTCGTAGCCGACGGTCTGAAGGAGAAGATCCATCCATTCGTCGCGCGTGAAATCGTTACGTCGATCTTTCAGTTGGTCAAGATCAAGGTTCGATACCTGTATGGGTTTGAACGAGTCGATGCCGAAGAGGCTCTTTGGACTGTTCGCATTATCGGGGAGATATTCCAAGTCGATGATAGCCCAGACGCCACCACCCAGGAGCTTTGGATGCTTGCTGACGAGATGTTCGTTGATCTCGACATCGCTCAAACCGAGGTTGACGAACGAACCGATGTAGGCATCCTGTTGCTCATCGAGCCTGACGGTGACCTTGTCGATGACGCGATAACGTCCTCGTTCTCGAACTTCGCTCTTGACGAATTCGGCTTCGTCGGGACGAACGTAGTGCTTTGACAGAATCTCTTTGACCTTTTCGAGGCCTTCTTCCAGAGATTCCTCGTCATCAGTCGCACAGTACTGTCCGATCAGATATTCGAGAACGTAGGTGGGGACGTTTACCCCGGATTTGATGTCCTGAACAAGGTCTTTCCGGACGACGCGCCCGGAGAAGACATCCAGGGCTTTCCGATCTACGTCCTCAGTCGTCATTATATAACGGCAATGTTGCCGGGGGCATATTGGTGTCGGTCATCAGGAGTGAGAACTCAAGATAGTGAATGAATCCTGCTCGGATTCGACTACGACAGCCCGTTGTTGTATCCGAGATCACTCACACGTCAAATCCCATATCGTCATCTCCGAAGAGTAAATCGAGGCTCACAGTCTGTCTCGTGATCGTCTCTCTGGTGTCAGTATCGACGACTTCGAATTGGACCGTATCTTCTCCCGAGATGGCTCCCTGTTTGAGTCGGACACGAGCACTGTTGTCGCCCGGTGAGATCTCCATTGTAACGGCATCCGCAACTGATTCACCATCGATGGTCGCACGAACCTCTAATGTTGGTGCGGGGTCGAAGGCGACTTGCCCACTCTTGGCCTCAATCTCTACGGTGAGTATGGAGTTCGTAATCGGATCGGGGATCGAGACATCGTAGCTGATCGACGCGCTCTCTTCGATTTCGCCCGTGGTCACAGTGAGACACGGGACTAGGAGTTCTTGAAGCGAAATCCCACCGTGGAAGTAGCGCATATTCCCACCTCGTGACTTGAAGCAAGCGACACTACGGGGGAATAGCAACTTGATCTCGGGGCCATCAATGCCGAGTTTCGACAGTGCCTCGTGATCGATCTCGACGAACTCATCAGTATCGACGAGTGGTGTTTCGCGGTCGGCAGCAGCGAACCGGCGTTTGACGACCGGAGCAAGGTCAGGAGCCTCAACTTTGTGATCGTCATTCAGCCGGTCCGTATACAGGAACCCGTGATCGC
Source organism: Halorubrum sp. CBA1125 (assembly GCF_009742825.1). Taxonomy (GTDB): domain Archaea; phylum Halobacteriota; class Halobacteria; order Halobacteriales; family Haloferacaceae; genus Halorubrum. The sequence goes on from NZ_WPCE01000002.1 coordinate 36,637, forward strand.
TGGTGATCACGAAGCGAGTATAGCCGGCCTGTTTGAGACGCTGGACAGTCCGTTCGACATCGTCGACGTGAGACGCAACTTGGCTGAATGCAGCATCGTCGTCAAGACTCTCGCCGAGTTTGTCAATCGTGCCGGAGTAGACGACACGCGGAACGGGGTCGGACTCGGTCAGCTCTTCCAGTGAAATGTCGCCCACTTCGTCCATATCGACGACATCGAAGCCCGCAGCACTGAGTCGTTTGACGCGCTCAGCCTTTCCAGCCATTTCCTCACCGCCGCTGGTGACCACGAGTTCGTCGTCGTCGAGCGAGAGTCCGAGCTCGCCCGGAAGGTGTGCGGCCATCCCAACCTCGGTGATTGACGGTAGCGCGGCGCTCACCGCGCTCAGGTCCTGCTCGAAATCGGTTCGTCGGCCCAGATTCTCGCGGATGGCTTCAGCAAGTTCGTAGCGGAGCCCGTCACAGATAATGATCGCCGTTCCGTCTTCGACCTCAGCGAATTCCTCGTAGAACGAGGTCTGTGGGGTTCCGAGTGTCGGATCGTCGCTCAAAATCTCTGCCAGAGGCCGGTTGACGCCCTGAAGGAAGGCCATGTAGTGGTTAGTGACCTGGCGTTTCACCGTGGCTTCCTTTGGGTACGGGAATGTGGCCTTCTGGGTCGCGTTGATGTAACGCCGATAGGCTGCGTCAACCTGCCACCAGCCATCGTCACTCGTGTACTGTCCTGCGAGTTCCGTCGAACCCATCGCTTTCGCGTCGTCGACATCGACGGTACCGATCTGACGAAGCGTCTCAACCGCCAAAGCAGGCACCGACCAATCGACGAGGTCCTCGTTGCTCCAGAAGCTGTCCCGGCGTTTCGTGACTGTCCGATTGAGTTCCGCCGCGATCTCCGGAAGATCAGCATACGTTCCCTCAGCAAGTCGATCCATCACGAGTCGGATCAGGCCAGTGTCAATACCTTTGAACGCTGTAGCGTTCCATCGGGTTTGATCGGATTCGATCACGGCCTCTGTGAGGTCGTAGTCGGCTTCGATCTCTCGTGAATAGCGGGTAAAATCGGCAGGAGTGTACTGTTGCCAGTCGTCGCAAAACTCCGCCGCAGCTTGAGCATCGTCTGCAGCGAGGTTGTCGTACTGTGCCGTCGGCGCACGACTCGTCACCTCTCCGAAGAGGAGTTGGGTCGCCAGTTCCTTCGGGTCCAGTCCGGCATCGATGCCGTACTCCTCGCGGAGCTGTGCATCCCACGCATCAGCCATCGCGTTATCTTCGATGTCTTCGCGGTATTCCTCAGGGTCAGTGAGATAGTCACGGACCCACTCGTCGATTGCTGGACCCACAGTCTCGAAGAGCACGCAAAAGAACGCCAGCCGTTGGTACTCGCGGTTCTGTCCCCAATCCTCGTAAGCGTCCGGGATTTCTTCGTCATGCTCGACGAGAAACTGCGTCACCGGTGTGTCGTCAATGTCCTGGCCGACGCGATACTGTCGGCCGAGCGCGTGAACATCGCGGAACCACTCAGCGTCGTTCCGGGACTCAGGGATGTAGAACAGCCAGTTCTTCTCGTAATTCGGATCCTCATTTCGGAGACGTAACTTCAGTTCGAAGTAGCTGTCGTCGTAGCGTGCAAGTATGACATCGTCGAGTTCAGCTTCGACCTCGTCGAGAACCCCCTTGTACTTCTCCTGGGCGTCGTACCACACCCAGACTGGGTGTCGGTCGAATTTTTGGCGAAGTTCCGTGACAATGCTGTCTGCGAGATCACCCATATCGAATTACCTCGAATAGCTCGATTTCAGCTTTGGAAGTCCGGTTTCTAGGACTTCGTATTGGTCCCACTCTTTGATGTTCTCCCAGATTCCTTTCTCCACATCAACTGTGACACCGTCGTCAATCATTTCGTCGATGGTATCACGGAATTCCTTAATGTCGTCAAGGTCGTTTTGGACTTCTTCTTTCCTCTTCAGGAGCTCTTTATCCGGATTATCCCCGCTAGTTTGAGCATTGAGGGTTTCAAGCTCATTTTGGAGTTCATCGATCCGTGGATCGAGATACTGACCCCGGAGCTTCGGAAGTGTGTTCGCGTCTATGTCGTGGTAGTAGATGAAGCAACTAAATCCACCGTTAGGGCTTTCGAGTTGCCAATAGATTGGGCTTCGCTCACCTCGTGGTTTGTACTCATCAACATGATGGTACCGGAAGAAGTTCTCTCGAAGCCAATTAACCGGCTGATCTCCCAAGGCGGATTCGAGTGTGCGTTCGGCCTGCGCTGAATCCTGAAATAGTTCGTTGAGAGCCTTCGAGAACAGGTTTGTGACTGAAGTAGTCGAGTGGTCAAAAGCAAGTATCTCGTCATCAAGAGTGGGGATCTCGGTACCAGTTTTCCATCGGTCAAACAGCGAGCCCACAATTAGTGAAACCACTCGACCTGCGGTCCTCGTCTGCTCATCGTCAGTATAGAGGTCGTAGTCGTATCGAAGTTGGGCTACGGTTAACGGGGAGATCCCAGTTTTTTCGGCTGCTTCGCGGAGCGGGACTCCGTCTAATGACCGGAGAGTTTCCACTGCTGAATCAAGCCGCTCGTCATCGAAGTCAGATACATCTAAATACTCGTTCAAGAATTCTGGATACTCAACGTGAACATTATCATCCACAGGATAGTTAGAGGTGTTCTTTGGGAGATTTGCGTACATCTGTTCTTGCGTCTCAGAGGAGATCTCATATTCATCGAAGAGGAGAGTGTCTGAAATCCCATGGACAGTAAGGATGCGAGCTTGAGTCGTCTCCTCTGCATACAAGAGGTCTATTGTACTTGATTCAAGCAATTCTGTAATTGCTGATCCTTCGAAGTCTGCACTAATCTCTGTTAGCCGGGAGAGTGTTTTACTCTCTTGAATTCCCGTTTTAACTAACTCAAAAAGCTCCTCTTGATATTCGTAATCCGTTTTTAGTGGGAAACGTTTCGCATCTCCCACTTCAAAATTCAGCCCGGGATTTAATCCATTAGCGATGAACCGGTGTAAGGTCGAATTGAGATTTGCGAGTAGTATCTCATTCGAGACCTCTTTCGGGAAGATGGCGTGAGCTTTGTGTGAAAAGATCGTATTTTTGGTTTTTATTCGAGATACAAAGTAGTTCCCGAACGACCGGAAAGTCGTTCCCTGCTTGAAGTAGTAGTCCATATTTTGAGGTCTACTACCATCGTATTCCGCGATTGGATCACCGGCTTGTTTCCAGTCAACGAAATCCTCAGGAACATCATAATATTCAGAATCAGTACCACTTTTTTGGAAGCGTTTGAATCGGTTCTCTAACTCAGACTGAGGGAGCTCCCAAGACTTTCGGACGAACCGGTCATCGTCACCAGTCGCTAAACCTTGTTTGACCTCAGCAATATCGTCGATGCTCGGATACTTCGAGAACAAGCTGAGAGTCTCATCACCGAACCAATAGAGGAAGGGTCTTCTGCCAATATCGTCAATCCGAGTTTGAGAGAAGGAATATACATCTTTATGAGGTTCCCCAGATCGAAGCGTTCGAGCAATCTGGTCAAGACCAGATATTTTCTTCTTATGACTGTCATATCGATCTTGTTCATGTGTCATACGGTAGAATCTTGAGTATTGGCCACTGCTAGGGGGATTTCCACGGAGTACAAATGGGATGGTAAATGGCCGGTCCTTCATCGAGAAGGAGTGGCCAGATAAGTGAGCAGCCTCAATGAAATAACTCTCATTTAGAAGCTTCTTTCGCAGTCCTCGGAAGTAATAGAGGAACATAAAATTCTCTGGAGTAACCATACTAACGTGGCCATCCTCTGACGAAAAGGAGAGACAGCGTTCGATGAAAGCGCCATAGACATCATATTTCCCCACGTAATGGTCTCTGATGTAGTCCTTGAGCGTCTCGCCCATCTTTTTACTCTGTAGATATGGCGGATTGCTGACGACCGTATCGTATTCTCCCATCAGAACATCGAGGAGTTCCACTGTTTTTCCAACCTCGGCAGCGAACATCTCCTCAATTGGGTCATTATGTTCGAGCGCTTCACTAGCGAGGTTCTGTACGCTCTGCATTAGCCGGGACTTGATTTCGTCCCAAGACTCTTCCTCACCGCCTGCAACGAATGTCGATTGAGAGGTCAGCCCACCACCGCTCGTGAATTGTGCTTGGCCGGTTGCCTCGAACTCTTCTCGGTATTCGTCGAGAACCTCATCAATGCGGTCTTCGACCTGAACCAAACTGCCTAACTCACGGATGTCCCCGAAACTATTCCAGATCTGCTCTAAGATTTCCCTCTCCAATTCCGACCCCGAGCGTTCAAGTATCTCTTCTTTCCTTTCACCGTTAATCAGCACGGCGTCTGCTGAAACGATGTTCAACTGTGGGATTTCGACATCCGGCGATTGGTCTTTCGCCTTTAGATAGAGGGATAGGGCAGCGATTTGCGCAGCTCCCGAATCAATGTCGACACCATAGAGATTGTTCCGGAGAATCTCACGGGGGATGTACTTCTCCGCGATTTCACTCTCTTCTAGATACATCTGGTAGAGAACGTCGAAAGCATAGAACAGCATATGACCACTTCCGCAAGCCGGGTCAAGTACGGTGATCTCTTTGACCGATTTCGTCTCGCGGTCAGTCAGCGAGTCTTCGAGCGGAGCAAGATAGAAGCACTTGTCCTCATCGTTAATACTGGTTCTCTCACCTTGCATTTCGAGCCACAGCCGTCCAAGCGAATTGTCGACCATCCACTCGACGATATAGCGCGGTGTGAACAGCTGGGTCTTCGTGGCGATGTCTGTTCCTGCAATCTTGTAGTTCTCTTCATCGACACGCTCGTCGATCTCCTCGCGTTCTTCTTCTCCGAAGTACTGGTAGACCCAACCTAAAGCCTCGTCACTCTCCCAAGCCTCGTTTTCGATGGCATCCAGTTTGTCGAGAACTTCTTCACGCACCTGTGGATCGAGGTCGATGACGGTGTGTTCGGATTCCTCGAAAATCATCCGAATCTCTGCGCCGATCTCTTGGTACGCAAGTTCGAGTGCGGTACCGAAGCCATCGTCAGGTGCGTTGGTTAGCTCGCCTGCGATTTCGGCGACCGTGTGGTGTATGTACGACCGGTTGCCGTACTCCGGTCGCTCGGTGATGGTTTCCTCAATGATACCGCGAATCTCGATGGTTTTCAGCGCAACAAATCGATTGAGGTAGGTCTTCGTCGCTTCCCGGACGTAGTTGGTGATTGACCGCTCTAGGTCGCCTTCGGTGGATTCGAGTTCACGTTCGATAGCTGCATTCAGTGTTCGCCGAGTTTCGATCTCTTCAACGGAGAGGTGTGTCAGGTTCTCCAACGGGAGTCTCTTGTCTTCGTAGATGCCGTATTTTTCGAGCTGACGGCGAAGTTCGTCTTCAAGTGCGTGGCGTGTACTGAGGATCGTGCTTCGGATGGTCGAGCGTTGATCCGACGAGAGACCGGGTTGACCGTGGGTTGTGGACATGGATATTAGAGGATGGCACGCCGCTGTGAGACGGGTGGGGTGACGGCGTGCCGTGTCGTGATTCCCACCCGTGGTGACATACCACGGAAAAGCAGTCGGCGTCTCTTATAATTGTGGGAGTGCCGATTTCAGAGGTTCCATCTGGGATCCAAATTCAGTCTGAAAATCTCGAATACTGGTGTATGAGCTATCGGAAGCGGATCTCTACGTCGTCATCCTGATCGAGGAGTTCCTCGACTTCTGCCCGGAGCTCGGAGATTGGTTGGTCGATGTCGTCCGGATCGGTGACAACGACAGTTCCGAAGATGGAGTCAATATCCACACTCTCTCGAACCGTCCCGTCTTCTTCATCGTCTTCTAAGTCGTCGATCTCGGTTTTCGCAGCGTCCTCGTACGCATCGACGGTTTGGATATGTTCAATGAGTCGTGGGAGTGACGGCGTCGGGTTGATGTGCTCTTCATCAGCAATGTCCAGGTCTACTGTTCCTTCTCCCTGCCGTTCCGTCAGATCGGATAGAGCGGCGTTGAGATCGGTTTCTTCGATGTCCGACCCAGCGTATGCCCGGACGGTTTCGATGGACTTCTTGTACGTCTCGTGGCGTTTCTCGTACAGGGATTCGTACGTACTCGTGAAGGCTTCGGCGGCAGTTCGGTAGTCAGTCTTGACATTGTTCCACTGGCTGATGACACCTTCCGTGTCTAACGTATCAGCAACGCGGCGGGCCGCCTCACGGGCTTCGTCGCTGATTTCGACGAGCCTAGCGTGGTCATCGGCCTCGTCGACGAGGGACTCCCACTCGGTCGTGATGAACCGCTGGATGGTTTCGTAGGTCTCCAACCGGTTCTGGCCGCCGGTCTCACCGCAGAATTCGGCCACATCCTTCGCGGTTTTCGTGAGGCCTTCGAGTTCGTCTTCGAAGTCGACGAACTGTTTGATACGCTTGGCCGATGTGGGCTGTTGCAGCAGATTGTTTAATCGCGTCTGGAATTGCTCTACGTCGTCTGCTAGCGGGAAGTCGACCCGCTGGAGTTGCGAGAGGAGTGTGCTCGTAGTTGAAACCCACTCGTTGGCTGCCTCTCTGATCCCCTCGTCGACGGCCTGGTCGGTCGATTTGACCTTTCGGTCGAAGAGCCGATCAAGGAGCTGCTTCGCATCCGTTCGCGTTTCGACATCGACGGTCTCCCGCTCATCGAACGACGTGGACTTGAATTTCGTTACCTGTGTGAACAGCTCCTGTGCGCCGTCCTCGGAATACGTCTCGTACGTTCGCTCCTTGTGTGTCGGAATGACGGATCCGTTTCTAAAGAGCACGGCAGCGGCCAGGCGAACGACTTCCCGGCTCCACCCGTACGGTGGTTCAGCGAAGTGGTCGATCAGATCGCTTCCAGAGCGGGACTCTCCGGCTTTCTCGCGTCGCTGAATTTCGTCTTCGACTTCAGAAGCGATTCGGGCCTCTGCGATGAGATCGCCATCTTGGACGACACCGAGGTCCGAGAATACAGATGGGTTCGACGAGCCCTGGAGATCACCGAAGATCTGCTCGATGTGACGATCTTTGACCGTGGCTGACCCGTGTTTGAAGCTGGAGAAGACTTTGGGAATGGCGTTGTCCGTCTTCCGCGACACGAGCGAACTAAGTGAGGTGCTTGTCGTGTCGAATTCCTCGGTGTCTCCGTTGTAGATGAGTGTTCCGCGCTGGAAGCTCCGTTTGAACTCGCGTTCAACCTCGTTCCGGAGACGCTGGAGATCTTCTTGTTTCTGCCCGAGTGCTTCCTGCTCCTCTTGGCTGAGCTCGTTCCCACGCTTCGATTTGACGACGGTGTTGATTTGGTAGATCGATTTCAGCTTCTCGTAGATGCTGTGTTGCTTCTCGTCGTCGGCAATCCAGTACAGCGTATCGTCTTCGCTGAAGCTCTGTGTTTTCAACCCGTCTGGGTCGAGGTCTTCGTACCGTTGGTGGATCGGTGAGTAGGTTTTGAGATCGACGTGTCCGTTCGACGTGATGGTTTCTCCGTCGATGCTCAGATTCAGCTGGAACGTTTTCCCTTGGTAGTTGACGCGTGATGTTTCGTCGAGGATGTCGTTCAAGAAGCGTTTCGAGGAGCGACGGATGTCGCCGGGGCCGACCTCGATGCTTTTGATTTCGTTTTCGAGTTCACGCTCGGTCTCTCGAAGGAACCGGTAGCCCTCTTCGCTTCGCCCGACGAGCCCGGCTTCGACGAGTGCATCAAGCGTGTCTTGTACGTCGCTTTCTAACTGCTTCGTGGGGCCGAGCTCCGTCTGGAGTGAGGTTGCAATATTGTCGGCGGTGTTCGGGATCCAGGGGAGTTGTTGGAGTAGATAGAGTGACTTGAGAACGCGGCTGGCGATTTCTGGATCGGCGTTTTTTGGGTGTGGCTTCCCGGATGGATTTGACATCGTTGCTCGGGATGTCGTTGCTGATCTCGTCAAAGATCATATCGAGCGTGACGAGTGCCCCGAGTTCGTCGTCGTAGAGATGGGTATCGTCTTTAAGCACGCTCTGTGTGACATCGATGAGCGTTCTCTCGCTGCCCGCGAGTTGGTCATCCGAGCCTTTGCCCAGCGCCTTGAACATCTCCGGGAGAATGTCGAGTTGGTACGGAAGGAACGGGTAGCAATCGATGAAGTTCTCTCTCGTGATTGGCTTCAGACTCTGACCGGAATCGAGCTTGTACCTGGCGGAAAGGATGCCTTCGTGCTGATCGTACAGGCTCCCGATGGCTTCCCTGGCGTCGCCTTTCTTGCTGAGAACACGGTCACGGACGACCTTGTCGAGGTTTTCGGACGTGAGGTCGAACCGGTGCGGGAATCGATCGATGACTTTCGATTCCTCGGCCTCTTTTTCGAGCACACCGGGGATGAGCTGCTGGAGCTGTTCTTGGGATGTGACTCCGAGGTACACCTTCCCCTTGCCTTTCTGGCCGAACTCCTCGACGATACTCTGGAGTTCTAAGAGGAGCTGTCCGTCATCTCCGATGAACTGAGAGATCTCGTCGATGAAGACGAAGTATCGGGAGTTGTTCCCCGTTTCGCGTTCCTGCTGTTCGACGTATTCGACGATGTCTTCCGCGAGGGTCGAAGCGTTGATCAGAACGTTGTCCTGAACATCGTCGATCGCACGGGCTGCGTCGTCTTCGTCGTCGAACTCGTCTGTCGACTCTACCAGTGCGGTCTCCATATCCGACCGCACGAACATCGCATCCTTCCGGGCCTCTGTCCAGTCTTTCCCGGTGTTTGACTCGATGGTAGCGACGAAGTCGTCGTACACGCCTCGTGATTCGAGTTCCTGTTCCATCTGGGCGACCCAGGGCATAGAAGCGTACCCGCGGGACGTGTTGAATTCACGGTGAATGATCTCGGTGATGGATTCACTTCCAGATGCATCGGCCTTCGCGCCGATCTGGAACATCAACACCTCGGAATCGAATTTGTTCGTGACCGACGAGACGGCTCCGTCGAGCATCTCGTTGCCCTCGATCCGATCACGGAACATCTCCGCTGCATACGTATCCCCGAACTCCCGGTTTTCCAGGACGTGACCGAGGATCTTCATAAAGTGGCTTTTCCCGGATCCGAAGAACCCGGAAACCCACATCCCAACGTCCTCTGTTTGGGCGTGTTCCGTGTCGATGACGGCCTCTAGGGCGTCCGAGAAGTGCCGTTCGAGTTGCGGTGTGAGGATGTACTCTTCGAGTTCTTTCTTGACGACGCTCGGGTCATCGTTATCGACTTTGACGACCCGGTCGATCTTCCGATTGATCGGCCGGTAGAAGATCTCGTTGATTTGGTAGGTAGAAGTAGTGTCACTCATGTCCGATCACCTTCGCGCGGTAATATGTTCCCTCAGATTCGTCGAGGAATCTTAAACTCTTGTCATCAACGGTCGCCGGATAACAAAACACGATCGGGGTGTCATCTGGCGTGTTCGTCTCCAACTGCCCCATAAGCGTAGATGCACTAGCGAACGGATACAGGATACCCATTCGATACACAACAACGGTGTCTGCGTCTTCGGCTTGCGTGGCAATAGCCGATGCCAGTTGCCCCATTTCACCGTCGTCGAGTAGTGAGGATTTCAATCCGCTGAGCAGCTGTTCACGATCCCGGCGTTCGAGGTCGATTACGTTGTCGAGGATGCCTCGCTCCTCTAGCACGCTGAAGACGAGGTCACGCATATCGATCGCGGCAACCGTTTGGTCGTGGTACTCCAGTTTCTCGATGAGACTCCGAATTTCCTCATCGACTTCGATTTCGTCGGCGGGATCGTACGTGAACACGATGAATGGAACACCCGCTCGCTTTCCGACTTCCTCTCTATCCTCACGAACAAGTCGTTCGACTTCTTCGAGTCGTGTTTGAAAGTCAGAAAGCATCGATCAACTTGTCTATCGTCTCGTGTTTCATTCTCAATCGTTCTGTCGATCCGCGTTTCTCATAGTTAATGTACTGTGGCGAAATATCGCGGATTCGGCGCTGGACTTCGGATTCATCCATCAAGAAGAGTTTCCAGTCATCGTGTTCGATCACGTCCGATGCGGACGAAGCCTCGTCGTCGAAGAGACGATACACCACGTACGCGATCGTTTCGTCAGGGATGTAGGTAACTGCGAATTCCTTTCGCTGTCTACCTTCTAACAGGCCGAAGTTTCTGAGTGAAGTGAGATACTTCGTTGCTGCCTCATTGATCGTTGAGTCGGACCGGTCACGAAGGTCAGCATAGTCGTCCTTGATGGATTTGAGGAACGTGACGATGTCTTCGGCCTGGATAGAGAGAGTGCCGCGCTGAAACTCGGGATAGAGGAATTCGATCGTGATGAGGCGGATGAATGGGTCTTGGGCGAACTCGTAGTAGAGACACCAATCGGCTACATCACTCCGAACGTCAGTTGAAAGTACCCGCATTAGCGGGGTCTCGGTGTAGTCTTCTTTACTCGGGATGTGTCTCCGGGTTACCTCGCGGAGAATGTTCGTTCGGTACTCGTCCGTGTTTTTGTTCAGGATGTTGTCTTCGACCACCATCCGCTCCAGTTCATCGTACGATTCTGATTCGGTGTACGCCTGAAGGATTCGCTTGGTCTCGTCGATGTAGGTACTGTGATGGGCGATTTTTGGGTCAAGACTCGTGGCTTGATCGCCGTTGTCTTCGTTTTCAGGCTCCAGGTGTTCGTTGCTCATATGGAGTCCTCACGCGCTTTCCGATTTAAGTTCCGAGTTGAGTGGATAATACGGGACGTGTAGCCGTTCCGTATTTTGGCCGTAGCCACGCAACAGAGTGGCCAGCAGTCGCCATTTCTCTGCCTCAATCTCGGACTGGTCGAATCCATCTTCGCTGATACGATATGACTCACTCCCCGGATCGGGGAGTGAAATGGAAGCGGCGGAGATATTCGATGCCATCTGTTCAATAATCGGGTCCGCCCAATCGGTCTCTAGAGACTGGACAGAGAGACCCTCAAGGTCAGTCAATAACGGCTCATCGGAAGCGTTGAGGTCTTCGATGGCAGCTCCGAGTTGTGCTTCGAGCTTTGGACCGAACGAAAACAGCGAGATAGAATCCGCAGGGAGCACATCCGATTCTGCTTTCCGACCGACCTTCATTGCAAGGTTGATCTGAGACTGCAGCCGGGTTTTAGGAGTCACTTCTTCCAGTCTTGCTCGGCCAGTTTCTGAGAGAACGCGTGAGTCCCACCATCCTTGATTATTCGATTCACCCACGCGTTCGATCAATAACCGGGACCCGATGAGATCTAGAAAGAAGTCATCTTCCAGTCCCGCCTCGCGGAGATTCTGCCGTGTTGAGGTAAACACCTCGACGAGATCGTGTGAGGTCATATGTACATCCTCAAGTCGGGATGGCTTAGAACCAGCGCCTCAACTCTTGGAGCACGTAGTAGTATCTGGCTCGGTACGGAACAAATATCACCGTACGGCAGGGAGTTGTCGAGTACGATGGGTGCTGGGAATGAGTTGGTGGAGTTGTATGACGGTCTTTCGGTTCTCTATAGCTCGCTGCCTGAGGCGACGGAGTTGGAGTGGAAGCGAGCGGTGAAATCAGTCTTGTACGGTGGCGAGCTGTTGGCTGAAGAAGTGTCGTGTTATGGGGAACAGCAGAATAAGCGGAACCACAAGAAGCGGAAAGAGTACGTCCGCCGATATGGTGATGGGTCACGGATTACGGATTTTTCAGCCATCACGGTGGCGGAGCCACGGCCACAAGATCGGCAGTATGTTCCGCCCGGTGCGGTGATCCCGGTTGCACCAGAGTCTGGAGAGGTGCTCCCGGTACACGTCTCGACGAACGAAGTCGATCGAGCGATTTCATTATTGGCGGAATTCCCGGCTGAGCCGGCGGCAGATCGGCCGGGTGATGGTGTCGATGTGTTGCTTGATCCAGCTCGTGTTCGCCGTGCTCGGGAGAATACAGGACAGGGATCAGGGGGCGATGCGGTAACGGTCCTATTTGTGAGTGATACGCACCTTGGGTATGAGAATCGGGCGGTGACGGGGCGCGGCAAGACGGTGTCGTGGATCAGTGAGGTGTCGAGTACCGACGCGTTCACACGAATCGTGACGATTGCGATTGAGCAGGATGTTGATGCGGTTATTCATACGGGCGATATTGTCGATCACGAGGTTGACCAGGAAACTCTCGATAACGCTGCGGCGAGGCTGGAGCTATTATCCAAGGTAGGGATCCCAGTCTACTGTATCATTGGCTCACACGATCGAGATTCATACGCACCGCAACACGCGAATTCGAAGAATGGGATCGCGTGGTTACAACAGCAGGTTAGAAAGGGTACCCTCGTGGAACTCTCGACGAGTCCGACGCCGGTTGCTGGCGGGCCGCTTGACGCGTATGGGATTCCAGCGGGAAATACGGGGATCGACGACGTTGCGAAGTTCAAGCCTCTGGGATGGGAGCCATCCGATATGCAGTTCGGGTCGTCGTCACCCGAGCCGAACGTGCTCTGTCTCCATGACGGCGTCACACCGTACCGAGATCGGTCGACTGCTGATATTGATCTGGATCAGTTGCTTAGCCGGTCCGGAGTCTCGTTCGATTGTGTATTGATCGGGGATGAGCATCGACCGAAAGACGATGATTTTGATAACGGATATTCATTCCAAGCGAGAGACGGGACGCCAGTACTCTACACCGGACCAGCTATACGGATTAGTGAGCCATACCGTGATCACGAGTCATTCGTGACGGAGTTGACGTTCGCTGCTGATGGGGTCAGTACGACTCAACACTCTGTATGAGTGTGTAACCGTCTCTCGTAGCGATGCTGTTCTAGTCAGAGGCTTCAACGAACTGTGCGATCGTGAGAGTAAGACGCACCATCACACATATATGACACCGTCCAAGACTATTCGTAGTGCGACGATTTGGGGATCCTGAGTACTGGTCATTTACCGCATACCGCGATGATTTCCTTGCAGACCGCCCCACTATTGAGCAGCTTGCGATACTTGATGAGGAGATCGTCAATAAGGCGCTTCTGTCACGGTACCAAGGCCCGATCGGCCCGAATGAGTGGTCCTTTCTCGGGGGGTACTACGGTGAACTCTTTGGGAGCTTCGTATCTGAGCGCGTTGCAGGGCTTATCGATACGACACCGATTGAAACCCGAGAAGATCAGTTCCACGAGTTCCGGAAGGCGATCATCAGTTTGAATCAGCAGTTGTCGGCAGGTGGGTCTCCGGACGGCACGACGATTTCACGTCCAGCGGAACGCGTGCTCTTAAAACGGCTACGACAGGAGCGGTACGATCCGTCTGATCTGGACGTGTCTCATATTAGTCGTGGCAGCGGGCTGTATTTGCTTGAGTTGTTCGCAACGGCAGCCCAGCAGTCAGTGACGACCGAGACGGACCTGCTCGAAACGTTGCTGGCTCAGACTACTGCGTTCAAGGAGCTTGACAAAGCGGACGCCCGTGCGTTACTGACCCGACCTGTGCTGATGGTGTCTCTCTGGGAGAATCAGCGGGAAGGGCTTGACCACTGGCTTGCGAGCGACGGCGAGGGCATCCTTGAGATGGCGACGGCGACGGGGAAGACGGTTGCTGGCATCGCAGCGATCGCTAACCTGTGCGGTGACGTGCCGGAGAACCCTGAGCAGACCCCGCAGACTGACGATGCGGAGATTATGATCGTCGCGCATTCGAACGCGATCCTCAGTCAGTGGGAGCGAGAAATCCGAGACAGGCTTGGATTGACGACTCGGGCAGGCAGCGGTAGCGGACGCCCGGACAGGTTGTCGTTTTCGACGGCGACAGTGGAGTTTTACACCGCTCAGTCGCTGCTCCCGCGCTACGACCGTGATTTGGCCGATCAATACGATCTCGTGATTTATGATGAGGTACATCACTATTCGAATCTTGACGGTGGGTACGGCGAGGCGATACGCCGGCCGAATTACGACCGTGCGATGGGGTTATCGGCGACGATCGGGGAGCAAACAGACCCGAAGCGGGACCGGCTTGAAGAGATCCTCGCGCCAGTGGTCTATACGTATGATCTGCAGGACGCTCAACGTGATGGAGTGATCCCGGATTTCGAGTGGACTGTTCATCCGATTGGGTTGGATCCGTATGAGCGCGAGGAGTGGGAACAGGCGACTGAGTCCATCACGAATCAGTTCCGAGCACTCAAACACGACGACACGACAACGAAACTGCTCCGCCAGCTGAGTGTGCCGTTCACCCAGCTTGAGGACCTCGGTGATTTCATCCGCGCACACCGGGCGGCAGAACTCGAACTCAACGACGTGCCGGACTCATGGGGGCAGCTCCAAGCGGCGATTCAGAGTCGCAACTGGATCCGGCACCGGTCACAGCCGAAAATAGAAGGTGCAGTAACGCTGGCTCGTGAGTACCTCACCGGCGTCGATGACGGAGTCAAGTTGGTGATGTTCGCTATGGACATCGAAACCGCAGAGCAACTTGGTGAGGAGTTGGCCGACGCGACAGAGAACGTGTTCGTGGTACACAGCAAAATCGCCGCCTCTAGTAACAAGAAGGACCGGATGGTTAATCGCCGGATCGAGCAGTTCTCAGCGGCTGATCACGGTGTCCTCATCGCGCCAAAACTTCTCGACGAAGGGATTGACGTTCCGGATGCAGAAGTCGGGATTAACGTCTCGGGAACCAAGACGAAACTGCAACTCGTTCAGCGGATGGGTCGAGTACTCCGCCGCCACGGCGATCAGGAGCCACACTTCCATCACTTCGTCGCTGTGCCCGAAGGCGACGATCACCTCGCAGGGTTAGACGACAAGCAGTACGTCCAGCAGCGGCACTGGGTGCGTGAACTCGGTGAAAAGATCGGGCAACAGCCGACGATCGACGAGGCGAACGTCGACGAGGCGTTGCTCGCTCGTGCTGAGGCCCGCGGAAACGAACTGTGGGCGCAGGATCTACTTGATGATCTTGAAATCGAAACCGTTCAAGGGTCGGTTCGGATGGATGAGATCGTCGAGGGGCTAACGTCATCAGCGGTGCAAACACTACTCGATACCGTTGATTTCGACCACGATACTGTCGTTGAATCTGACTGGGAAACAGCAATGACACTACTCCGCACGAATGAGTCCCTCACACCAAAGGCACTGCAACGGACATGGTGGCTGTTCCCGGTCTACCGTAACCGACCGGACGAACTCCAAGAACTGCTCCGTAAGGTAGCTCAATACCGTACTGCGTCTGATGCAGCTGACGACTCCAGTACACCAACAGAAACGACGAGCGAGACGAGCACGCACCGGGGCAGCGAAACGTCCCAGGAAGGCTCAGAGAACACAGACGAGACAGAGGAGCCGTCAAGCAGAGGTGATACCCAGACATCTGACTCGCCAGCGCCGGATAAAAAGAGGACTTCCGTCGAGGCCAATAAACAGGATGCTGATGATTCTGGAGAGCAATCCGATGACGGAAGTGTCGTTAGTCGAATCAAGCGTCTTTTTTCGTAGTTACAACGAATAGAAGTGCCCTAGAACTATTCGAAAGGAGCCTACTCACACCGGCAAACATGGGTCACCCATCAGAACGCGCTTGCCTATCGGTCGTCAGGAGTAGGGGTGAAAGCACTGAACTGACGGCCGGATATTGCGGTCGGTTCTAAGCGGTAGTAGTCCATTGTGAATTCATCTGGGGTCGTTTCGGTGTAAACATTCAGAGTTGGAATAGAAGCATTTTCTGCGATTGCTGTGTCGGCCTTGGTTTCGTCCTCTCCAGGGACAGGTTCAATCGAACCCTGAACAAGGACGCTTCTTGTAGGGTTTTCGTCGTAGACCGTCAACGTCGCTGTCTCTGTCGTTTCGAGGAATCTCATCTTCTTGCTATTAGCGGTATAGACAAACTGAAAATACACTTTCTCACCGTCGTAGCCGAACGATTCTGGAATCGAATACGCTTCTGTACCGTCAGTAAGTGCGAGTACACCAACTCCAGACTCGTAAAGTAGTGTGTTAATCTCTTCCTGCGATAATTTATCAGTCATACTAACACGTAGTCGTCATCTAACGGAATATGTTTTGCTTATAGCTTGAACTGCGAGTGGTAGCTCATCTCAATTAGCAGAGAGAAGGTCAGATCGGTCTCTGTCAGAGTACTTGACCAACAGTTATTGATAGCTAGAGAATGTCTTTTATGAGAATGATAGACCCACTTCTTCTCGGTCATCTCATCATTTTCGCGCTGTCTGCGATTGCCTGTGTGGCTGCGATTCCTCAAGCACGGAAGATCCAGCATCCGGGGACACGGGAAGGGTTCGTTGTTTTCCTCGGTTCAGTCGCCCTGTGGTCTGGGGGATACATCGGCTACCTCATCGCACCGACACGGTCGGGAAAAGTTGCGTTCTATATTCTTGGGTTTGTGTTCGCATTCGTCGCTGTCGCGGCCTGGCTCTACTTTTGTGCTGCCTATACTGGCCGCCCACCGCGACACGCCCCGTTCCGGAATCTTATCCTCGGGACGTTCCTCTTTTTCATCGCGCTCAAAGTCACGAATCCACTCCACAATCTCTATTTTACGACCGAATGGGTCACTGAGCCGTTTCCACATCTCGTTATTCACCATGAACTGCTCTACTGGATCGTCTTAGGACTGTCATATGCCGCCATCACTGTCGGATTTTTCGTCCTTATGGAGCGATTCTATCATACTGGCAGTGACAGCCGTCCGCTCGTCGTGCTCGTTGGACTTTCAGGGCTCCCAGCTGGTGCAACGATCATTGGCGGCCAGATTGACTGGCTGCTCCCATTAATGTATGAGCCGCCTGGCGTCGCGCTCTTCGCCGTCGGAACGCTGTTTTTCTATAGACAGCGGTTTGAGGGGATCCGCCTCACTGGCGAATCAGACGAACCGGCGATCTTCCTCGATCAGGATACCTGTGTCCGGGATTACAACCAAGCAGCCCGTAGACTCTTTCCGGGGCTTGAGGAATCGTTTGGCAAACCTCTAACTGCTGTGAATACAGCACTTGCGGATCATCTCACGAAGCAAGACGTGCTGGCGATTACGCAGAATGACGAGACACGATATTATGATGTGTCAAGCACGCCGTTCTTAGCTGGTGAGGTGACGACGGGCCAGTTGGTGACAGTTACCGACGTGACCGAACGTGAGTCGTATCGGAAACGGCTTGAAGAGAAAACCGAACAGCTTGAAGCCTTGAATCGCGTGGTTCGGCATGACATCCGGAACGATATGGCGGTGATTCTGGGCTGGGCCGAAATCCTGGAAGACCATATCGATGAAGATGGAGAAGAAGCCTTAGAGCGAGTCTTACAGAAGTCCCGGCACGTGATTCAGTTCACTGAGGTTGCTCGTGACTTCGTTGAGTCACTCTCAGAGGATGCGGATGCTGAATTGGAACCAATCAAACTACAGCCGCTTCTGGATGCGGAACTCGCCGCAGTACGTGATTCGTTCCCGGATGCTCACTTTCAGGTATCGGGTGAACTCTGCGACGTATCAGTACTGGCAAACGAGATGCTCTCCTCGGTCTTCCGGAATATCCTCGAAAATGCGGTTCGACACAACGACAAAGAGACTCCTGAAGTCACGATTAGTTGCGAAGAGGATTCAGACACAGTTCGTGTTCGGATTGCAGATAATGGGCCTGGTATCCCCG
The DNA here is from genome assembly GCF_009742825.1 of Halorubrum sp. CBA1125. Classification (GTDB taxonomy): domain Archaea; phylum Halobacteriota; class Halobacteria; order Halobacteriales; family Haloferacaceae; genus Halorubrum. The sequence continues at coordinate 54,295 of NZ_WPCE01000002.1, forward strand.
ATAACCAGAAAGACCAGATCTTCGGGAAGGGAGAAAAAGGATTAGACAGCCCCGGATCTGGGATTGGTCTGTATCTCGTTCATCTCTTAACCAATCAATTCGGTGGTGAGGTGTGGGTCGAAGACAAAGATCCCAATGGTTCGGTCTTCGTCGTCGAGCTACCGATCCATACACCGTTGAATAAGAGATGATTATTTGCAGGGTCTCCACCAGACACGTCCGGATCCGACTTTCTTAGTGCGGAGTTCACCTATGGATTCGAGGTCTTGTAAATAATTCCGAGCGGTATTGCGGTGTATATCGGTCTGAAGTTGTTTTGCGATTTGCGGAGCGGTGAATGGTTCGCACTTGTCGGAGTTGTCTTCGAAGATTGCTAATACGTCGTCTGTTGATGTGCTTGGAGTCCTTCCCGGCATAATGTCGCCTTGCACAATACAGAGAATGGCAACTCGCACTCCGGAGATCTGTATGTGCGCATCGACAAAAATTAGATTCAGGTCCCAAGGAGCCGGATATCGGGTTTTATGGCAAACGAACACATATCTACGGGCAGATGCGTAACGATGAGTGAATACGGAACTCCTACGGAACCGTCACCAAGTACGAAAGTCGTTGAGGCCGTCGCTGATGAATTGGATGTCGACCCGACTGAACTGGAGACTCCGCTTGCAGAAGCGATTGATACGGATGCGTTAGATAATCTCTTCAAAGGCCCGGGAGACTCTGTTGTGATTAGCTTCACTTACTATGGTTACCGAGTCGCCGTCGACGAAGATGGCAACGTTACTCTGACTGAAGACAGCTAACAGCAGAGGATGTCATAGAACGATTCCCAAGGTGTTGTTTACACCCGTAATTAGGAGAGTTAGTCGTTAGAAAGAACCTGTATATTTAGCGGCGGCCCCCCATAGATCGTTAGCCTTCCCTCATCAGGTGACGGAGATTCTGCTGAGTGTTCATATCCTCGTTGAATTCAAAGTCGGTTGCTTCGGAGATTCTCCGCATCGCATTTCTCGTATGTCCTACACAGATTTCGAGTTCTGCGATTGAACGAGTGTCTTCGCTTGCTTGTTTCTTGAATACGCGGCCGCTGTCATCCTCGAACTGGATTACAAGGTAGTGGCCGCCTTTATCGTCGCTAAATTCTTTGAACGAGTCTAACTTCTCCACAAAATCGTTCGCGTCACTTGGCATACCAGAGCCATATCTACTCTAACAACTTAGTGAATGTCATACAAAGACTCGCATACCGCTATTGGACTACGGATGAATCGATAGTTTCAGAGGCTGGACTGAGCGATTCTTATTTAATGTGGGAAGTCTTCTGTGACCCTCTCAACAGCTTAATCTAACTCTGAGGGGGAACGATAGGCCATTCGTTGCGGTGGGGTCGCGTCGGCGTCGTCGGTGAGCAACCAGAACTCATTCTCGGGTGCAGTTGCAGTATACATCGCTGCGAGGGCATCAAGTACGTCATCGACCTCGATCCCGGCAGCATCGTCGATATTGTCTTTGACTGCAGTGAGTGTCGCGCCAACGAGTACTGCTGCGTTGTCAACGACCGTGTCGAGGGCTTCGATACGTTCAGCGGCACCGTGGGCAGTCGTCTTGCTATACTGCGGTGGTGATCTGGAGAACACGGTGAAGCACAGTTCTGGGTGAACTTCGTAGAGTTTGTCCGTGGTATCCTGTGCACAGTCGTCGATGAAGTTGTTCACTTCGAGGATCTGGTTGCGGATGGCGTAGGCAGGTGGTTGGACGCCGACACCGTCTGTTTCTTCGGTTTGCGTAGCGGCACGACTTTTCTGGTTTACTTCCTCAGGAGTGTCAGCTTCGAGGGCTTCACGAACGGGGACACGAAAGACGGTTGAAGTACGGTCAAGATGCGATCGGCAATCCTTGTCGACGGCACGTTCGTTCGGGCCGGTTGGTAACCCGATCGGGATGTCGATACAAAGACGGTCAATATCGTGTCCATCATCGTAGTCTTCCCACACGTCTTTGATTGAGTCGTACGTCTCTGGATGTGGTGCAGCAGAGTTGGGTCGGTGTTCGAGGCAAAGCCAGTGGTCACCGGCCCAGTCGACCCCGAGCGAGGCGCTCATAAGTTGTACTATTACACAGTATTCGTATCAATCTGTCCGGCGATCATCCTATCCCCACAAGACATATAAATGAGCTTCCGTTTTTCACGAATGTAAGCACACCACCGGACACCTAACCCCAACTAATCTCAGGATGCAGAATCCCCGCATCCATAGTAATTTTCGGGAGCAGTCCGGATCCCACCCCCACCCCTGAGTACGGCTGCCGCTTCCAAGCGGAGTCAATACCAGCGGACGGGCAATCATACGCGTCCGAACAGCAGAAGGGCCGATACTCATACAGACCGGCAGATGAACAATCGAGAATCACAACAACAAACTATGACAACAGAAGAACACAATTCAACGACCGGGACTACGACTGATGCGCATCGATCGAGTGACGATAGTGATCTTGCTCGGAAGATGTCAGAAATAAGGTGTGAAATAAACGGTCGCGCTGCGGCCGCCGATGCTAAGCAAGAAGAAGAGCTTTACCGAATATTTTATCATCGCCTTACCAAAACCGAACGACATCTTGAGGCGATGCGAGTCGCCCAGGACCCGCAGTCCGAATTCTCGTTCGAACAGATACTCGATGAACTTGATGAGGAACTCGTGCCAGCCGGTAATGGTGCGACGTTAGAAACCTCTGACGAGTCGTAAAGGGGAACCATCCGTGTAGCGACTAGAGCTAACTAGGTTCGACGAGATGTGATTGTTGGGAGACTCTCCTGATATGAGATGTTTCAATACCCATTATATCTCGACCTCAGTCGACTTACGGCTTGATTGTAGGGCTATCAGGAAATGAATCAGCAGCGAACGAACGGAACAAATCAACATCGTCGGTGAGTAACTCGCTCCCGTTCAGGTGAATGAGCTCGTCAGCAGTACCGGCTGTTGAATACCCGTTCGTGATGAGGAGACTAGTGACCGGTAGATCTGGATTGTCAATGAGGTAGTCGTCGTGGTACGCAAACCGTCGGTAGGTAGCCAACTCCTCTAGTCCCTGCCGGAATGTTTGAGCTGCGGATGAGTACTTGACTTCGCCGAGAAGCACGGCGACGAGGTCGTCGTCTGGGGAACTCGTGTCGTAGATTTCGATAACGATGTCGGGGCGACCTCGATACAGAACAGGATCTTGATCGCTCCCAGTCAACCCGCGAAGTGCGTTGGTATAGTCGACGAGCGCGTCTTGGTAGCGTTTGAACGTCGGGTGGGCGGGTACAACGTCTGGGTCAAGGGTTTCGTGGAAGTCGATCGCGCCGTTCTGGTCGTGGAAAATATCGATGCGTCGGTCATCGGTTTCGAGTTGTGCCAAGGCGGTACTTTCACCGGCGATTGGATGAAGTCGTACACCGGGAGTTTCGTCGTTGAGATACCGGAGAATCCGGAAGATGCAGAAGAGTTCGAAGAGCGTTGGCGTGGATGCTGGAATGATGAGCGTCTCGGTCAGGAGCTTGGTGATGTCCGGATCGAATCGATTCGATTGTAATCGTTGGTACCGGTCGAGGAGTTCGTAGGCTTCCGTGTACAGGTCGAGGCGGGAGCGGCGGGCGGCCGTGAGGTCTTGGTCGGTGACGGAGATTTGCTGTCCGGGAGCGATACGGTTCAGGTGGACGTTCTGCTTGTAGAGCCGGTCAAAGTGGTCGATCTGGTCGTCGGTCCAATATTGGCGACGCCAGTCATACTCGACACCGCGGAGATCGGTCGTGACGGTACGATGAACCTGCCAGAGTAGACGTTTCAGAACACGGTTTTCAGCGATGTCGTACTCGGTATAGGGCGTATCGCAGACGAATCGGCTCTTATCGGCGTAGCCGCTGTCTGACCACGTCCGTAACGTCCCACTCCAATTGATAGAACCACGAACCTCACCTTGGGTGTCGACGTGTTCGCGTTGATTTTCGGTTTTGATCCGGCGGACTCGTTCTGGGAGCTTGCTAATGAAGTTGTGAACATCCTCACTCAGACAGAAATGGATGCGTTTGATTCGATCCCAGTCGTCAATGTCGAGGCCTTCGTAATCGAGTGACCGCGTGAGCACCCGCGGGTTGATCGCACCGCTCCGAAGATACGTGGCCAGTTCTTCAGTTGTGGCGTCGACGAGCGCGTCGGCAGTCAGGCTACGCGTCATCGTCGAAATTGATACCGAAGAAGTCAGCAGCTTTCTCCTTCAGTCGTTCTCCATCCAAGTCGAGATTGATGTCGCCATTTTCGGTGGGTACGTCGGTGTCTGTGAGCGAGCGAATCAGTTGTTTTTGATCCTCAGGTCGCATCCCTTCGAGCTGCGGGTACACGAGCGAGACAACGGCTGATGAGAGCGCTTCACTCTGGGTCCCGCCGGCGTGCTCAAAGGAGTCAAGGTACCGAATGATGTCGTAGACGATGGACGGTCCGATGACGCGGTGTTTGTTGATGCGCTGCCACAGCACAGTAATTACTGGGTACGACGCCTCAAGCACGGGGCGCAGTCCGGGGTTGTCAGCGAGCCATGCGGTCGAGTAATTATCGTCGGCATCTGGATCCAAGAGTGACGTGCGGACTGCGCCGTCGTCAGTGGTGAGTGGCGGGACACCGACGTGGATGAAATTGAAGCGGCGCATAAACGCGTAGGACATCTCATACAGCGAGGTTTTGTCATACGTGTTCATCGTAGCGATGAGACGCCACGACGGCGTCACGGGAAACGCATCCGGGTTCGCAATGATCTCAGCAAGCTCACCATCACTGGCGTGGTCACTCACAGAAAGCAGTTCGACGGTGCGCTCGCGTTCATACGGAAGTTCCGTGGAGTCACCGGAGAGAACGGAGAACAGTTGACCGAATGCTTTGTCGATGTCAGACCGGTTGATTTCGTCGATAATGAGCCACTCATTAACGATTCGGTCCTGCCGGAAGCATTTCAAGAACAGGCGAGGCTCAAACAACAGTTCCTGACCACCATCATTCGTGGACGGGACGTATCCACCGATCGTGTCGAAGGCGGTCCATTCTGAGGTGGCTGTCGTGAATCGGTACCCATCGACTTGCTCGTGGGCCGTTGCTCCGTCAGAAACCGCCTTGGCGAGTTTGGTTTTCCCGGTTCCTGGCGGCCCGGTGAAGATGATGTGTTTGCCAGAACGAAGCGACGCTTCGATTTCGCGTTGCAGTCGAGCGTCGTCTTCGAAGTAGAGCGTCTCTGGAATCTGCGCGTCGATCTGCGGTGGGGAGAGTTTCTGTTCGAACCTGTCCAATGCCTCTTGACTAACGCCATCTACTGCAGGCTCTTCCAGTGCGAGGATTGTCTCGTACTCATCTTTCGTCAGTGGGAACAAGCTACCCTGAGCCCCATTCGTAATCGGGGTCGCATCTTCGAGTTCCGGAATCGCATTCAAATCGCCCCACGTGATGCTCTCAATACGCCGATCAAACTGGATTCGAACACCAACATCAGATGTCGTCTCTTGGTCACTATCGGTGGTTTCCGGTTGTTCATCTGTCGTTGTGCCCCCTTGATGATCTCGCTCTGGCGGGATTACCTCGCTTACCGTACCTTCGGCCACGATTGCTTTGACCGGGGTAGACTCGTAGAACAGGACACGGTCACCGGGAGCAGCTGATCTGAATGCGTCGAACAGCCGTTTCTTGTTCCCCTTCTCGTTGTAGGCGTTATAGAAGATCTCGCTCCCGTCAGCAATATCGTCGACGGACCAGATAGAGGGATTGGCTGTCGCCCAAAAGTAGTTCGTCGCCTCGGATGGTGATGCTACCAAGTTGGACGTGTTGATACCCGCTGTCTCAAGCAGGTATCGGCCCGCTTCGGGCGTGAGGTGGCAAAGATACGCTTGAATAACATTCCCGTTCTTGTCGAGTGGATACCGCTCTTGCTCTTGTCGTACTTCGGAGTTCTGTAGTTCCTCTCGGAGTTCCACTAGTGGGAGCGGTTCGTCAAGACGGGTTGTATCGACATCGACGCGATAATACTCGCCGCCTTCCATCTCGGTGAGTCGTGCTTCGGTCGTGACGACGGAGCACGCACGAACTGCCTGGTTAGTGTAGTGGAAGATGATGTCGCCTGTTTCGAGGACCGTCAGATCGCGTTGCCACTTCTTATCTTGTGAGCGGAGAAATTCATCATTGAATTCGACCTCGCGGTTCTGGTTCACCCAGTAAAACGAAACATCGTCAATATCGAGGTCATCAACTGACTGTTCAGCTTCCGATTCACCCTCTAGCTCGGCTTCGTCTCCCTCTAGCTCGGCTTCGTCTAGTTCGGCAAGATCCTGCTGTTCGATCCAATTGAAGAAGCTATCTAAGTGACGGAAATCCTCATTGAATGGGTAGGAATCCCGCACCGTTCGGAATTTGTTTGCGTCTTCGATATACTGACGCAACTGTCTGGACATCCCGTAGCCGAAATATTTCTCCATACCAGTGCGAGACCGATCGTTACTGATCGGATATTTTGTTGGATGAACAAAATACAGAATAGGGGAAATGATACCGGCTTGAACTCCACCAATATCCAATGCGGCGAACTCTTCGACTGCCTCGTCGATTGTTTCTCTATCATCGGATTCGATCACCGTTTTGAGAAATTCGTAGGTCTCCTCTTCGTAGCCTTCTATCGGCACCGAGTACGTCCCCTTTCCGACGATTCCTGTCCCTTGTTCAATGCAGTCGTTGATTTCTGTCTTCGAGGCTGAGTCAATCGCAAGATCGTCGATCCGTTCTTTCTTCATTTCCAGACTCAGCGCATTGTCGTTCTGACACAGGTTGTACACCGTTCGCATCGCATACTCATCGATCGATCCGGTGTCAACGATCGCACGGACAAGTGTCTGTACGGCCTCGGATGTGTTCCTGACGTGTGCTTTGTCTTGTTCCCAGTCTTTGTTGGAGACGTACTCCTGTACGAGAGCGTCAATATCAAGCGACGAGTCAGCCTCGCTCATTACTCGCCTACTGACACGAGGGAGTCATAAATGCGTGCCTGTGAATCCACGATGCTATAGTAGCTGGCCCCGCCTAATGGAGATGATGGCGAGGTTCGCTGAGGGGGATCGTGTCCGAGTTGACATTCCTGATGAGACGGATCCAGAGCACAGCAGGTTCCACGGCGACCACGGAGAGGTTGTGAAGGTTCTCACCGACGATGCGGGGGTAGTGACTACGGACGAACGGGATTCACAGCTTTACCGTGTTGCCCTCGAAACCGATGAGACGGTTGACTTCCGCTGGCGGGATTTACGGCCACCGATAGACGACACATCGGAATCAGAAAACTGAGCGAGGTTACACCTTGATCACCAATCGTCAATCTGGACTAAGTGCGTATCTAAATTAGAACCCGTCAACAACATTAGTCACCCGCAAATACGCGTCATTTTGCCAAAAGTTTATGAGCCAGTCTTCTCTTGATTCGGTATGTCAGATATTACCACTGTTGAGGATGAATACGAGTATCCTGGGTGGTTAGTGTTTAACGGATTCTTCAAAACGACTGTTCATGGGGACGACGGCATGTCGCCACAGAAAATCGTAGACGCATTTGATGAGTACACGGAAGGAACCCCTAATGAACCAGACGAAGGGTTCAAACAAATTGACACCCCCGAGAAGCTCCAAATGATGACGGAGTTGAGTGAAAAGACGGAGAAATTCGCCCGGGGTCTCTATGCACTAGAGTACGTTGACGAGGACTGGGTAGAGACGTGGGGATACGATGAGAACGCTAACGAACAGATGTATTTCCACCCCAATCACGACAAGATCCGCATCTATTGGGATTACGTAAACGGCGTAATGATGTTCAAGGGACAAAAACGGTTGCTTGAACAAAAGCAGACTGACCTTTTGGGTGCGCTTTCTGGGGATATGAAGATGGACTCGGTTTCATTCGACTTTGATTTCTTTTTATGGATTCTCTACAAGCAGTACGCAGGCGAACCCCTGTCCTCTGATCTTCGTGTCCGGAAAATAAAACGCGCGTCAACCGTAGCCGATGTCGAAGGTTCTAGCGATAATATGGGTGTTGGACAGGTGAAAGACTCGCAGAACGTACTGCGGTCTGTACTGTTAATAGCACCCATTCTTTCAGGTAAACAGATTGACGGTATACAAGGGGATTTCATACTTGATGAGCATCAAGTAACAGCACTAATCGAGTTTGGTGGGAAGGTCCACGTCAAAGTTAGTGACAACCCGTTAAGTACTTTGAGCGACCTGCGGCGAATGGGTGTTTCTCTTCGGTTCCTCTCCGAACTGATTAATCTGTTCGACGACTGGGAACACCTCGATCCCGAAGATCGTTATCCACCACCGTCATTCTTCGATGCAATGGCGGATAACGCTGAAGAGGAAGGCTGGCCCCCTCGATTCGACGCAGAGGATGTGAAAGCCCGTTATGAACGTAAGCGCCAAGGGGTTATGGACGAAAGTACAAAATCAGTGCCCGCCGAAGACGTGTCATAACGAAAGGATACAGAAGCGAAATTCACGACATTATGTCCACAAGCAGGCTCGGTCGATCAGAGGGACTTGAAAAATACTGGTCCGAGCACCTTGGTGACCGGCCTGAGACTGATGTGGCTATCAAGTCTATCGACCGTGAACACGTGGAATCCTTTCCCGAAGTTGCGGACTATCCCTTCGATGGGCAAATAAAACTGACCGGGACCTTCGCGTTCGAGATCCCAAGCCGGAACAACGGTTCATTCACACAAACAGGGGAATACGAATACCGGACCGCATCAGAACTATTCCTTGTAGAGACCCCCACGGATCTAGTTGACGCAGAGGATGTGTTTACAGACCTGAATCAGCAACTTGCGTCCACTGCCGAGATACAGCGCGCATTGTCGCTCCCACGTGATTCCTTCTGGCGATTTATCGAAGAGGCAGATACTATTGAAACATTGATTCTCCGCGGCCGAGGGGGAACGTATGATGCAGCCAAACTTCTCTCTGTTCTCCAATACGATGATCCAGTCGAAACCTTACGTACGAATCCAGAGTTCAGTGACCTTCGATCCATAGAGGACATAGAAGACATCATTTCAGCTGTCGATACTCCGTCAGAGGTCGACGGCATACAGGACCTCAATATCGACATCTACAGCACTATTATCGATGAGGTGAAGGGAACGTACTGGTTCTGTGACCGAGCCGCAGATGTCTGGTACAAACGGGGAGTACTGCAGTTGGATGCCGAAGATGTTGACGCCCGTGAGTACGTGATTCAGCTTTTTGAGCGTGACGTGATCCACGGCGGAGTGTAGGGAGTATCGATGGCAACGGTGGCTAGGTGTTTGAACGAGATTCTGAATCCTCAAACTATTGAGGTTCTGGAAGTTATTTTTATCTACCTAATACTGGTCGGTGCCGCTGTCGGCATTCTCTTAATCGTCGAACCTATCTCAAATTTCAAGGAGTTAAGATACGAATTAACGGAGTTCGTACACTATTACAAGAATACTGCTTGGTGGTGGCTGACAACATTTCTAATTTCCGTTATCTCACTAACAATTGGCGCTGGTCAAAGTGTATTTGTAGATCTCACACTCCTTAGCCTGTTTACAGCGCCTGCGATCGCCTACTATCATCAAAACTCCCCGTTCTCAATCAAAGTCGAATACCGCGCTCGTACATCAAACGGAAGGACAGCGATAGGTGAAGAAATCGAAAACATCGCCACATTAGATAACGACCAGTATATTCTAGAGTTTCCTATTACAACTGGCTCCAATATCGATGAGTTCGAGATCGATCTTGCGGTTCCGGACGGCGTCGAGGTATGGAACTATTCTGCAATAACGGGAGTGGATCTATCTGACAATAAAACGAGTATCGAAGGGCATGCACCGGCAGGACGAGATTCGTTCGTGTTCGAACTTATTCTTAAGAAGACTGCTGGGGTCAAACAGGGGGCGAATCTAGTGGTTCTGTCTGATTCAAGTAGCGGCAGAGAGTTAGTGTCCGTTCGGTTAATGCCGTAGTTGGTAGTGTGAATTCTGACCGGGGACTACACTGGTCTGATAACATTTCCCGGAACAACAGGTTGTTCTGGTTGAATAGAATGTAGATGATGAGATACAGTTCAAATTGGAGCCGAACCACCGATTGCGGAGCTACAGAACCCTGACTTGTGAAAAACACCTCTCCTTGGGAGTCAGAGATCGATTGATTCGTCGCTATCCTGAACGTAGATGACTAATCCGTCGTGGCCATAGCCTTGGTTCCGGAAGCTATTGACTAATTCAGGGAGTCCGTCAAGCTCCCTGGTCAGGTCCACAGCTTGTCGTCCGGATTGAACACCTAACAGCCGCCACGAGCCCTGATACAGGGTTTGCTCTGTATCGTCGGTCTCAGATGAGTGCAAGACTTTGCGATAGACCCGGAGCTGGTTTTGGGTCAAATGTACCTTGTAAGGACCTTCATCGCCCAAGCTCTTGATTTCGTATCGAACGGGCTCGATCTCGCCACCGGTGCGTTCCAGCCCGAGCATATCGTACCCTGCACCATCCCACACGCTTGAGATGTGGAGACCGGATTCGAGGGCTTCATCGCTACCTGTTTCGTGCCATTCTCGAAGGCCGCGTTCCAGATTTTCTGCAGTCCGGCCCGAGGATGGAATCACCGATAGAAGGCTCTCCAGAGCCTCATCAAACTCTCCTCGTGCCTTCGCATCTTCGAGAAGTTCTACAGTCTGCTTGGTAATCCACGATGCGGCCGCTCGCTCGGCATCGTCACCAACTGCTTTCGTATTCTTCCATTCAGATTCGAGGTCTTCGATCTCTACGATTCCGTTTTCAGTTTCGTTCGGATCACCTTCGGACAACCTTGGTCGACCCCAGCCGAGATCCTCTGTGGTTGCCACGTTCTCGACGGGTTCGTACCGCGGTGAGAACTCAATTAGCCGATCTTCGAGTTCTTCGTAAGCTGGTATCGCCGCTTCAGGGAGTGATCCGCCGAATGGATTCCCTCGTAGCCATTCGATGACGGCCCGTGTGGGGTCGAAGGCGACTCGTCGAGACGCATCTTCAGTGATGTATTCCTGCAAGCGAGCTTCGAGTTCATCGTCAGAGAACGCTACCTCGATGTGCTCCTCTATGAGGTGCTCCAAGAACGGAATAAGTTGTTCCCACTTCGTGAACCACGCGTCCCATTTCGCTCGGTGTGTCTGTTCACAGGAGAACTGTGGCCGGAACGGCTCCTGAGCGTCTGTCAAGTCTATCGATCGTAACGCAGCATTCACATCAGCAGCGGTAAAGGACCATGAAACCGCGGTCACATCCACATCATCAGGGTCGACATGAGAGAGTCGGTTCCACGAGTCACGAACCCGAATATCGAGTTCAGATAGCGCCGTCCGCACCCGGCGACGTAGCTCCTCGTGTTCTTCATCATCGAGTTGGCGGAGATGTCGCTCGTAGGCATCAACCAAGGAGATTGCGTCGCGTTTCTCCAAGAGTCGTTCGACACGGCTGACATCATCTGACTCGTAGCCGCTGAGGGCCTGACCGAAGAGTGGGCCGACGCCAGTAGCGGAATCCTCAAGCAGCAGTTTAGCTAACGGCTCACCGAATTCATCAAGCGGTGGTGAACCTGTGGTTCCGTCTGGCGTATCAAAGATAATCGTCGGTGGGTCCGGTTGCAGATAGAGCGCGTGATTGTGAGTGTTCTTGTACCGCGTTGCAGTCAGTGACTCTTCCCCGCCGAGAGTTGCTTGGAATTCGATCCATGCGTTCTCAACGTAGCGAATCGTGCTGCTTCGCCATCGATCAGCCGCCGTCGCCGGGTCAATATCAACTTGGTTTGTCGTACTGGCGAGGGCAAGCAGATGCGCGATGATTGGTCGAAGTTGCTCTTCGAGGTTCTGAACGACTTCCACTTCTTCGCTGCCCCGGTGGGCTGGGTACACCTGACGTGAAATATCAATCTCGCGTGCGGCCAGTGGCTCATATCCTCGAAGAGTCTCAGTCCCGATCGTCGCTGCAGCCAGCGGCACCGCTGGGAAGAACCGGCGCATTTGATCTCGGGTGGTGTTTGTCGTTGGAATCCACACATCTTCGTCCGGTTCATACCACGCTAATCCTCGTTCAGCGAGCGCTCGTGGTTCGTCGACGGGTCGATACCCGAGGATGGGGATCTCTCGGTCGTCCGCTTCAGGATCGTGTTCCCGACTGATCGTGTTGAGAAGACGGTCAAATAACCGAGTCAAGGCCTGCCGTGCACGTGGATTCTCTTCGATCTCGTCTAACCGATCCGCTGTTAGTGAATGTACCTGAGTCAGTAGTCTGAAAGCTGGTTCTGCAGCGTCTCGTCCGAGACTATCCATATCGGTCCCGCTGACCGAATCAAGGGCGATCAACAACTCCTGTGAGAGTGGAGCTTCCTTCGACACACTCCAGAGTACGGACGGGAACTGGCGCTGCTGACGGGAGACAAGCGTGATCTCTGCCGGAGAAATCCGATCTGGTGGTTCTTCAACGAGGAGCGGTGGTTCTGCTTCCCCTTCAGCGTCACCGACTGGGAACCAGGCTTGATTCCGGAGTGCCGGAAGGATCTCGATTGGCCGCCGCCCTTGCTTTTCCTCGTCTAATTCATTCCGTTCAGCTTCAATGATGTCTGCAAGCCACGAGTCCCAAGCTGCATCAAGCGATGTTAGCCACGCAGCCGGATCAACCGAGTCTGAAGTCGCAGGTTCTGTTCCGAGACGGAGTGGGTTCCACTCCGTCCCTGCCGCAACTAACACCGGGGGTGCGTCGCGGGGCGCAACCGTTCCGTCCTCACCCCCTTCGACTAACGTGAGTCGAACCTCATCGTCTGGATCGGGCGGTTCCGGCGTTACTCCAATGAACGCGAGGAATGAATCCAGATCCGCATTTTCGGGGAGTGAGGGGAGTTTTTCGACGGCAACCCGATCTCGTGTGAGTTGACGTGCTGGTTCCCACTGTCCATCTATTGTCGGGAGAAACAGCGTTGCGATCGCACGGCCAGCAGATCGAGCATTATCGCTATAGACATCGTCTCTAATTGCTCGCCATCCGGGACCATACGTATCCGTTTCTGCCGGGGGAGCTGCACTGCCTTGCGAGTTGAGGGCGAAGAGATCCATCGTGAACTGAATCAGTTCAGACTGTAATCGCTCCGCACGGTCCGGATCAGCATCTAATGGCTTGTACTCCCAGTCAGTCAGAGCGTTCGGGAGTTGCCGGAGCTCTGCGAGGACATCCCACCGATTGAATTGATTCGCTCCAAGGGGGTGTGGTGGCTCTCGATCGAAACCGGACTGGAACTCGTATGAAGTCACAGCACGCCCGGCCTCACGGAGCGCAAGCGGGAGATCAAGCTGTGTTGTCTCTGACCGACGGATGAAAAGCCGATGCGTGTGTCGATCAGTCTGAATCTGCCCGCCAGCTGTCCCTCGTTCGGGAAGCTGTACAGCGGGCGTGTCGCTCGTCCGGTCTTCATCTCGCGTCGCGGTGATGGGTGCAACACGAGTGCCCGCATCTCGTATCGCGTCACACATCGCTATCGCGCGCCGCCGCCAGGTTTTCGTTCTGCGAGAGGATTTACACGTCCGGTCAAGCCAGTTACCTGCCGCTTTCCAGAAATCATCATACGTTGAAAGTGGCCACTGGTCTTGCTGCTCGAAAAATGCATCAGCCAGTGCCGCCCACTGTCGATACCGATCCGGTTCCTTTACTCCAGCATCGGAAAACAGTAGATCCTCTATGTGGTCGACGACGATCTTGGCGGCGTCTGAACTCCGTGACCCTGGGTCGAGGAACTGCCAAAAATCATCCCGAGGCGTCCCACCCGAAGTGATCTGTGGGACAGTAGTAACTGCTTCAGGGTCGATCCACGTGTACTCGAAGTCATCATCCGGAATACCGAGATGATTGAAGATTGCGTGGAGATGCAGTTCCGCGGCTGCTCTAAGTAGGGCTCTGTTGTATCGACCAATCGTCTCGTCATCAAGCCGAAGGGCTGTTCTATCCGTTCGTAACTGGAAATCACCCTGGAGATCGATACCGAAGGGAGTCTCGATCAGCGTGGGCAGGTAACCGTACAGTCCGGGTATTGAGTCATCCGAGCCGGCTTCCAGTCGTGGCCAAGCGATGGCTGCACCGGGCGTGGAAACATCGTGTTCAGCCTCTTCAGCGAGCGATCGCAGTTCTGAGGATGCCCAGTAAACGATCGACCGTTTCGCTTCCTCGGGGTTCGTCGATGGCCAAGTAGATTTCTGGAATCTGTTCCCCCACGCATCGAAGGAGACGGTCAGTTTCCGGCGGTCATCGAATAGCCCGATGAAGTTGAGATGGCGTTGTTGAAACGTTTCAACGGACTCACGTAGCTCATCCTCTTTCCCAGGGGTAATCGGGACTACCACGACCGTGCTAAAGTCGGAAACATCGTCGGGTGTCGGTGGCTTATCGGCGCATAACGGGAGTGGGAAATGGAAGCTCGCCCGTTGTTCGTCGTTGTCCAAAGGGCTCTCCGGCGAATCAAGGAACTCGGCGTGGCCCCTCTGTACCTCTGGGAATTCGAGTCGCTGCTGCCACGTGTCGTGAGCCAGTGGAAGATGCATCTCCATCCCCCACCACCCAGGACTTTCAGAGAATCGACTCCAGACACGGGCGAAATCCCCTAGCCAGAAGACGGACCGGAATCCGACGCCTTTGTTCCCAACGCTCTCTTCAGGACGCTTATTCGATACGTGTAGCGTACAGAGGGCATTGAAGTCCGGCCGACGCTGTCCTTGAACCTCAGGGGGATTCGAATAGTCGTATTCCGGATCTACTCGGATCGGTGCTCCGTCATTCGCAACAATAAGTGCCTGGTCAGTTGGCCCCCAATCGACATTTCGAATTTCGACCGCGACGTTGGATTCAGCTCGGTCAAGTGCATTCTGTAAGAGTTCAAAAAGGACACGAGCAGTATACTGCCGTCGAATCGATTCCTCGGCCTGCAGATCTCGGTATGCATCGTTCCCGCTCATACCGGCTGAGTTCTTGTAATGCCGTTTGAAGACTGCCTGAAGATCGCTCGGCTCGGGAACGTATCCCGGTTCCGGGTGATTAGCGTACTGTTCACTCATCCGTCATAGCACCTTGAAAACGAGAAGAGACAACAGCCATAGCAAGTAAGTGAGATGCAGACAGTATGAAAGTTCGGCTAAAACATCTCGTGGTGTTCGGTAAGAGGAATTTGCTTTCCTGAATCCTTACTAACGGATACAGACGGGTGCTGATACAGCAGGATGATTCAGCACCGGTACATTTTCGTTAGTCGTTGTCAAGATAGTCGATATGGCGACACTACTTGCTGAAGTTCAGACACAACAAGGAAAAGACGTTGCGAAGGTCTATCGAACCCCCAACGAGGACCATGAATACGAGATTAGAACGAGTGGAACTCCTTCAGAAACGGATCGAATTCACGGTGGTATGGCGAAAACAAGAGAGTCTATAAGGAGTAATACGAGCGAATTTCTCAAATCAATAAACCATCCTGACTCTGGCAGCAATTTTCGTGTACAGATGGTGTGATTAGCTTAGGTAATTGATGCGCACTGTATCCAGCACTGTCGTCCTCTCTATCATCGATTGAGTGCATCAACAAGCTGGTGGTGTCAGAGACGCACCACAGTTCACAGCTTGGGGAGTTTTTACAGCCCTTCGGTTTGGAAGTGGTAACTAATCATAGAATTGGGACGAGGAATCCAGTATCAGCAGCGGGATACAGAAGCCCCCTTGATAGCGGCGGTGTCTGGCTCTGGATTCTACGACTCCTATGTAGATAACGAATATGACAGCCAACTCATCTCCACGGGAGTTTGACGGCACTCTGGTCTCCACGCCGTTCGGTGCTGGAAACGTCCGACGAACGACGCAGAATGAATACGAGAAACTCCTCGATAAGTACGATTCCGAGGGTGTACTCGTTCTCACAGGTGCGCCGACGAGTACGGACTCGTTCCGTGACACGTTGGACGAGGTGCTTCCTGGTGCGGCGACCCCGTACGTGACATCGCCTGTCGTGCACGCAACGGATGTCCTCAATCAGACAGACGAACGAGTGATTCTTTCGGACGCGTTGCGGCGTGAACTCCTGCATCGATTCCTCGATGGTTACGAATGGGAGACAGAATACCTACGGCGGGCGTCGGAACAATCCTCGTTCATCGAAGACGTAGATCGAGTGATGGGCACGATTTCGTGGCAGGACATTTCTCCCAGTGAGACGCCTGAACTCCGGGAAATTACCACGGCACTTGATGCGTTTCACAATTGGCTTGCTGAACACGATCACATAGAGCGGGGGCAACTCATATCAGAAGCTCTCGCTGTCCTCACGGGCGATGACTACGACGACATCGTCGATATTGACGCGGTGCTTGCAGTCGAATTTGAGGAATTCTTCCCGCTCGACCGGGCATATCTTGACGCGCTCACAGCGGACTGTGAGCTTGTCTGTATCGCTGAGGATGACGCAAGTGTCCGCAGAACCTGGGTGGAGACAGGTCCAGTCACGGACTATGTCTCGTTCAGTGAATCTCGGCGCGCGTCCGGTGTCCAGCCATCAACTCGCCCGGCCGCCACGGCTGCGTACTTCGCGGAAGAAACTGTCGTGAACGACCCGGATGCCGGATCAGTCTCCGTGCTCGCTGCGGACTCCAGTGGCGACCAACTTGCTGCGATTGCGAACGAGATTGAAGAGCTCGTCGAGCAAGAGGGCTGGAACTACGCCGACATCGCGGTCGCTACCAAACAAAGCGGGAGTACCGTTACAGACACCATCGAATCGTTCGAACGTAGTGGAATCCCAACAGAGTCGGCTACTATTACTGGATTGGGCGACGATCCCGCGATTAGGGAGCTGCTTGCTGTTACTCGCCACTTGGCCGCTGACGAGGACGATGACGTACCTGATCACGGACCAGCACTCGATACGGATCGCTTAGCTCGTGTTGGCGAGATGGATCAGTTGGAAGACGCGGTACGGTGGTGGGCAACTGATTCCGGGCTGAAAGAACGAATCGCGGAGCGAGCGACACCGCTCGATGCGCGGTCACAGTTCGGAAACGTTCGCCGTGCGTTTCGAATGGCTGCGTTCCTGGATGATACTGCGTTCCTCGGTTCGACGTGGGACTCCTACGAAGAGATGCTGGAACGGGCCCACGAGTACGCGTCCCAGCAGAATCAGACCAGCGCAACAGATCTCGATGGCGGCGTCAGAGTCGACCACTTGCAAGCGATCAAGAACACCACGTTCAAGGCGGTGTTCCTGATTAACCTCACCGACAGTGAGTACCCTGGTGACCCCTTCCTCACCCGGCTGTTTCCAACCGAGCGCGTTGCGTCAATGCCAGACTACCCGGGCGTAACGGATCTCAGCGACACGGATGTTGACCAGACCTTCCCGACGGACTCGACAGCGTCGAGCAGGCCGTTCGTACGGTACCACGCGGAGCACGCACGGCGATGCTTGGCGGTAGGTGCTGGAGTGGCAACAGAGCGCTTGTACTGTTGTCTCTACGAGTACGAAGATACTGCTCTCGAAGAGCGTGCTCAGGCGTCGCGGTTCCTGACGGCAGCGTATGCAGATCTCCCCTGGGTGACGGACGCCGCGGATCCGCAGATCACGAGCGAGCAAGCAGCTGAAGAGTTCTTGCTGTCACGGGTTGATAACGCACTCGCGGATGTTCGCCGCGCGAACAGCCAAGACGTGACAATCTCACTCGACGAGGTTGAAGCGGAACTCGGTGAGATTCAAGAGTTGCTTGACAAAAGCGGGATGCGAGGCGAAGAACTGCGGAAAGCGTTGCGGGCCCGTGTCGAGTTCGCTAATGGAGAGGTGCGGCGATGAGCGACAATTCGCTTTCGCCGTCTCGTTTGGCGACGTACGCAGCGTGTCCGCGACAATACGAGTACAGCTACCCGCAGGACATCAACACGCCAGATCGAACCGAGCTTTATCTCAACCAGGGAAAGATCTACCACGAAACTATCGAGACCGTGTGTGATGCGACGGAGCGTGATGATGATCCCGAGATGATTCACACCCGGGCAATGCGTATCTTCGACGAGAAGTGGGACGAACACAGTAACCCGGACGATTACGAATCAGTTGCGCACCGCGAGTACCAGCGAGCCGAGAATCAGGCTGCTATCGATGCGTTCTTCGATCCGGATGGTGGCGATGGGATAGACCACGCACGTCGCTCAGTCGCAACAGAGTGCTGGGTAGAGTGTGAACGCGATGGGAGAGGGCTTCACGGGAAGGCTGATAACGTCATTCGAACCGATGATGGTCTCCACATCATCGATTACAAGCGAAATACACGCGGGGTGATTTCCTCAGGAACAGCAGAGTATTTGGCTGAACATCTTGACGGCGACGCACACGAACCGAAGCGTGTTCGGAACGCCTTCCAGACGGCGACGTACATTGAGGGCGTGAAGAACGAACCGTTCTACGAGGACGAGATGGAAGTGCGGTTCAGTTTCTACGGAGTACTCAACAGCACATCATTCGAGAGCACCCCTTCAGGATACAACGTGTCCGTACGTGGGTATCCACGCGAAACAACTGAGATCTACGAGGAGTACCACGAGACGATCTGGGCACTCATTCGGGCTGCACACGACGGCATCACGAGCGAGACGTACGACCCGGAACCGTTCACCATCATCAGCGAGGAAGCATGCCCGGATTGCGAGTACCGGGAAATGTGTCCTGACCGGCTCTCCACAGAGGTGAAACGATGAGCGGTGACGAGACCGAGCACCCATCCTGGTTCCCCGTCCCAGAAGATGAGTTGTCACCGGAACCACAGCAGGGAGAAATCATCGACGCAGATGAGTATCCGATGCGGGTGCTCGCCGGGGCAGGGACGGGGAAGACGTTCACGATGGTGCGGAAGATTGAGTACCTCATCGACGAGAAGGACGTATCTCCGGATCGAATTCTCGCGTTGACGTTCACGAACAACGCCGCCGATTCCATGCGGGAGAAGCTCAACGCGAAGCTCGGCACCGCTGGGTACGACATCGACGCGTATACGTACCACTCGATCTGCAACGAAATTCTCTCAGACTACGCCTACACCGCAGGGCTCGACCCGGACTTCGACATCGCTACTGACGCCGAAAAGTACGCCATCGTGCTGGATGTCCTCGACGAGATCGAGTACCGATCGGTCAAACCCAACGTGTACGGGGGCGACGGATACGCGTCAGGCGCTGCCTCGAAGCTCCTCGACTTCATCGGCTCGATGAAGCGTAACGGCGTCGCACCCGAGGGGATTGATGCATTCCTCGGATCGGCCGAACGCGTATATGAACTGGCCGACCTACCAGAACGAATCGAAACCATCGCTAGCGACCACCTCGGCGGCCGCTCCGTATCAAACGTCTTGACTGCACTTCCCGATGCACGTGAGGACATCGTTGAGGAACGCGACGCGTTAGGAACGGACGGCATCGAAGCCAGTATCCGTGACTTCCTTGACCGACTCGTTGCTCTCTGTGATGCACTCGAAACGACTTTTGAAGGACACGAAGCCGGTGAGCGTGAACTTCCCGAGAACGCGTACAAGCTCCCGAAATACCTGCTCGGCGGGTACAGTAGCGCACCGAAAGGCATCCCGAACGATCTTAACCTCGAACTCACAGATCATCTCGATTCATTCCTCTCCGACTGTTTCACCGCTCGTGATCTGACTGCAGGATATGCCGCATACGAGCGTGTACTCGACGAGCGCAACTTCATCGACTTCAACGGATTGGTCGTGAAAACGGCAGAGCTGATGGACTCTCCCGTCGGTGAGGAAATTGCTGACCGGTGGGACTACGTGTTCTGTGACGAATTCCAAGACACCGACCGCCTACAGTTCGATCTCGTCACATCACTGGTCACGGATGACAACCTGTTCGTCGTCGGTGATGACGACCAAGCGATCTACGAGTGGCGCGGTGCACACGTCGCCAACATCACCGACGAACTCGACAAGGTGTTCGCAGCGCTTACGGACAAACCGCTAGAGGAGAACTTCCGCTCACGGCAACCAATCCTTGATTTGGCGAATGAAGCGATCACGAAACTCGATCACCGTGAGCAGCACAAGACACTCACTCGGGTCAACGAACCAGACTACGACGGTGATACCGTCGCTACCGTCAAGCTCCCTGATGAAGAAGACGATGGAGACGGGGCAACGCAGCTTCGAACCGTCGTCCAGAACCTGTTAGCCGGCACAGCGGACAATCTCGCCGACGCATACGACCCAGGAGACATTGCACTCTTGGTTCGGAAAAACGACCACGCAACGCCAATTATTGAGGAATTCGAAGACGCCGGGATCCCGTACCAGGTCGCTGGAGATCTTGCCACAGAATCAATCGGTGTCGGCACCGTAACGGCCTACCTCAAAGCGCTCGCTCGACCGGAAGATGAGGTGAGTTGGAATCGCGTCTTACTGATGCGGTATCGACTCTGCGATGCGGATCTCCGTACTCTCAACGAGGGTGACGAGCCACTCATAGACGCTCTCCGCAAAACCCCACTAGACGAATTTGATGAACCGGGCCGCGTCGCAGAAGCCCGCGAGCATGTCATAGATCTCCTCAACATTCGAGACTCTGCATCGCTCAGCCACCTGTACCGCGAACTCAAAGACCGCACAAACATCGAGTGGTATCTCAGCGAGCAGGAGCGCCGCGACCTCGGACAACTCAACGAGATCATCGAACAATACGGTGACAGTGCCGTCCAGCCCCCACTCACCCCGGAATTCATCGACTCACTCGAACACTATGACTCGCTGTTCGATGAGAGCGGCTCCACACCGACAAGTCAGCCGGATATTGCTGATGACGCAGTCAACGTGATGACCATCCACAAGAGCAAGGGCCTAGATTTCCCGGTTGTACTTATTCCGCAAGTCACAGCCGATGAGTGGGGGCCGAGTTCACGGACATACGATGCGCTCGAAACGGGCATATCCGACGGTCCGGATGCAGCGTTTGCCGAGGACTACGTCGCGCGTGACGCCCGCGAAACCAGACGCGTGTTCCACGTCGGAATCACACGAGCAGAGGATATTCTCGTCCTGCAGGGTCGCCGTGACGCGGATGACGAGGGCGACGACGAGCCACATCCGGTTCCAGAGATCGTTGACGAACTGATTCCAGCCTGCATTCCATGGCAACCCCAAGGTGGTCAGCTTTCGATCTGGAGCGATGTACAGGAGTGCTTACCGGATGAAGCGGTGGACTGGACCGACACACTGGCATCAGAAAACGTCGGAGAGGTAGGCGGGACGGTCACCCACGATGGGGATTTACTCCCAGTAGAGACGGCACGTGACCGGGTACTGGCACTCGCAACAGCTACCCTTGATAGTCGCCTTACAACAGACGGCAACCGGTCAAAGATCCACGTTGAGTCTCTAACTGGACCATCAACGCCATCACCAGCTCTCTCACACAGCTATACGTCCCTGGCGGCCTACGAGGAGTGCCCACGCAGTCACTACCTCGACTACGTTGTCAACGCGTTCTCGGATTATCAAGACGGGACAAGTAGTGCTGGAAGCGGGGTGTCCCAACGCGCGATCGGGTTGCTCTTCCACGACACCGCAGAACAGGCCGCGAACAAGAATATCCAACAACGTGAGGAGTGGTACGACATCTGCGAACGACTTGCTAGTCAACGCCGGGACGAAGATGCGCTTCCGGCAGCGAAAGAATGTATTGACCGGTACTTCGAGTTGGAGCTATCCAACTACGACATCATCGACGCAGAACGAAAGTTCGAACTCACTATCGACGGGCACGAACTCGTCGGCTTCATCGACGCCGTCTATCGAACGGCCGACGACGAACTGGTTGTTATCGACTACAAGGCTACTGAACGGTATCGAGACATCCAGGACGACAAGCAACTCCCGATCTACTTACTAGCTTGTCGTGATCTCTATGACGAACCGATCAGGCGTGCTGGATACGCATATGTCGGGAATATCGGGCCGAACATCGAGACACGAACATTCAGCGAAGGCGAACTAGACAGCGTCAAAGACGACGTGGCAGGAGCAATGAACCAGATCGCAGAGGCATCGTTCAGTCAGTATACCGCTGATGATCACTGCCAGTGGTGCCAGCATAATCAACTTCCCTGCGCGTCGGATTCGTTTACCGTCGGCCCAGGATTCGAAGAGTGAGGTTCGAACAGCCCAATACCGGCTTCAGAATAACAGACTCCCGGTACGGCGCGACCTTCGTGGCTTGTAACCATTCAGCACCGCATAAGCAACATTCCCAGGCCACCACCGGGAGAAGGACCTAGATGTCTCAGAAAGACAGACAATCATCTTCCACAAACTCACCGGGGAAGATTCCCTCTGAGTCCGGGAACAAGGAATTCGATTCAGCGACATTACTGACACCCGGAAGACCAACTTGATCGTCTGGGATCTCCTCGAACGAGTTCAGACCTAGCATCTCTTCTGCCATACCCGGATCCACCGAAGGCTCCAGCATCGAAATGTCGTGGACTGAATCGAACTCACCAACGTTGAACGAATCCTGACCATTGAAAAACGTTGAAGCTGGCTCACTAGATCCCACAAGCGGTTCGTCAGGCTCAGAAAACTCCTGCTCAAAGTCATTTAGTCCAAAGGGATCCGTTGCTTCCCACTGCAGCGGCTCCCCCTGAGACATTGAATACTCTTGATCCACGTTAGCCTGGATCCCCTCTTCCCATCGTTCGTCCTGAACAGGGTCGAATACTGGCTCATCTATCGGTCCTACGTCCGGGGTACTGAACGGTTCTCCAATCGGTTCTAGTTCTCGTTCTGGGAAGAGCGAGTGACCGAAACCCCCGTCAGCTGGTTTGTCGTAGTTCCAACTGGCCGAGTGGGACGTGTCCAGTGAGGAATTACCGTGATCCATCAGTTCTTGGTCAGGTTGTTGCGTCGGTGTTCTGTTTGACTGCTTCTCCGCCTGGACACTGTCAACCGGTTCTAAAGTTCGGTGCCGGCGCTGAGGCTGCTCACGGTCCACTGGTTCCCGGGGATACCGAGGATTGAGATTCCGGGAACGTCGCGTATCGCTTGGCTGGCGACGTGAGTGTTTGCTCTCTGTCTTCCGCGATTGCGTGTTTTCGTTTCGGGTAGCGACGCCGGCACTGTGTGGAGTGGGAGCGAGAAGCGTCTTCAGCAGCGAAGAAATCTTGATTTCGATCGGGCTGCGGACCAGATCGTAGCTTACGGCACTCGGACCGAACTTGATCTCAACGAGATCAGGTATCGGATCGAACTGGAAGAACGATGGCCCCATGTCAACATCGAGGTAACTAAACCTCGTGTCGACATCGGCGAAGCGGATTGAACGATCGTACTCTACTGGCTTGAAATAGGGTGTGTTGGACTCAGAGGCTGGAGTCTGTCTTTGCGGCGCTGTTCTGTAGCCACGCGTCGTACGGGCTGGTCTCTGGACGGGGTTCTGGGTTCTGATGCGGGTAGTCGTTCGCTGAATCTCTTGAGTCTGGGTGGGAAGCTGCTGAGACTCCTCTAGTGTCGTCGATGGTTGTCGATCCGTTACTGGCGAGGATATATCGGACGGATCCTGGCGAACTTCTTGCGGTGGCTTCGTATTCTCGTTGCTTGCTTCATTAACCTTAGATGGCTGATCTGAATTTGTAGAACTTACCGCCGTGGATGTCGTTGGATTGGTCGACGTTCCCGTTGAGATAGCCCTGTGCGTCGGCCGACCCCTACGGGCAGGCGGAGCAGACACGAGTTTATAGGCGACGAGTAATGATACAGCAGCCGTAATCCCGATACCATACAGGACAATATCTGGAAGAGAACTACCCAACTGCCCCGCAGATCCCGCCATGACCTCAATCGAACTAGGAGACCAAGCGGGAATCGGATCATCAACGAAGAGAAAGGCTGTCCCGCTGATAACCACAAGCAGTGTAGTGAGACGGCCGACCACTGCCATTTCAACATATTTCGTCTGGTTTGCATAAATATCTGCTCCCGAGTACGGACTAACTTCTTACAGTCACCTGCAGAATACCAGAATAAAACTTATACGCGCTGTCTCTGATCACCTGATAGGTCGAATGCCACCAGGACTGCTCAAGGCACTACTACAATCGGTCAATCACTTTCGCAACTGGCGGAAGGGTGACCCCGAAAGCGCTACTCAGCGCGGCCGCAAATATTCGCTCTGGATACTGGTTGGTGGCATCACCGGGCTCTGGATCCTCTATCAGCACAATATCGCTGTCCCTGTCGACTTTGCGATGTTCACCGGTGGACTAGTCCTCGTCGAACTCTTCGAATTCGGTACACTTCTCCGACTAGGGATGGCGATCGATCCCTTGGTCGGTGGTATCCTCGGTACGATCGGACTCGGCACTCTTGCGAAATTCTTCCGTGACTTAGGCGGGTTATCCGCTGCCATCAGCTACTTTTTCTCAATCCGGTAAGCTCCAAGAGCGCTACTACAGAATCCCAGGCTGCTGGCGTCCTTCTTAGCCTGTGCAAGAAGAATGACCCGTCGAACAACTTTACGTTCTATTGGAACAGGAACTCCGTATGGTCCGGTTACTCGATACGTTCGACAGGGTTCGGGCCGACCCTGGAGAAGATGTTCACTTTGCGCTGCAATTAGATCGACTTTTCCAATCAGTAGTAGATCAAGAGGAGCTCAGCGACGAGACCCGGATCCACCTCGACGAAATGGACGATGAATATCTGTTGCCCAGCCTCGTGGACAACCTTGAGGACTGGTACAGCGACGAGACGTTCCAATCCGCCCGTGATGCACTAAATCGGTTTGAGGACGCTATCGCAGATGCAGAAGAACACGGATGGATGAACGTGGCCGCCCAATACCAGTACAGCCGGATCCGCCTCAAGTCAGGATTGCAGGGGCATAACGTAGCAGACGAACTTGACGAAGTACTCGAATTTCTGGAGAATCACTTCTCAGATGTCTCCACCAACTTCACTACCTCAATTATTGAATCCGCAATCGACAACATCGACGACATATCGGAGTCTCATAGAGATCGGTGGACAGATCTTATTGAAGCGGTTGTGGACTCTCACCGTACCGACAACCGCTTTAATCAGCTAAGAGAACAGCTCCGGCTGCTGCACGAGTTCAAACGCGAATGCAATCGAGGCACGTCAAACGTAGAGGCTGCACTCGTTGAGTCATATCGCACTGAAGCCGACCTAGTCGGACAAGACAGCCAGCTGCAGAAGGCAGATGTTCTTCAAAGCGGTGTCGCTGAGTGTGCCGAATATCTGAGCGACGAGCAAAAGCGCGACTGGAAACAGGAAGCTCTCCAAGCCCGCCGAACCGGGACCGAAACCGAACTCCACGAACTTGATCCAGATGACTTAGATGTGGACGGGGTAGAAGGCCAAAGCATCCAGCGGGCCGTCGCAGAAGAGATAGACCACAACACCCAGGTCTACGTCAACTGGTTCAAGCAGATGACGCAGACTTCTGGATCGAGTTCATACGCCCTCTACTGTTTAGTGCACTCTAGCAGCATTATTCCCGATCCGAATAGAATTCGATTGTCAACAGAAGAGTTCGTGGTCTCCCAGCTAGTCAGCCGCCAAATTATCTCTCCGGAAGCGTACACGCTTTCCGTTGATCCGTCGGATCCCGAGTCAATCCCGAACAGTTACGGCCACTACGCAGCAGGGAAAATGTCATCGCTGGGGAACGCGCTGTACCGTCTGATCAAAGAGGGCCACCTCACTATCTCCGATTTCATCCACATATTCCGGATCGGCGACACGCTCTCCCCCGATACAGAAGCGTTCCTCACCGACGCTCTTCTCGATCTCTACGAGGATAACTATCTACAGGCACTGTTCCTCTTCGTCCCACACCTTGAGGCAGCAATCGTTGACACGCTTCGGTCCATCGGACGGCCGGCATACACCATCATCGAAGAAGGAACCCAGCAACAACTCCTTGGCGGACTGTTCCTCGACGGAAAAGATCTGTTTGGACGCCACTACGCGATCTATCTCCGGTATAGGTACACGAGACGTGAAGGCATAAACCTCAGAAACCGGCTTGCGCATGGACAACTGCGGTACCAGAACGCGAATTACCTGAGCACGATTCTGACCCTGTTCGACATCCTGAAATGCATCATCACACTCAACAGCGCCGATTATCTGAGTTACTACGGTATCCCCCAACAGACACTATCTCCACCTACACAATACGATCGAGAGATCGACCTCTCCCTATTCACGGACCTGAATATGCAGATTATCGGCTACGGCATCTCCACTGATGGACACGCCCTGATAGTCATACGCGAAAACGGCTATGAGGATCAAACTGAGGTTTTTGTCAATAGGAGCCAGATTAACCGGTACCTCATCAGCGGGACCGGGCTGACCCGAGATGAGATTGGGGATAAAATCGACCAGCTCCGAGACGACCACCCGAACATCCCGGACAGCATTGACTATACCTGGCTTGACCAGGATGATCTGATACTCCACACGGTCAAGGATGTAATCAACGACCAGACCGCCGCCGCCGACCGTCTCTCACAAGAAAAAATCACCCATCACGCGAAAGTCCACGGTGTTGATGAAAGCACGACCCGAATCGCACTTCAGAGGCTTGAGGAGCGAGGCGAGATTACGATCATGGAGATCGACGGAGAGGAAGTCATTCCCACTGACCAGTATCTCCGTATCTTCGAAAGCGCTACACATGTCACGGGCATCGGCGAGACGTTAGCATGGCGAGTCGCAGACATCTTCGATAGCGAACGAGCGTACCTCGATGCAGGCCAAGAAGTATTTCAAACAGTACCAAGTGTCGGGCCCGACCGGGCAGAACGGCTGGTGACCGAGCGGGAAGGCACTATGTGAACGACTGAGATCGCGGGAGCAGATGGCGATCGCCAATGTACATCGATATTCTGATAGAAGATAGAATGACGAAGACGAGGAATAACGGATAGTCGTCTTCGGCTTTAGGGTTTAGTGTTAGAGCCAAGGGCCGGATTTGAACCGGCGTTGGGCGGCTCTGCAGGCCGCTGCGTCTGACCAGACTCTGCCACCTTGGCGCTACCGGAAGTATCGGAGTCGAGCGCTTAAGCCTAGCGGTCGGGGGTCGACCCGATCGCCCGGGCTCGTCGTGGTCGATATGAAGAGAGCCCGGAGACGCGATGTCTCTGGGCTCTGTGATGTGTGTAAGTATGAGTGGGCAGGCGGCGAACCGCGGTTCCCAGAGGATCGCTCACTCCAGTACTTCCCGGCACGCTGACGGGCTTAACTTCCGTGTTCGGAATGGGTACGGGTGTTCCCCC
>NZ_WPCE01000305.1 GCF_009742825.1 Halorubrum sp. CBA1125
CGAGACGACGATCTGGCGGCGTCGCGTTCGTCCACCGTGTGTGGATCTGGCGTGACCCGCGTTGGCGAGAATCGCCCGATGGCGTCGAGATCCTCTGTGGGCCGTATCGAAACCGTTTTAGTGGAATCTACCGAAACTTACTCACAGAGCGCCTTAGCGCGTGATTACCCCATGAGTGACAAACCGCACCAGAATCTGGCCATCATCGGCCACGTCGACCACGGCAAGAGCACGCTCGTGGGCCGACTCCTCTTCGAGACGGGGAGCGTCCCCGAGCACGTCATCGAGCAGCACCGCGAGGAAGCCGAAGAGAAGGGCAAGGGCGGCTTCGAGTTCGCCTACGTGATGGACAACCTCGCCGAGGAGCGCGAGCGCGGCGTCACGATCGATATCGCCCACCAGGAGTTCGACACCGACGAGTACTACTTCACCATCGTCGACTGTCCGGGCCACCGTGACTTCGTGAAGAACATGATCACGGGCGCCTCGCAGGCCGACAACGCGGTGCTCGTCGTCGCGGCCGACGACGGCGTCGCGCCCCAGACCCGCGAGCACGTCTTCCTGGCCCGCACGCTCGGGATCAACGAGCTCATCATCGGCGTCAACAAGATGGACCTCGTCGACTACGAGGAGTCCTCGTACAACGAGGTCATCGAGGAGGTCAAGAACCTGCTCAACCAGGTCCGCTTCAACACGGACGACACGACGTTCGTCCCCATCTCGGCGTTCGAGGGCGACAACGTCGCCGAGCCGTCGGAGAACACCCCCTGGTACGACGGGCCGACCCTCCTGGAGTCGCTCAACAACCTCCCGGAGGCCGAGCCGCCGACGGACGCGCCGCTCCGGCTCCCCATCCAGGACGTCTACACCATCTCCGGTATCGGGACCGTCCCCGTGGGACGCGTCGAGACCGGGATCCTCAACACCGGCGACAACGTCTCCTTCCAGCCGTCCGACGTGGGCGGCGAGGTGAAGACGGTCGAGATGCACCACGAAGAGGTGCCCAAGGCCGAGCCCGGCGACAACGTCGGGTTCAACGTCCGCGGCATCGGCAAGGACGACATCCGCCGCGGCGACGTCTGTGGTCCCGCCGACGACCCGCCGACGGTCGCCGAGACGTTCCAGGCGCAGATCGTCGTGATGCAGCACCCGAGCGTCATCACCGCCGGCTACACGCCCGTCTTCCACGCCCACACGGCGCAGGTCGCGTGTACGATCGAGTCGATCGACCAGAAGATCGACCCGTCGTCCGGCGAGGTCGCCGAGGAGAACCCGGACTTCATCAAGTCCGGCGACGCCGCGGTCGTCACCGTGCGCCCGCAGAAACCGCTCAGCATCGAGCCCTCCGGCGAGATTCCGGAGCTCGGCAGCTTCGCCATCCGCGACATGGGACAGACCATCGCGGCCGGCAAGGTGCTCGACGTCACCGAGCGATAATCGATGCAGCAGGCACGCGTCCGCCTCGCCGGCACGAGCCCCGAGGACCTCGACGACATCTGCGACGACGTCCGCGAGATCGCGGACTCGACGGGGGTCGCCCTGTCGGGCCCGATCCCGCTGCCGACGAAGACGCTGGAGATCCCGTCGCGCAAGTCCCCGGACGGTGAGGGGACGGCGACGTGGGAGCACTGGGAGATGCGCGTCCACAAGCGGCTGATCGACATCGACGCCGACGAACGCGCGCTCCGTCAGCTCATGCGCGTCCAGGTGCCCAACGACGTCAGCATCGAGATCGTCCTCGAAGACTAAGCGCTAGGGCGTCTTTCACGCTCTCTTCGTTTTTCACACCCGTCGAGCTACGGCGCCGTCGACCGATCGCCGGCCGCGATCGCCGCTGCTCACTCCGCGTCGGCCGCTCACCGTGCGTCGAGCAGTCCTGCGCGTCCGGCCACAAGCCCGCAGAACGCGCCGGTGGCGTGCGCGATCAGCGCCACGCCGGGCGCGGCCGTGCTCGCGGTGAGCACGAGCGCTGCGAGTCCGAAGAGGGCAAACTGAGCGCGCGCGGACAGCCGTAGGCGGTCGAACAGCGTCGCGCTCACGACGTTGCCGGCGAGCAGGTAGCCTCCGAGCGCGAAGACGGCGCCGCTGAGTCCGAGCACGGCCGGGTGTGGACCCATCAGTCCGCCGAGCGTCACCTGCGCGGCGC
>NZ_WPCE01000204.1 GCF_009742825.1 Halorubrum sp. CBA1125
ACGACGCGGTCGATCCCGTGGTGGGTGAGCGACGCCGCCGACTCGCGGACGTACGCCCGGAACGCGTCGGCCGACACCCACATCGTCCCGTCGAACGCGCGGTGCTCCTCGGCGACGCCGACCGGGATCGGCGGCGCGACGGCGACCGTTCCGGCGCTGGCGGCGGTCTCGGCGCCATCCTCGTCGACCTCGGCGTCCTCGCCGGCCTCGTCGACGTCTCCCTCGTCGACGTCGCCATCGTCGACGTTCCTCGCCTCGTACGCGGTCGCGCCCGCCTCCGCGACCGCGACCGCGTCGAGCGTGTCGGTCCCGAGCGGCGCGTGAGGGCCGTGCTGTTCGGTGCTGCCGACCGGGACGAACGCGACGTCGACGGCGGCGTCGCGCACGTCGGTCCAGGTGGCCTCGGCGAGTCGCATGTCCTCCCGTCGGCGGCCGGGACCGTATAGCCGGCGGTCGCACCCCGCCCGCCGAGCGCCCCCGAGCGCTCCCGAACGACCGAGGAATTATGCCGCGG
Organism: Halorubrum sp. CBA1125; assembly: GCF_009742825.1. Lineage (GTDB taxonomy): Archaea > Halobacteriota > Halobacteria > Halobacteriales > Haloferacaceae > Halorubrum. The sequence continues at coordinate 515 of NZ_WPCE01000204.1, forward strand.
GCGGCCGACAGATCTCGTACGGGTGACTGTACCATGGGGAATGAGCACGCGGAACGCGTAAACGAGGACCATGGTCGGGAGCACGGTGTGCGGTTCGGCCCCCTGAAGCGAGCGCTCTGCGAGCACCGGTATCCGGTGACGACGGCGGAGTTGATAGAGCAGTACGGGGGGGTCGAACTGGAGACCGCCGCGGAGACGGAGCGGCTCGACCGCGTCCTCGAACGATGCGAGGAGACGACGTTCCGGGAGCCGTGGGAGGTACGAGACGCCATCCTCGGCGCGCTCGGAGAGACCACGGTCGGCGAGGAGGCCGACTGGAGCCGCGTCTCGCCGTAGGCGATCCGACGGCGGGCGGTCGCTCGGCGAGCCGATATCAGTCGTCGTCGCCCTCCGCGTCCTCGACCAGGCGCGCCGCCCGCCGCTGGGCGCGGTCGACGAACTCCCGGGGTAGCTCGTCGATCTCGCCGGCCTGCACGCCCCAGAGGTGTGCGTACAGCCCGTCGGCGTCCAGCAGATCCTCGTGTGTCCCGCGCTCGACGATCTCGCCGTCGTCCAACACAAGGATCGTATCGGCGTCCTTGATCGTCGAGAGCCGGTGGGCGATCGCGAACGTCGTCCGGTCGGTCGTGAGCCGGTCGAGCGAGCGCTGGATCAGCATCTCCGTCTCCGTGTCGACGTCGGAGGTCGCCTCGTCCAACACGAGGACGTCCGGATCCTTGAGCACTGCCCGCGCGATGGTGACGCGCTGGCGTTGTCCGCCGGAGAGCTTCACGCCGCGCTCCCCGACCATCGTGTCGTAGCCGTCCGGGAGGTTCTGGATGAACTCGTGGGCTTCCGCCGCCTTCGCGGCCTCGCGGACCGCCTCGTCGGTCGCGTCGAACGTCCCGTACGTGATGTTCTCGCGGACGGTTCCGTAGAACAGGTACGAGGACTGCCCGACGTACCCGATCGACTGGCGGAGCGACCGGAGCGTGACGTCGCGGACGTCCTGGCCGTCGATCTCGATGCCCCCCTCGTCGACGTCGTACATCCGGAGCAGCAGCTTCAGCACGGTCGACTTCCCGGCGCCGGTGGGGCCGACGAGCGCGAGCGTCTCCCCGCCGTCGACGGCGAAGTCGACCCCCTCGATTATCGGTTCCTCCTCGTAGCCGAAGGTGACGTCGTCGTAGACGACCCGCCCCTCGTCGACGACCAGGTCCGCCGCGTCGGGGTTCTCCGCGAGCCGCGAAGGCTCGTCCATCAGCCCGAAGATCCGCGCCGAGGAGGCGCGGGCGCGCTGGTACATGTTGATGATCTGTCCGAACTGGGCCATCGGCCAGATGAACCGCTGCGTGTAGAGGATGAAGACGACGAACATCCCGACTGAGAGGTCGCCGGTGAACGGGCCGGGCGCCGCGCCGCGGAACACCCAGAGGCCGCCGACCACGAACGTGAACACGAAGCCGATCCCGGCGAGCACCCGGAGCCCGGGGAAGAACTTGATCCGCGTGCGGATCGCGTCCCAGTTGGCGTCGAAGTAGTCCATCGAGACGTCGTCGACGCGGTCGGACTCGTACTCCTCGGTGTTCGAGGACTTGATCACCTGGATGCCGCCGAGGTTGTTCTCCAGCCGGGAGTTGAGCGTGCCGACCGACGACCGCACCTCGGCGTACTTCGGCTGGATCGTCCGGATGAACAGGTAGGTGAACCCGGCGATGACCGGGACCGGCAGCAGCGCGACCAGGGCGAGCTGCCAGTTGATCCACAGCAGGAGCCCGCCGATGCCGACGACCATTACGGCGAGCCGGAACAGCGAGTTCATCCCGTCGTTGAGGAACCGCTCGAGCCGGTTCACGTCGTTCGAGAGGATCGACATCATCTCGCCGGTCTGCTTGTCCGCGAAGAACTCCATGTTCAGCCGCTGCATCTTGTCGTAGGTGTCGGTCCGGACGTCGTGTTGGATGTGCTGGGCGAACGCGTTGAACCCCCAGTTGCGGAGCCAGTGGAATCCGGCGCCGAACGCGAACGCGCCGGCGATGACGGCGACCGTGAACCAGAACTGGCCGGTCCGGCCGGCGGGGAGCCACGCCTCGGGCAGCAACACCAGCGGGATCTGCTCGCTGAAGAGCGCGTCCTCGTAGAAGACCGCGTCGATGGCGATCCCCAACATGAGCGGCGGGAGGAGGTCGAGGAGCCGCGCGAAGACGCTGGCGAGGATCCCCACCGTCACCTGCGGGAGGTAGTCGCGGCCGTACGCGAGGAACAGCCGCTTCATCGGGTTCTCGACCTCCTCGCGCTGCTCCTCGAACGGGTCGTCTTCGTCCAACGCGGCGCTACTCATCACCGTGACTACCGGGCCGCGAGGCAAGTGCGTTTCCTTCGGATCGATCTGGACGAGCGTGGACCCGTTTATACCCCTTCGGCGCGCCGGTGAGCGCCCAACGGGCGCGAACCGCGCGCGAGGGAGTCAGTCGCCAAAGGCGACTGACGAGGCTGGGGAGGTATGAGGTGCGGTCGGATGGGACTCAAAGGGGCGGCCGGGAGGACGAAGTACGACGATGGAAGCACCGCAGGAACGAACGGAGTGAGTGACGAGGAGCACACCGAGTCGCACGAGTCGTGCGAGGGCGACCGGAGGGAGCCCTCGACTGGCGAACGGCGGAGCCGTGAGCCCTCCCGGCCGGGGCTTTGTGATTGTTCGGCGTGCCAGTACTCATTGATAAGCGAGCGGCTGTACGCAGCTGCTTCTAAATTGGTCACGACCACACACAAAGCCACAGCCGGGAGACGGGCGCACGTTCGCTGTCGCCCGGAAATCTCCGATTTTCGGGATAACGAGACGCCGAAGGCGTCTCGAACCACGCGCTTCAGTCGCTCACTTTGCTCGTCCTTCCAGTGTCGCCGGCGACGCCACCGCACTGCGCATTCCGTTATAAACTGTCGCGGTCGACGCGCTCGTCCCGTTATACACTCCGCCGCTCGATCGCCGGGTCGACGCCGGCGGCGTCGAGGTCCTCGCGGATCCGGCGTCTGAGCGGGTCCGGAATCGACCCGCGCGGGACCGGCGCGGCGGTTCCGGCTCCGTCGTCCGTCTCCCCCTCGGTTCCCAATCCGTCCGGAACGGTCCAGTAGAGGACGCGGTCGGCGTCGGCGTAGAACTCCACGGCGAACCGGTCGCCGCCGCCGTCGTAGTGGACCCGCGCGGCGGCCCCCTCGGCGCGCCACCCCTCCTGTCTGGCGAGCGCAGCGATCGCGTCGTGCATGCCCGGCGTCGGGCGGCCGGACACATGTGGGTGTCGGCCGCGGACCGCGGGGAGCGCGGTCGTCGCTACTCCCGTGCGCGTTCCACCGCCCCATCGTCGTCGTCGATCCCGTCGTCATCTTCGGGTCCGTCGTCGGCCGCGTCACGCCCCTCGCCGAGGAGATCGTCGCTGGAGAGGTCGGCGCCGCGCCCCCGTTCGATCCGCCGGCGCGCGTCCTCGGGGATCTCGGTCTCCAGCAGCGCCTCCAACCGCCGCTCGAACTCCTCGTCGTCGAGTTCGCCGCGGGCGTAGCGGTTCCGGAGGGTGTCGAGCGCGTCCGCGGTCGACGCGTCGGGAGCGGTGATCTCCGCGTCTGCGGTCTCCCCCGTGTCCGGCGTCTCCGCGAAGCCGTCGGGCCAGAACGTGTCAACCACGATCGCCCCGCCGATCCCCAGCGCGAAGGCGGCGCCCGCGACGTTCCACCAGCCGAGCGCGCCGAACACGAGCGACGCGGCGAAACAGACGACGAACACCGCTTCCTCCGGGTCGCGGCGGACCCCCTCGGGGACTCGAACCATGCCTCCTCCTACCGAGCCGAACCGATAAAAGCCGTCGCCGCGCGCGTTGCGGCACGCGCTCGTATCGCACGCTGCCGACGCTGACGCGCGCCGCCGACACTCCGCGTCTTCGACCCCGTCTCCGGCGGTATCGACACCAGTTTAACAGCCCGTCTCGATGAGCGGACATGTCCCTTCGCGTCACGTTCCTCGGGACGGGCGGCGCCGTCCCGACCACCGAGCGCGCGCCGAGCGCCCTGTTCGTCAACCGCGAGGGCGACCGCCTGCTGTTCGACTGCGGCGAGGGCACCCAGCGCGGGATGATGCGGTTCGGCACCGGCTTCGGGATCGACCACATCTTCGTCTCGCATCTCCACGGCGACCACGTGCTCGGGATCCCCGGGCTGGTCCAGACGCTCGGGTTCAACGACCGGAGCGAGCCGCTGACGGTCCACTGTCCGCCGAACACCGCCGCGGACCTCCACGACCTCGTCCACGCGGTCGGCCACGACCCCGCGTTCCGCGTCCGGATCGAATCCGTCGCGCCCGGCGAGGTCGCGCTCGACGCCGACG
>NZ_WPCE01000273.1 GCF_009742825.1 Halorubrum sp. CBA1125
ATCGCCGCCTCGTCCGACCGCGAGCCCGAGCAGCGCGCGATCTTCATGATCGAGACGTGGTACACCTCCTGTTCGCCCGGCGCGACCTCCCGGACGATCATGTTACACGGGAACAGCCCGCCGATCCGGCCGTCCGTCGCGTCGAGCGCCCGGTCGGCCATCGCCGGGTTGCACGCCCCGAGGACGTAGTACGGGTCGCGGTCCGCGTCGACCTTCTCGTTGAGCAGCTCCGACGGGGAGAACTCCACCGGCACCCCGAATCCGGCGTCGAGACACACCTCCCGGACGCGCTCGATGGCCGCCTCGTGAGAGGTCGCGAGGGTAGTCCGCTTCTCGCCGAACTCGTCGGGGTCGATCTCGTGGGGATCGAACGGGAGCGTCATGGGGCAGAGTCGGCGGCGTCGGAATAAAAACTCGTGGGCCGTCACCGGGCGGTCGACGCGGTGCCCGTTCTCACCCACGCGTTCGCGGGCCGTCGATCGAAATTCGGTGGCGACGGGGCCGAGACCGACTCACTCGGTGGCGACGGGGCCGCGACCGACGACGTCCTCGACCGCGGCGACGAACTCGCTTCGGCTCTCGAAGAGCGGCACGTCGGACGCCGCGAGCACGTCGTCGATCTCGCGGGGCCCCTCGGGGGTCCGGATGACAGCGTCGCCCTCCTGTGCCCGGACGTCGCTGCGCGTCGCGGGCCACGTGAGCCGCGACGCGACGCGGGCGACGGGCTCGCCGGCCACGTCCGGTCCCGACCCGAGTTCGACGGCCGGTTCGCTCTCCTCGGCGTCCTCGTCGGTGTCGCTCATGCGCTCCGCTTCCGCTCCGGCGACACTAATGGTTTCGATGCGCGCCGCCCGCCGCCGGCGCGCGGTGCGTCCATCGCCATCGGTCGTCACCACCTCACCACGGTCACACCCGACCGCGACGCCGGATCACCGCCAGCCGCGGTCGGTCCGGTTCAGCCGCTCGCACCCGTCCGCGGTGACGACGACGAGGTCCTCGATCCGGCAGCCGAATCGTCCGTCGAGGTAGATCCCCGGCTCCACCGAGAACACCATCCCGGGTTCCAGCTCGCGGTCGTTGCCCGCGACGACGTACGGTTCCTCGTGCACGTCGAGCCCGACCCCGTGGCCGGTGCGGTGGACGAACGCGTCGCCGTAGCCGGCGTCCTCGATCACGTCCCGCGCGGCGCGGTCGACGGCCGCGGCCGCGACGCCGGGTTCGACGGCGTCGACCGCGGCGGCCTGCGCCTCGCGGACGGTCTCGTGGACGGTCTGGTACTCCGGCGGCGGGTCGCCGTCGAAGACGAGCGTCCGCGTCTGGTCGGAGGGGTAGCCGTCGACGCGCGTGCCGAAGTCGCACACGACGGGCTCGCCGGCGCGGATCTCGCGGTCGCCGTGGGCGTGGTGCGGCTTCGCGCCGTTCGGGCCGGAGCCGACGATCGGGTCGAACGCGACGCCCTCGCCGCCGCGGGCGGCCAGTCGGTCGGCGATCCAGTCGGCGAGCTCCGCCTCGGTCATCCCGACGGCGTCGGCGCCGAGCGCGCGGAGGTCGTCGACGGTCGCGTCCGCGGCGTCGGCCGCCGCCCGCATCGCCGCCAGCTCGGCCTCGTCCTTGCGGACGCGGAGGGGGGGCCAGCGCCTCGCTCGCGAGCCCCCAGGTCGCGTCCGGCGCGGCCGTCCGGAGGTCCTGGGTGAACGTCGCCCACATCGTGTCGTCGACGAGGAGCCGTCCGTCGCGGAGCCCGTACTCGGCGAGCAGGTCGCGGACGGCCGCGACCGGATCGTCGCCGTCGGCCCACGTCCGGACGTCGCCGAGCGTGGTCTCCTCGCGGATCTGTGCCCCCGCCAACGCCGGCACCAGCGCGACCGGCGCGTCGCGCTCGCGCCCGGCCGCCGGCACGACCAGCAGGAAGTGTCGCTCGCTCGGCTCCTCGTCGAACCCGGTGAGGTACCGGAAGTTTCGGCTCGGGAAACAGATCAGCGCGTCCGCGCCGACCGCGTCGAGCCGCGCCGCGGTGCGGTCCCGTCGCGTCTTATCCGGTTGAGGGGATCCCTCGTCGCGTTCCGAACCGTCCGCGGGGGGCGCTCCGTCGTCGGGTTCTCGCCCGTCGACGAACGTCGGCGGCTCGTCGTCGTCCATGTCCGCCGTGGGACCCGAGGCGTCATATACGCGCGGATCACGGATCCGGTCGACCGACCGCACGTAACTTCAAGAATTATATAGGTAGCCGACGTATCATGTGATATGGCAACAATGAACGAGTCCGTCTTCGATTGTCCGGTGTGCGAGACGACGGCGCCGTCGACCGCCGTGACGTACGACGCGCTCGGCTACGCGATCTGTCCGACCTGCACGCACCGGTCGGGGCCCGACGCGGGTCGGAGTCGAACCGGGCGGTTTTAGCCGCGGCGGGCGTCGGGTCGGGACATGGCGTGGTCACTGGCGCGGGAGGACGACACGGTCACCGAGTGGGAGCGCTCCGACGGGTACGCGACCGTTCGCGTCCGCGAGCGCGCGGACGGCGGGTTCGTGGCCCGGCTCGACGTGATGGAGCAGGCGGTCGACGAGTCGACCTACGAGCGCGAGCGCTTCGACGACCGGGCGGCGGCGCTCGACCGGGCGGCGGCGTGGCGAGAGGCGTACGACTTGGAATGCGAGTAAAACGGTTCGGTCGGGAGAGTTGTTTATAAGCAATCAGGTTGCGCTGCCGGCGGGCGTTTATACCTCAGTGATAGCACAGCGAACACTTCCTCAGCCACTGCCACTCGTTTATAACTGACCAACACTACGGTGAACACTTCCAAAGCCCCAGCCGCGAG
>NZ_WPCE01000192.1 GCF_009742825.1 Halorubrum sp. CBA1125
CGACGACGGCGTCGACGCCGCCGGGCTCCGCGCCCTGCACGACGCCCTCGCCGAGGACTACGAGGTCGTGGCCGTCGCCCCGACGGACGACCGCTCCTCGGTGGGCCGGGCGCTCTCGGACGACGTGGCGGTGGCCGACCACCCGCTCGGGTACGCCGTCGACGGGACCCCGGTCGACTGCGTCGTCGCCGGGCTCGACGAACTCGTCCCCGACGCCGACCTCGTCGTCGCCGGCTGCAACGAGGGAGCGAACCTCGGCGCGTACACCCTGGGTCGGTCGGGAACCGTCTCCGCGGCGGTCGAGGCGGCGTTCTTCGACGTTCCATCCGTCGCGACGTCGATGTACGTCCCCGGCGGCGACGACTGGTGGAAACGGGAGTTCGATCCGGACCACTTCGCCAACGCGACCCGCGCGACGCGGTTCCTCGTCGACGAGGCCGCCGACGCCGGCGTGTTCGACCACGCCGACTACCTCAACGTGAACGCCCCGCTCGCGGAGGATCCGGACGGCCGATCGGCGCCGATGCGGATCACCACCCCCTCCGAGTGGTACGGGCTGGAGGCGACGCGGAACGGGGACGGCAGGGTGGCCATCTCGGACCCCATCTGGGGGCGGATGAATCCGACCGACGTGCCGGACCCGGTCGGCACCGACCGACGGGCGGTCGTCGACGGCGAGGTGTCGGTCTCGCCGCTCTCGGTGCCGCACGCCGCCGAGCCGGACGCGCGGCTCGCCGAGCTCGCTGACGCGTACGCGAACCGGTCATGAGACGGAACTGCGCGGGGCGGATCCCATAACGGACCCAAACAGCGCGCGCCGCGGCCGAGGACCGGGGCTACGCGTCGTCGCTGCTGACCGTGACCTTCGCCTCGCTGAGGACGCGGTCACCCATCTCGTAGCCGGGCTCGTACACCTCGTGGATCGTCCCGTCGGGCTGGTCGCCGTCGACCCGGAGCATCACCTGGTGGCGAGCGGGGTCGACCTCCTCACCCGGCTCCGGCTCGATCGGCTGGACGCCCTCCTCGGCGAGCACCTCGTCGAACTGCTCCAGCGTCGACTTGACGCCCGGCCTGAGGTCGCTCTCCTCGTCCTGGTCCAGCGCGCGCAGGAGGTTGTTCCGAACCGGCGTGATCCGTTCGACGAGCGCCTCGGACGCGCGCTCTCGGATCTCCGCCTGCTTCCGCTTGGCGCGCTCCTTGTAGTTGCTGAAGTCGGCGCGGACGCGGGCGAGCTTGCTCGTCAGCTCCTCGACTTCCGCCTCCGTCTCGCGGAGCTCCGCGCGCGTCTCGAGAAGCTCGTCTTCCAGCGTCGCGACCTCCTCGGCGAGGTCTTCGTCGTACTCGGCGACGTCCTCGACGAGGGACTCGTCGACGGGGAGCTCCTCGTCTTCCGGTTCTTCTTCGGTCGCTTCCTCATCTCCCTCCGTCGAGCCAGCCTCGCTCGCGCTCTCGGCGGCCGCCTCCGCCGTCCCGTTCGCGTGCGCCGCGGCGCGCGCTCTTTCCGAGTCGGAATTACCTGCGTCAGACTCCCCCGTGTCGGACTCACCCGTATCAGACTCGTCCGCCTCGGTCGAGGCCGCCTCTGCCGCGGACGCGTCGGCCGCGGCGTCCGGCGTCTCGGCGTCCGGAGACTCGACCTCGACGTCGGCGTCGTCGTCGCTCATGGTCGAGTGAAGTCGGTCGTCGGGGATAAGCGTTGCAGAACGCGTCCGCCGGCGCCGCGGTCGACCCGGGGACGTATTAACGCGCGGCCGCCAAACGGGTGGCGATGACCGCACCGAACCGGAACACGCTGTGGGGGCGCGCGCTCGTCGACGAGCTGGTCGCCGCCGGCGTCGACGCGGTCGTGATCTCGCCGGGCAGCCGGTCGACGCCGATGACGGCCGCCGCCGCGCGACACGAGGAACTCCGCGTCTTCTCGCAGCTCGACGAGCGGTCCGCGGCGTACTTCGCGCTCGGCCGGGCCCGGCGCACCGGGCGCGTGACGCCGTTGATCTGCACCTCCGGCACCGCCGCGGCCAACTACAACCCGGCCGTGATGGAGGCGAGCAACGGGCGCGTCCCGCTGCTCGCGCTCACCGCCGACCGACCGCCCGAGCTTCGCGACTCCGGCGCGAACCAGACCGCGGACCAGGAGAAGCTGTACGGCGACGCCGTGCGCTACTACAAGGACCTCCCCGAGCCCGCGCCGGACGACCGCGCGCTCCGGTCGCTGCGGACCACCGTCGCGCGCGCCGTCGCGGCCGCCGAGGGCGACGACCCCGGACCGGTCCACCTCACGTCCCGTTCGCGAAGCCCCTCGAACCGACGCCGGTGCCGGACGACGTTCCGAACGACCTCGACCCGGTCGCCGCGAACGGCCGCGACGGCGCCTACGTCGACGTGACGCAGGGGGCCCCGGAGCCCGGCGACGACGACCTCCGGCGGCTCGCGAACGACCTGTCCACGGCCGACCGCGGACTGATCGTCGCCGGTCCCGCCGATCCCCCCGGGATCGACGCCGAGGCGGTCACGGCCCTGTCGCACGCGACGGGCTTCCCCGTCCTCGCCGACTCGCTCTCGGGCGTCCGGTACGGCGGCCATACCCGGGTCGCGCCCGTGATCGGCGCGTACGACGCGTACCTCTCCGGTGACCTCGCGGGAGAGGGAGACGACGAGGCGGACGCGCACGACTCCGCGGCCCGGTGGGACGACCCCGACGTGGTCCTCCGGCTCGGCGCCTCGCCGACCTCGAAGCGACTCCGGAAGTACCTCGCCAGGACGGGCGCGGACCAGTACCAGGTCGACCCGGCGGGACGGTGGCGGGAGGCCGAGTTCGCGGCCACCGACCTCGTCGTCGCCGAGCCGAACCGCCTGTGCGCTCGCCTCTCGCGGCTCGTCGCCGGCAGCGGGGAAAATCCCGACTGGCGGACGCAGTGGGAGGAGGCCGATCGGACGGCGCGGGAGGTACACGAGCGCGAGACGAACCCGCGCGGCGACCGTGACGGCGACGAACTTCCCTTCCACGAGGGCGACGTCCTCCGCGTCGTCGCCGACGCGCTCCCCGACCCGGCGACGCTCTTCGTCTCGAACTCCATGCCGGTGCGCGACCTCGACCGCTTCGTCGGACCGACGACGCGGAGCGTCACGGCGCTCGGCAACCGCGGCGTCTCCGGGATCGACGGGGTCGTCTCCAGCGCGCTCGGGGCCGGATCGGCGACGACCGACGACCTCACGCTGGTCGTGGGCGACCTCGCGCTGTACCACGACGCGAACGGGCTCCTCGCGATCGACCGCTGTGACGTCGACGTGACGATCGTGCTCGTCAACAACGACGGCGGCGGGATCTTCCACAAGCTCCCGATCGAGTCGTTCGACCCGCCGTTCACGGAGTCGTTCAAGACGCCTCACGGGCTCGCGTTCGAGCCGCTGGCCGACCTCCACGGTCTCGAGTACGCCCGGATAGACGCGCGGATGTCGGTGGGTGAGTCGCGGGCGCCGGAGGCGGATTCACGAGCGCCAGAAGCAGACTCGCGAGCGCCGGAGCGTGACGAGAGAGTGAACGAAGGCAACACGGACGCCGCGGCCGTCTCGGACGCCGTCGCCGAGGCGTACCGGCGCGCCCGCGAGGCGGACGGCTCGCACCTGATCGAAGTTCGGACCGACGCCGAAGCGAGCCACCGGACCCGGGAGCGGCTGTCGGCGGCCGTCGAGCACGCGGTCCACGGCACGGACGTCGACTGAGAGCGTCAGTCGACCGCGACGGTCGCGGTCGCGGCGACGTCCCCGATCGCCGCGAGCGTCGCTCCCTCCGGATCGGTCGCCTCCCCGTGGAGCGTTCCGACGATCCGATAGGTCCCCGGGCTCGGGTCTCGCCACGTCGCCTCGTAGACGACCCGCTCCCCCGGCGCGAGCGCCTCCGTGCCGAGCGCTTGCGTGAACAGCCGGTCCGCGCCGTACCGCCAGACCGGGTCGCGTTCAGCGGTCCGGGATGCTCGTCTCCCCGTCCGGATGCCTCGTCACCCGATCCGGCGGTGTCGGTCGACTCAGCCGCGTCGTCCGATCCGGCGGCGTCGCCGACGGCGTGGGCCGCGAAATCGGCTCGCTGTCCGGTCCGGAACCGCAGCGTGACGGGGGCGTCGCCGTCGTTCCGGACGGTGAACGCGAGGTCGACGCCGGCGGCCGTGACGGACGCGGAGAGAGACGGGGTCAGCACCGCTCTCGGGTAGCACCCGCGGGGGCTAAACTCCGGCGACGACGCGCCTAAGTCGCCGGTGCCCGTACGGGGACGCGTGCAGGTCGTCGGCTACGAGTCGGGTGAGGCGCTGTACGTCGCCAGCGGCGGCGCGGTCGAGGTCGTCGACGCCGCCGCCGGGACGGAGCTCGTCTTCGGGCTCGGCGACCGCCGCTGCGCGGGGACGCTCCACGACGGGGAGCACCTCGCCTGCGACGCCGACGAGACGCCCTACTGCGACGCGCACCGCGACGTCTGGGTGTGCGCGCGCTGTACGGGGACGTGCCTGAAAGACGAGATGGACTGTCACGAGCCGCACGCGCTGTACCTGGCGGCCTTCGCGCCCGACGTCTCGAAGGTCGGCGTCACCCGGGAGTGGCGGTTGGAGACCCGGCTCCGCGAGCAGGGCGCGGACCGGGCGGCCCACGTCCGGACGTATCCGGACGGCCGCGTCGCCCGCGAGGTCGAAGCCGAACTCGCGCGCCGCGACGATCTCGTCGATCGAGTGCGAGTCCCGACCAAGCTCGCCGGGTTCGGACGAGAGGTGGACGAGGCCGCGTGGGAGGCCCTGCTGGACCGGTTCGACCCGATCGAGCGGTTCGCGTTCGACTACGGGCTGGCGCTCGAGGACCGCCCCGTCGCGGAGACGATGGCGGCCGGCACGGTGCGGGGCTGGAAGGGCCGCGTGCTGGTGTTGGACCGCGGGGGATCGACGTACGCCGTCGACGTCCGGGACCTGGTCGGCTACGAGCTGACCGACGAGGTGCCGGACCGCGAGCTCCAGTCGAGCCTGGGCGCGTTCTAGCGTCGCGTGCTCGTTGTCGACGCGGGTTCGAGATCGACGCTCGACTCAGTCGCTCCACGACCGCACCGCACCTCACGCCTCCCCAGCCTCGGCGGACG
>NZ_WPCE01000280.1 GCF_009742825.1 Halorubrum sp. CBA1125
GGGGGCCGAGCGCGACCAACACGAGCAGGCCCGGAAGCGGCGCCTCGGGAACGAGCAGCGCGGTGATCAGGGCGAGACCGGACGTGAGAACGACGAGGGCAGCCCACAGCGCCGGGGCGCCGAAGTCGACGCCGACGCGCGCGGCGTCGCGGTAGACGGCCGCGGCCGCGACCGCGACGAGGAGCGAGGCGACCCCGCCGCCGAGGACCGGAGTGATCGACATACGGACCGTTCGGCCGAGCGGGGAAAAAGCGTGTCGCGAAGCGGACGGAACGCGGGGGGAAGTGGGTGCCCGTCGGCTACGGCGCCTCGCCCGTCTCGATGCTGAAGGAGTCGCGGGGGTACGCGACGCAGGTGAGCGTGTACCCGTCGTCGATCTCGGCCTCCTCGAGCATCTGCTGGTTGTCGTGCTCGACGAAGTCCTCGGAGGGACCGTCGGCGATCCGGCCGGCACACGAGACGCACTGGCCCTGTCGGCAGGCGTACGGGAGGTCCCAGCCCTGGTCTTCGCCCTGGTCGAGGATCGGCTGGTCGTTCGAGAGCTCGACGGTCTCGCCCTGCTTGACGAACTCGACCTCGAAGTACTCGACCTCGTCTTCGGGGATGTCGCCGGGACCGGAGCCGCCGGCGCCGCCCTCGTCGAGCTCGGCCTCGTCGCCCTCGCCGCCGGCCGGGATCGCGCCGCCGCCGCCGCCACCGCCGATGGCGCGGTTCCCCGGCTCCGGGAAGTCGGTCTCGGGCACGGCGGCGGCGCGCTTTTCGAGCACCTCGTCGGAGATGTCGGCGGTCGGTTCCCACCCCGTCCCGTCCAGGGTGCCGATGAGGACAAAAAGCAGCGTCGCGACCACCGCGAGCACGATCGCGGGAGGGGTCACCATTCCCGCGATCCCCAGTGGGTTGAGCATACGAGCCGATATGTCCAGGTGGATTAAGACCGTTTTGATCGGTCCAACGCCGTGAGAGCGGCGGCCGGCGCGTCGGAGCGGTCCATTTATCGGCCGAGCGGTCGACCGGACGGTCATGGAAGTGAAATCCCGGCACCACCTCCGGAGCGACGACATCGACGCGATCCGCGAGGCCGTCGCGGACCACCTCGGCGTCGACATCGACGGAGAGACCTTCGAGCTCGTCGAGTTCGTCGACGCGCCCTACGAGCTCGTGTTAGTCGACGGGGATCCGGCCGTCTTCTACGTCGACGACGACGAGCCGTTCCTCACCGTCCGGGGCGCGAACGACTACGATCCGAAGACGGGCGTCGTCACGGTCGACGCCGGCGCGATCTCGTTCGTCTCCGACGGCGCCGACGTGATGCGCCCCGGCATCGTCGAGGCCGACGACGCGATCCGCGAGGGCGACCTCGTCGCGATCGCCGAGGAGACCCACGGGAAGGTGCTCGCGGTCGGCCGCGCGCTCGTCGACGGCGACGACATGGGCGGCGACAGCGGCAAGGTCGTCGAGTCGATCCACCACGTCGGCGACGACCTGTACGAGTTCTCGGTCTGAGCCGGCGCGGCGCTCCCGGCGCGGTCCGGCTCCCACCGTGACCCAGACTCTTTGTGGGTCGCACCCGTATCTCCCGATCGTCCATGCCCACCGTATCCTACGAAGGCGAGGAGATCGAGTGCGAGGAAGGCGCCGTGCTCCGCGACGTGTTACGGGAGGCCGGCCTGTCGGTGCACAACGGGATCTCCAAGACGCTCAACTGCCACGGGCTCGGCCAGTGCGGCTCGTGTGCGGTCCAAGTCGACGGCGAGGTGAGCGAGCCCGACCGCAAGGAGAAGGTGCGCCTCTGGTTCCCCCCGCACCACCCGAGCCACGATGTCCGCCTCGCGTGTCAGACCCGCGTCGAGGGCGACGTCGAGGTGACGAAGGGCGACGGGATCTGGGGCCAGCACATCTAACACCGTCAGTCCGGCCATCTGGCACCTACAGCCTGTTCTCCGCGGCGGAGCGCGTTCGTCCCGGAGGTCCCGCTCGTCCGCGGCGAACCGAGCGGTCGCTCGGCGCGGAAAAAGACGCCCGCGGCGGGCGTGAGCCCGAAAGCGGGAGAAGGTTCAATCATCGCGTGTCAGAGTCGCGTCCGGCGTCAGCCGACCGACCCGCTCCTCGAATCGGCTTACTGCCGGACGACGTTGGTCGCGCGCGGGCCCTTGGGCGAGGACTCGATGTCGAACTCGAGGTCCTGGCCCTCTTCGAGGTCCGGGCCGCCGACGTCTTCCATGTGGAAGAACACGTCGTCGTCCGCGTCGTCAGTCTCAATAAATCCGTAGCCGCCAGTGTCGTTGAAGAAATCAACCTTTCCGGTCGCCATTGCACCCGAAGGGAGGACCCGATACGGGATAAGAATTGCGCGTGTACGGATACCACGGTCGTCGCCGGACGTTCGTTTCCGAAATCGACGCGGATCGTCAGCATCTTCGACGGACGGGCGGTCCGAGTCGATCCCGCCGACCGATCCGTCGGTCTGTCGTCGATCTCGCTCCGTCACGGAGGTTCTCGTCGTTGCTCTGGTTCTCTCCGTTGCGCTCCCGAACAGCGCGCACACGACGCCGAAGAACTCCCGATCCCGCGTGTCGAGAGGGACGCCGGCGGGCTCGACGTCCGTGGGCGTGATCTCGTCGTACCGGGTCGTGTCAGCACCCATCATCAGTAGTGAGTTCCCTACGCTTATCTA
>NZ_WPCE01000308.1 GCF_009742825.1 Halorubrum sp. CBA1125
AGGCGGCGGCCGCGGAGCTCCGCGCCGACGCCGGCGGCGACGTGGTCGGCGCCCTGGAGGTCCGCGAGTGCGACCTCGCCTCGCTGGACTCCGTCGCGTCGTTCGCCGGTGGGATGGCCGCCGACCACGACGCCGTCGACGTCTGCTGTAACAACGCCGGCGTGATGGCGATCCCCCGAAGCGAGACGGAAGACGGCTTCGAGAAGCAGTTCGGCGTCAACCACCTCGGGCACTTCGCGCTCACCGGGCGGCTGTTCCCGCTCCTGGAGGCCGCCGAGGGGGTGGGAGGTGACGCCCGCGTCGTCACCCAATCGTCGGGCGCTCACGAGCAGGGCGAGATGGACTTCGGCGACCTCAACTTCGAGGAGTCGTACGGGAAGTGGAAGGCCTACGGCCGGAGCAAGCTCGCGAACCTGCTCTTCGCCTACGAGCTCCAGCGGCGGATCGAGGCGACCGAGCGGGAGGGTGGCGACGGCAACGACGAGGAGTTGGGCGTCCGCAGCGTCGCGTGCCACCCCGGCTACGCCGACACGAACCTCCAGTTGCGCACCGCGGAGGCGAGCGGCAATCGCCTGCTGAAAGCCGGGACGCGCGTCGCGAACGCGCTGCTCGGACAGGACCCCGCCACCGGCGCGTTGCCGATGCTGTACGCCGCGACCGCCGACGTCGACGGCGGCGCCTACGTCGAGCCCGGCGGGTTCATGAACATGCGCGGGCACCCGACGGTCGGCCGGTCGAACGACGCCTCCTACGACCGCGAGGACGCGCGCCGGCTCTGGGAGTACTCGACCGACGCGACCGGCGTCGAGTTCCCGGTATAGCGACTCTCGGCGGCCGGACGGTGCCCTTCGACCCCGATCCGGATCGGCGGCGCGGCCGCTCGGCGGGCGATATACGCAGAACGCGTTTCGAGAGCTGTCCGAGTTCGAGTCGGCGGGTACAGCCGATGGATTACAGCCGAGTGAGGTTCTTCGCGCGCGGACCCTTGTCCGCTTCCTCGATGTCGAACTCGACTTCCTGTCCCTCTTCGAGGTCCGGGCCGCCGACGTCCTCCATGTGGAAGAACACGTCCTCGTCAGCGTCGTCAGTCTCGATGAATCCGTAGCCACCGGTGTCGTTGAAGAAATCGACCTTGCCTGTCGCCATCGCACTTCCACAGACTCCCGACGACGTGATAAGTGTTGTGTGCGAATCCCCCGTCCGATCGCCGAAACCGTCGGGCCTCGGCGTCAGTCTCGATCCCTCGCGACCGAGAGCGAGACGACGAATCCGAAGTAGGCGGGGATGCCGGCGAGCATGAACATGTACAGCACCCACCGCGGGGCGCTCGCGAACGCCACGTCGTACAGGAGCGACACGAACGTCACCCACACGACCGCGAACGCGAGGTCGTAGATCATCCCGACCCGGTGCTCCCGCACCTGCGAGCGGAGGCGGTCGGCGAGGCTCTCGTCGGCCGTCGGGTCGTCGATCGTGTCCGCGTCGGTCATGTGGTGTGGGTTCGCGTCGTGATACGTCGGTGTTCCGGAACGGCCGCGTTCCGGTCGGTGCGGATCGCAACCGCGGCGGCCGCGCGGCTCAGTCCTCCTCGACGTAGTCGACGACGAGGACGGGGACGTGCGTCGAGCGCAGCGTTCGCTCGGTGACGCTCCCGAGCAGCGCGCGGCGGACGCCGGAGCGGCCGTGGCTCCCCATCACGATGAGGTCACAGTCGTGGTCCTCGGCGTAGTCGGCGATCAGCTTGTGCGGCCGGCCGCCGGAGACGTGTTCGACGACCTCGATACCGCGTTCGGCCGCGCGGTCGGCGACCGCCGCGGTCGCCGCTTCGGCCCGCTCTTTCAGCTCTTCCATCTCGCCGAACCGGCCCTGCCTGAGCCGGTCGACCTGTTCGGTGCCGAGGCTGAGGTGAACCGAATCGATGTCGACCACGTACAGCGCGTGGACCTCGGCGTCGTACTTCTCGGCGAGGTCGAGCGCGTGGTCGACCGCCGACTCCGCGACGTCGCTTCCGTCGGTCGGGATCAGGATGCGTTCGTACATGGATCACACCTCCGTGTCCGCGGTGGTGTCGTCGTCAACTGCGCGGCCCCCGTCGGTCGCCGCGTCGTCAGCTACGC
>NZ_WPCE01000067.1 GCF_009742825.1 Halorubrum sp. CBA1125
CGACGAGCGCGTCGTCGAGACCGTCGAGGCGGCGATCGCGGACCTCGAAGACCGGGGCGCCGAGACGACGGAGATCTCGCTGCCATCGGTCGAGCACGCGGTCCAGGCGTACTACGTGATCGCGATGGCGGAGGCGTCCTCGAACCTCGCGCGCTTCGACGGCGTCCGGTACGGCCATCGGAGCGAGAGCGAGGGCAACTGGAACGAGTCGTTCGCGGAGACGCGCGAGGCGTTCGGCGCGGAGGTCAAACGCCGGGTCCTCCTCGGGACGTACGCGCTCTCGGCCGGCTACCACGACAAGTACTACGAGAAGGCCCAGGACGCCCGCGCGTGGGTCCGGCAGGACTTCGAGACCGCGTTCGAAGACGTCGACGTGATCGCCTCGCCGACGATGCCGGTGCTTCCCTTCGAGCTCGGCGAGAGCCTCGACGACCCGCTGCGGATGTACCTCGCGGACGCGAACACGACGCCCGTGAACCTCGCGAACCTGCCGGCGATCTCGGTGCCCGCCGGCGAGGCCGACGGGCTCCCCGTCGGGCTCCAGCTCGTCGGGCCGAAGTTCGGCGAGGAGACGATCGTTCGCGCCGCGAGCGCGGTCGAGGCGTGACGCGGACATCGTCGCGTCCGGGGTCGGAGCCGTGGAGTTCGGCGTCGCGTCCGGCGTTCCGATCCGGAACGTCCATATTCGCCCTCCCGAAGGACCACGTATGGCGCTGACCGACGAGGAGCGGAGCCGGCTCGCCGACGTCGTCCGCCTCCAGCCGACGAAGAACGGCGAGCTGCAGGAGGCGTGGGGACTCGACGGCGGCAGCGACGTCCACCGGTACCTCGAAGACCACCTCGGAGAGTACTACTACCGCGACGATGACAGCCTGATCCGGGCGACGGCGGAGGCCAACGACCTCGTCGACGTCGAGCCCGGTATCGAGGCGGACGCGGTCGCCAAGGGCGGCGTCCCGGAGACGATCCGCGTCCCGGAGCTCCAAGCGCGGGTGTTCGAGGTGCTCGCCGGCCCGGACGAGCGGTCGCAGTCGGTGGTCAGCGTGCTCAACGCGCTCCGCGAGGCGTTCGACGTGGACCCCGACGTGGAGGAGGTGCGGCGCGCCCTGCGGAGCCTCGAGCGCAAGAACGTGGTCGAGGTCGTCTACCGAACGGTCCCGACGTTCAAGCTCTCGGTGGCGCGGGACGCCGTCACGGTCGAGACGACCGAGTGAGCCGGAAATACGGGGCCACGAGGCGCGGTGGTTCGTCAGCTTCTTGAATCGCTTGGGCCTACGTTGTGTTGCGCGCGGGTTGCCGAGCCAGGCCAAAGGCGCAGCGCTTAGGACGCTGTCCCGTAGGGGTCCGCCGGTTCGAATCCGGTCCCGCGCATACTGCCTCGAACGACCGCGAGAGGCATGTCTGCGCGGGACCGGATTCGAACCCTGCAACACGCAGCGACCGAGCGAAGCGAGGCCGACCGTCTTGCTCCGGTTCGAATCCGGTCCCGCGCACTGACTGCGTTTTCGAACGGAGCGATCGAAACCGGGGATGATCCGAATCCCGCGAATCGTCGCGAGTCGCGCTTCACCCTGATCAATCGTCTCCCAGCGGAAACGTTAGCCGCCCCTCGGCCCGTTCGACGTCGGTGCCGAACGCCCGGGAGCGTTCGGCGAGGGTGTCGAACACCCACTCGGCGACCTCGCCGTCGGCCAGCGTCGCCGCCTCGTCGACGATCTCTATCGGCACGACGCCGAGTTCGTCGAGGTCGCCGTCGCGAACCACCAGTTCGAAGAGCGCGCTTCGCTTGTTGTAGACGCCCTCCCGGTCGCGGTAGCTGATGTAGTCGTCCACGAAGTCCCCGGCGTCGTAGATGATCGGCCGTCCGCGGTACACCTCGACGCCCTGAAGCACGTGCGCGCTGTGGCCGTGGACGACGTCGACGCCCTGCTCGACGAGCCACCGGCCGAACCGCTCGTGGACCGCGCGCGGTTCGGTCTCCCAGTTCGGCCCCCAGTGGAGGGAGGCGACGACCAGGTCCGGGTCGCGTTCGGCGACGCGGTCGAGGATGTCGCCGACGAGTTCGCGCGTCTCGGCGACTGAGGGGTCGAACCGCGCGAACGCGGTGCCCGGGTCCGCGTCGGTCGCCGCGAACGCCGTCGACTGGTCGGTGAGCCCGAACCCAGCGACGGTGAGGTCGCCCGCCTCGAAGACCGCAGGCTCGCGGGCCACGTCGGCGTTCCGGCCAGCGCCGGCGCGGGCGATTCCCGCGTCGGCTAGGTGCGCCCGGGTGTCGCGGAGCGCCGGCTCCCGGTAGTCGAGAATGTGGTTGTTGGCGAGCGAGACGAACGAGACCCCTGCCGCCTCCAGGGCCGGCACGGCGAACGATGGCGGCGCCCGGAAGTAGTACACCTTGTCGGGCCAGCGCTCGCCGCGGTCGGAGACGCAGCACTCCAGGTTGCCGACGAGTCCGTCGAGGTCGCGGAGCCGCGGCAGCGTCGACCCCCAGACACCGCCGGGGTCGTCCGCGTCGGCCCATCGGTCGGTGACGCTCCGACCGAGCATCAGGTCGCCGACGAACCCGAGTTTCGCCTCGACGGGTTCCTCGGCGGAGTCGGGATCCTCCGGATTCGTGTCGCGATCCTCTGAATCCGGACCGCGACGCTCCGGAGGCGCGCTGGCGCACCCGGCGAGTCCGGCGGCGCCCGATGCCACGAGAGTCCGGCGCGTCCACATCGCGTGGTGAGATCCACGAGCGACGACTTCAACCCTCGGGTTCCCCCCGTTTCGGGTCGCAGCGAGCCAGACGACCGTCTCGACGAGGATCGAATCCGGCTTCGCACGCGACGGCGGCGCCGCTCGCGGTCCGTCGACGGAGGACGCGACCCCGACGACTCAGCGGTCGGTGACGCCCTCGGCGTCCATCCGGGTGACCTCCTCTTCGAGCCACTCGCGGAGCCACTTCACGCGCTTGATGCGCTGGTGGGCGATGCTCTCGGCGCTGTCGGAGACGACGCGCTCGGTGTGGTCGTACGCGCGCTGGAGCACCCGGTCGACCATCTTCGCGGCGTCCATGTGGGTCCGCGACTCGTACCCCATCCGCAGCAGCATCAACACGGCGCCGTTCGCGCCGACCTTGTCGAGCACGTCCGCCTCGATCAGACACCGGCTCTCCAGGGGCACGTCGTCGAGGTCGCCCGTGTAGGAGTGGTCGACGACGGTGCTGCACACCTCCTCGACGAACGACTCCGGGAAGTCGCCCCGGCTCTGGAGGTACTCGCGCGCGACGCGGGCGCCTTCCTCGGCGTGGACGTCTTGGTCGGCCTCCAGCTTGGCGACGTCGTGAAACAGCGCGGCGACGCGGACCACGTCGACGTCGGCGCCTTCGGCCTCCGCGATCTCGGTCGCGAGGTCGACGACGTTGATGATGTGGTTGAACCGGTACGCCGCCGAGTGCCACGGGTACCAGCGCATCCGGCCGCCGTCTTCCTCGCTCTCGACGCTGGCCGCGAGGTAATCTCTCACGAACTCCTGCATCGCGGCGAAATCCTCGTCGCTCACCTCCGTCTCTTTAATCTCGACACCCACGTGGACCACCCCGGACGAAAAACTCGTAATTCATTACCGTAACCGAGGAGCGTTGCGTTCTTAGGCGTTACGACGGGGTCCGCTCGGCCGTTTCGCCCGACCCAGCCCCGATCACCCGTCGAAATCGACCTTGACGACGTTCTCGCTCACGTGGAGGTAGGTGATGGGACTCCGGTCGGCGCCTCCGGGAATGGTGAACGTGAGGGTGCCCGGTGAGCCGTCCGGTTCGACGGTGAAAGCGTTGCTTCTCGTCGAGAGGCTCTCGAAGACGAACCCGCCGCGGAGCGTGACGCTGCCGGCCAGATCCGTCTCCGAGTTCGGCGCGTACACGATCGCGTCGATCTCGACGTTCCCCTGGCCGGGGCCGTCTTCCAGGAACCCGTCCCGCACGAAGAACTGGTTTCGCTGGGCCTCGTCTCCCTCGTTCGCGGTCCCGACGGAGGCGTCGCCGTTCGCGAACACCGACCCGTTGACGTAGTACCGGACGGTGCCGTCGCCGGTGTCGGTGACCTCGAGGCTGTTGCTGCCCAGTTCGAGGTCGCCGTCGACGGCGACGACGACGTCGCCGTCGCTGGTGTCGAAGTCGACGTCCCGGTCGAGCGTGACGTCGCCGGACGCGTGGTACGCGCCGGCCGTACAGGTCCCGGCGTCGAAACAGTCGCTCTCCAGGTCCTCGCCGTTCTCGTCGGCGTTCGCCAGTTCCGACTCGATGGCCGGGCCGGGTGACGGGTAGACGTTCCCCTCGGAGTACAGCGACTCGTCGAGCCCGGCGTTGCCGTTGCCCTTCCCCTTCCCGTTCCCCCCGCCCTGGTGTGAGTACCCGCCTGCGCCGAGCGTGACCGGCTTGTCGAACTCGACCTCGTCGGGCACGACGAGCCGCGTCGTCACCGTCTGATTCGCGTCGTCTTTCGTCACGGAGCCGTCCGCGCGCTGGGCGAAGAAGTCGTACCACCCCTCGTAGTACGCGCTCTGCACCTCCACGACGACGGTCCCGTTCTGGAGCGGGTTCGCCGGCGCGTCCACGGTGCCGGTCGTCGCGGGCGACCGGCGGACGACGCCCGTCCCGCTCGACGGCGATCGCTCGCCCCCCTCCAGCTTGACGATCGGGAACGTGAGCGTACTCTTGTGGTAGTGGTACTCCGGCGGGGAGATCATCCACCCGTGACCGTCCTGGCTCGCCCAGACGCCACCCCCCTGAAGCGCGACGTCGCGGCGCTCTCCCTCGTACACCAGCGTCCCGATCGGGCCGTCGTACACCGGCTCGTCGGGGGCGTTCTCGCGCTCCACCCGGATCGTGACGTGCCCCGCGTCCTCGTCGAGTCGGAGCTGGCCGGCGTCCACGGAGCCGAGGTCGAACCGCCGCGCGTCCGTCTCGCCGAGCGCGACGAGACTCGACTGCGAGGAGAGCTGTGACATCCCGTTCTCGACGCTCGCCGACCGCGCCTCGTCGGTGACGAGCCCGAGCGCCGCGCTCCCGGTCGCCACCGTGACCGTGATCGCGGCGATCGTGATCCCCAACAGGAGCACGACCCCGATCACCTCGCTCTGTCCCCGATCGCGGTCGCTCATAGCGGGCGGTACGCCGCCACGGGACTTAAACACCGCCCGCCGAGAATCAGTCCTGATATCTCCGGTGCGGCGCCGGCGAAGGACGCGGCCGACGAGACCCTTAACAGGGTCGCCCGAGGAGGGGTGTGTATGTGGGGCCCCTGGGGGGACGGGAAGCGGGGGCGGTTCCAGCGGGCGGCCGCGGTGAACGTCGCCGGCAACGCGGTGAAGATCGCCGTCGAGGGAGCGGCCGGGATCGCGTTCGGGAGCGTCGCACTGGTCGCGGACGCGGCCCACTCCGTCGCCGACCTCGTCGCCAGCGCGGTCGTATTCGTGTGGGGCGGGTCGCGGTACGCGGCCGCCGACGAGACGCACCCGCACGGTCACCAGCGGATCGAGCCGTTGACGGCGCTTTTCGTCGGCGCGACGATCGTCGTGCTCGGGCTCCTGCTGTTGCGCGAGTCCGTCCGCGGGCTGATCGGTACCACCGACGTCGCGGCGAGTCCGCTCCTCGTCGTCGCGCTGCTTTTCGCGGTGGCCGACATGTACCTCCTGTACTGGTACACCGAGCGGGTGAACGCCGACCTCGGCTCGACCGCCCTGACGGCGCTCGCGGCGGACTGTCTCAATGACATCTACACCACGATCGCCGCGCTCGTGGGAATCTTCGGCGTGTTGCTCGGATACCCCGTCCTCGACCCGGTCGCCGGCGCGCTCGTCAGCGTCCTCGTCGTCTACCAGGGCGTCGAGATCGGCCGCGAGAACGTCACGTACCTCGTCGGCGCCGCCCCCCCCCGCGAGCGACCGCGAGCGGGTGATCGAGGCGCTCGGTGACCACCCGGCCGTCGAGGGCGTCCACGACCTCACCGTGTTCTACGACGGGACCGACCTGGAGGTGGAGGTCCACGTCGAGGTCGACGGGGAGATGACCCTCCGAGAGGCCCACGACGTCGAGACGGCACTCGTCACCAGTCTCCGCGACCTGGAAGACGTCGGCGACGTCCACGTCCACCTCGACCCCTCGGGGCTCGGCGAGTGGAAGGACGCGGCCGAGGTGTCGATCGGCGGGTCGACCGACGAGACGCGATCGAACGAGGACCCGTAGCCGGGTCGTGGTGTCCCGCCGTTCGTACCGTCGCCCGTCGTGCGGTCCTCACCGGGGGGTTCGGTCCTCCGAACCCGTTCCGCCCGGACTTATACGTCACCGCCGACAACGGCGATCCATGACGCTCGGACAACGGCGATCCATGGCGCTCGGACGCACGGCGGGGGGACGCCGGTGACGGCGCAGTCGCTACACCCCCGAGTTCAGGTCGTGTGGATCCTCCGTGCCGCCCTCGTCGCGGCGGTGCTGACGGCGCCGTTCGCGGGCGCGGTCTACCTCGAGCGCCTCCCCGTGTGGGCGCCGATCGCCGCCGGCGCCGTCTTCCTCACGCTCGGCGTCCTCCACGCGGTCCTCCGGTACCGACGCTGGAGCTACGAGATCCGCGAGGACGCGCTGTACCTCGACCGCGGCGTGATCACGCAGGTCCGGACGA
The DNA here is from genome assembly GCF_009742825.1 of Halorubrum sp. CBA1125. GTDB lineage: Archaea > Halobacteriota > Halobacteria > Halobacteriales > Haloferacaceae > Halorubrum. Next base: position 6,654 of record NZ_WPCE01000067.1, read on the forward strand.
CGGTGCCGCTGGTGCGGATCCAGCACGTCGACTCGCGGCGCGGCCCGATCGAGCGGAGCGTCGGGCTCGCCTCCTGTGTGGTGTACACGGCCGGCTCCCGCGGCGCAGACGTCCGGATCCCGGGGCTCACGCCCGGGGGCGCGAGCGACCTCCGCGAGGAGCTGAAACGCCTGGCGATCCGCGCGGACGGGGAGGACGCGGTGTGAAGTTAGCGCCGCAGTCGGTCCCGTACCGCGCGTTCCAGAAGGTCTCGGGAGCCGTCGTCGTGCTCTTCTTCATCGTGACCAACAACGACGACTGGGGGATCCCGGTCGCCGCCGCGGCCGGCGGCGCCGTCCTCCTCGCCGCGCTCGCCTACGAGGTCGCGTACTACCGACGGTTCGACTACGAGCTCACCGAGGACACCCTCGACATCGCTTCCGGGGTGATCGCCCGCCGGGAACGAGAGATTCCCTACCGCCGGATCCAGAACGTCGACGTGAGCCGGAGCGTCCTCCAGCGGGCGATCGGCGTCGCCGCCGTCGACCTCGAAACGGCGGGCGGGTCGAGCACCGAGGGGTCGATCCGGTTCGTCACGCCGGCGGAGGCGACCCGGATCCAGCGCGAGGTCCAGCGCCGCAAATCGGGGACGGAGGCCGGACGCGGCGGCGGCGCGGCGCGTGAGGCCGGCGAGACACCCGCCGAGGCCGGGCGCAGCGTCGAGGGACCCGTAGAGGAGGAGCTGTTCGCGATCTCGCCGAAGGAGCTCGCGCTCGTCGGCGCGCTGTCGTTCGACGGCCGACTCATCGGGCTGCTCGCCTTCCTCGGATCCGGGTCGTTCCCGGTGCTCTCCGGGTTCCTCCCGGACGCGGACGCCGCCTTCCTCACCGCGACCGCGCTCGTCGCCGTCGGCGGGCTGTTCCTCGTGTCGTGGATCCTCGGCGCGGGCGTCGCGTTCTCCAACTACTACGGATTCCGGCTCGTGCGCGCCGGCGACGAGCTGCGGTACGAGCGGGGGCTGTTCCGTCGGTACAGCGGATCCATCCCCACCGAGAAGGTGCAGGCGCTGAAGATCGCCGACAACCCCGCGAAGCGCGCGCTCGGCTACGCGAGCCTCTCGATCGAGACCGCCGGCTACGCGCCCGGTCAGGGCGACGACGAGGGGACGCAGGCGGCCGTCCCGCTCGCGACGACCGACCGGGTCAACCGGCTCGCGCGCGAGGTCGAGTCGTTCGGCGAGCCGACGTTTCGCCGCCCCCCCGCGGCGGATCCGGTGGCGGTACGCGTTCCAGTACGCGATCGTGGTCGCCGCGCTGGTCGGTGGCGCATTCGCCGTCGAGCGGTTCGTCGCTCCCGGGATCCCGTGGTACGGGGCGGCCGCGCTCCTGCTCGCGGTGCCGCCGGCGGCGCACCTGAAGTGGCGTCACCGCGGGTACTGGCTCGACGAGGATCATCTCCTCACGCGCAACGGCTTCTGGAGCCGCACGGTCACGGTCGTCCCCTACTACCGGATCCAGAACGTCATCGACACGCGGACCGTCTTCCAGCGGCGGTGGAACGTGGCGACGGTCGTCGCCGACACCGCCGGGAGCGGCTCGTTCGCGGGACGCGACGCCGCGGCCGTCGACGTCGCGGTCGAGGACGCCGTCGACCTCCGCGAGACGCTCCGCGAACGCCTCCGCACGGCGGTCGCCGAGCACCGGAGCCGACGGGCGACGATGGGATTCGAGTGGTTCGACGGCGAGGGCGACCCGGTCGCCGACCGCGACGAGCCCGAATCGGTCGATGTCGACCGCGATGAACCCGAATCGGTCCACGGCGACGAGCCGGGGATCTCGGAAGAGACCGCCGCCGACCCGGACGTCTCGGAAGACGCCACTGCCGATCCGGAAATTCCGGAAGACGGCGTCATTCGTCCCGACTTCGATACGAGTGCCCGGAACTACTCGGAGCCGGCCGAGCGGGTCGACACCGGCGACTACGCGGTCGACCGCTTCCCCTCGGACGCCGACGTCTCGTACGACACCCACGCCGGTCGAGAGTCGGGAGACGACGCGGCGGACAGCGGTGACGACGAAGAGGCGGAACAGGCAGCCGACAAGGAACGCGTCGAGGAGGAGGGCGTCGAGGAGGAGGGAGGCGGCGCCGATGAGCAAGTCGGCGAAGAGCGGAGCGACACCGACGGAGAAGACGACGGCGAGGACCGGGGACGGGCAGACAGGTAGTGTCCGGTCTCCGCCCGATGGGGCGCTACTCGTCGAGGAGCCGCCGGGCGATCGTGTTGCGTAACACCTCGCTCGTCCCCTCGTAGATCTCCGAGAGCTTCGCGTCGCGGTAGAAGCGCTCGGCGGGGAAGTCCTTCGTGTAGCCGTACCCGCCGTGGATCTGAATCCCCTCGTTGGCGACCTCGCGGGCGACCTCCGAGGCGTACAGCTTCGCCTGTGCGGCCTCCTTGACGAACTCCTCGTCGCGCATCTTCAGGTCCGCGGCCTCGTGCAGTAACAGCTCCGCCGCGCGGGTCTTCGTGTCCATGTCCGCGAGCTTGTGTCGGATCGTCTGGAAGTCGGCGACGGGTCGGTCGAACTGCTCGCGATTCTGGGCGTACGCCTTCGCCTCGTCGAGCGCGGCCCGGGCGATCCCGACCGACCGCGCCGCGATCGTGATCCGGCCGCCGTTCAGCGTCTGTAGCGCCTGGCGGAATCCCTCGCCCTCCTCGCCGAGCAGCCGCTCTTCCGGGAGCCACAGGTCGTCGAAGCGGAGCTCGGCGGTCGGACACCCCTTGTCGCCGAGTTTGTCCTCGGTCCCCTCGACGACGAACCCGTCGTCCTCCGCCGGGCGGACGACGAACGCGGAGATCCCGTCGCGGCCCGCGTCGGGGTCGGTCTTCGCGAACACCGTGACCGTGTCGGCGACAGAGCCGTTCGAGGTCCACAGTTTCCCGCCGTTGACGACGTATCCGTCGCCGTCGCGCGCCGCGGTGACGCTCCGCTCGGAAGGATCTCCCGTCTCGCGTTCGGCGGTGGTCGACATCGCGGGGACGTCGGAGCCCGCCTCGGCCTCCGAGAGCGCGAACGCGCCGATCTCCTCGCCGGCGGCCAGCGGCGTGAGGTACCGCTCTCGCTGTGTTTCGTCCCCGAACGCGTAGAGCATCTGTCCGGCGAGCGACGTGTGGGCCGCGACGATCGTCCCGAGCCCGCCGGACCCCCGCGAGATCTCGGCGAGCCCGATCGCGTAGCTGTGGTAGTCGAGCCCGGCGCCGCCGTACTCGACCGGAAACGGCATCCCCAACAGGCCGATGTCGGCCATCTCGGCCACGAGGTCGGCCGGGAACTCGTCCGTCTCGTCGATCTCGGCGGCGCGGGGGACCACCTCCTCGTCGACGAACGCCGCGACCGTGTCGCGGATCTGACGCTGCTCGGCCGAGAGCGCGAACTCCATGGCTGGTCCTGTCCGCACGGTGACTTAGCCGTTTCCACGCGAGCGTTCACGGGCGGCGGGTCCGTGTCGAAGGTGACGGGTCCGTGTCGAAGGCGACGGTGTCCCCGCGGTTCGACCGCGTTGGCGGTCGATGCCGGGTGCCACCCCGTTCCACGAGGCTTTTTATGGGTTGTGCCGTAAGAACGGATAACTGAATGAGCGGACGAGAACACGGTCCCGGCGAGCCCGACCTCGGGTGGTGTCACGAGGCGGTTCAGGGCGTTTCCCGGACCTTCGCGCTGACCGTCGACGTGCTGGAGGAGCCGATGGCCTCACAGATCTGCGTGGGGTACCTCCTCTGTCGCGTCGCCGACACCATCGAGGACGCGGGCCATATTCCCCCGGACGCACAAAGCGACGTGTTGCGGACGTACCGCCGCGCGATCGACCCCCACGACGAGACGGGCATCGACGCGTTCCGCGAGGCCGTCGACGAGTGGCTCCCCGCGCCCGCCGAGCGGAACGACGACTGGACGGTGGTCGCGGAGGCGCCGACGATCGTGGCGACGTTCGAGGAGCTCGATCCCGAGGCGCGGGCGGCGATCGTCCCGCCGGTCCTGGAGATGGTCGACGGCATGTCGATGTTCGTCGACCGCCACGCGACCGAGGGTGGGCTTCGCATCGACGACCGCGACGAGCTGGAACAGTACTGCTACTACGCCGCCGGCACCGTCGGGAACCTGATCACGAACCTGCTCACCCGCGGCGACCTCGCCGAGGACCGGGCCCGGCGACTTCGCGACACCGCCGAGGAGTTCGGGCTCCTCTTACAGCTCGTGAACGTCTCGAAGGACGTGTACGACGACTACACCGAGGAGAACAACGTCTACCTCCCCGCCGAGTGGCTGGCCGACGAGGGGGTCGAGCAGGACCGCGTCGTCCACCCCGAGAACCGCGAGTCGTCCGCCCGGGTCGTCGACAGGACCGCCGAGTACGCGCGGTCGTTCCTCGACGACGCACAGGCGTATCTGGAGACGATGCCGCTGTCGCACGGGAACACGCTGGAGGCGTGGACCGTGCCGTACCTCCTCGCGGTCGGCACGCTCCGAGAGCTCCGCTCGCGCCCGGAGGACGCGCTGACCGAGACCGGCGTGAAGATCTCCAGACAGGAGGTGTTCGCCGTGATGTCCGTCGCGAGCGAGGCCGGCCGCGACTCGCTGGCCGACCTCCGGCAGACGATCTCCCGAACGCCGTTCCACCGGGTCGCCGAGCCCGCGGACTGAGCGGTCGGAGACCGTCTCACAGCCGCGACCGCGCCCGAGAGATGGCGGGGATGCGCACGTCCACGGTCTTCGCGAGCGCCTCCGCCGCGCTCAACAGCCACTCGGCCCGCTCGATCCGCGAGTCGAGGTCTCCCGGACCGATCCGGTGCGTCTCCACGAGTTCCTCGACGGTCGCGCCGTGTATCCACTCGTCTAAGATCCTGGCCGTCTTCACCGACTCCAGCCACGCCTCGAAGTCGTCGGGGTCGCCCATCGCGGTGGTCAGGACGTCCGCGTTCGCGCGGGCGAAGCGGTACGTCGACGCGCGCTCCTCGTTGCCGAGGTAGGTGTCCTGCATGTCCGGCGTGTCACAGATCACCTCGAAGACGGTGAGCGTCGTCGGCGACGGCATCTCGGCGGCGGTCTCGATCCCGGAGACGATCCGCTCGCCGGTCTCCGGTCTCACGTACTGTTTCGAGGTGGTCTCGCCGACCGCGGTCGCGACCAGCCGGTAGTCCTCGACGCCGCCGGTCTCCCGACGGACCATCCCAGCGGCGACGAGGTCGTCGACCGCGACGGCGACGGCGTCGGCCAGCCCGCCCGCGCCGGCGACCCGCGCGTAGAACGTGCCCTCGAACACGCCGAGGATCTCCCCCTCCGTCGCGGCGGCGCCCGTCGCGATCGCCGAGAGGACGTGGGTCCGCAGCGACGCGGGGTCGGCGAGCTTCGACTCGACCGGCTCCGGGTCGCCCTCGACGTACCGCTCCACGAGTTCGTCGTGTGAGTTCTCGTCGCCGACAAGGACCGCCTCGCCGTGCGGGTCCAGCCCCGGTCGGCCGGCGCGCCCGCACATCTGGTGGACCTCCAGGGTCGGCAGCCACTCCATCGCCGAGCCGGCGTACCGCTTCTGGTCGCGGACCACGACCCGCCGCGCCGGCACGTTGACGCCGGCGGCGAGCGTCGGCGTGGCGCAGATGCAGGCGACGGAACGGTCGCGAAACGCGGCTTCGACGGCGGTCCGGTGGCCCGTCCGCAGCCCGGCGTGGTGGAACGCCACCCCCGATCGCAGGCAGTCGGCCAGCCGCTCGCCGGTGACGGTCCCGTCGACGGCGGCGACCTCGTCCGCGGCGTCCGCCGCGGCCGTCTCGATACCCATCCTCGCCGCGAGGTCGTCGTCCGCGAGCCGCTCGGCCAGCGCGACCGCCTCCGTCCGCGACCGGACGAACGCGAGCGACTGGCCGCCGTCGTCCACGGCGTCGGCGACGAGCGCCGCGGTGACGGCAGTGTCGTCGGGGGGGATCGCGGTCCGCCTCGTCGTCGCCGGGCGGATCGTCGCGGTCGTCCGCGCCGGCGGCGGCCGCGGTCTCCACGTCGACCCGAAGCTCCGTGCCGTCGTCGAACGCCACGCGGCCGCCGACGGCGACGCCGGTGCGGAGGTCGACGGGACGCCAGTCGGACTCCACGAGTTCGGCGTCGAGCCAGTCGGCGATCGCCGCCGGGTTGTCGACGGTCGCCGAGAGCGCCACCACCTGCACGTCCGGGTTCCGACGCCGGAGCGTCGCGAGCGTCACCTCGAGCGTGGGGCCGCGTCGCGCCGCCCCGAGCAGGTGGACCTCGTCGACGACGACGCAGCCGAGCGCGTCGACCCACGACGCGCCGTTGCGGATCGCCGAGTCCACCTTCTCGCTGGTGGCGACGACCACGTCGTGGCCCGCGAGCGCCTCGCCGGTCGCGTCGAAGTCGCCGGTGGAGATCTCCACGTCGACGCCGGGCAGCGCGGCGAACGCCTCGTACTTCTCGCGGGCGAGCGCCCGCAGCGGACAGACGTACAGCCCCGGTCCGTCGGCGGTGAGCAGCGCCAGCTCGGCGACGAACGTCTTCCCGGACGCGGTGGGCACGGCGGCGACGACGTTCTCGCCCGCGCAGACGCCGGCGTCGACGGCCGCCGCCTGAGGCGGGTACAGCTCGCGGATCCCCCGCTCCGCGAAGTGATCGACGTACGGCTCGGCGAGCGGCAGGTCGCGGACGCGCATCTGGTCGTCCGTTCGGCGGGATCGTAGTTAAACCGTCGGCGGCGTCGTCACTCGCCCGTGTCGAACTCGGCGAACAGGCGGTCGAAGTCGTCGTGTTCGGTCACCGCCTCCAGCGAGCGGTCGGCGTTCGACCGCAGCTCCTGGATCCGCTCGGTCAGCTCCTGGTACTCCTCGTTGTCGGCGAGTTCCGCCGCGCTCTTTTCGGCCTCCAACATCGCCTTCTTCGAGGTCAGCGAGAACAGCTCCTGGACGTCGGTGTCGTACTCGCCGCGGCGGAGCAGGCCGTCGACCGTCTCTCGGAGGGTATCGCTGGTGACCGGCTTCACGAGGTAGTCGTCGAAGCCCATCTCGAGGATGTCGAAGTCGGGCTCGACGGCGGTGACCATCGCGACCCGGCAGCGGTACCCCCGATCGCGGATATGCGCCAGGACGTCGTCACCGCTCCCGTCCGGCAGACGGCGGTCGAGCAACACGACGTCGATCGTCTCGTC
>NZ_WPCE01000216.1 GCF_009742825.1 Halorubrum sp. CBA1125
TGACGCCGGCACGGTCGAATTCGACGCGGTCGAATCCGGGGCCGCGCGGTCGCTACCGGCCGAGGTCCGCGTGCGCCGAGGAGAGGTGCCTGGAGCCGAGCGCCGCGAGCAGCGAGAGCTCGCCCGCGAGCGCGCCGACCGCGATAGCCTCCGCGAGGCGTCGCCGTTGCTGCCGGCGGGGTCGCCGCCGCCGCGGACGCCGAGGACGTCCAGCCCCGCCGCCTGCGTCGGCAGCCCGGTGCCGCCGCCGACCGTCCCCACCTCGAGGCTCGCCAACGAGACGGAGACGTAGAGGTCGCCGTCGGCGGTCGTCTCCGCCGTCGTGATCGCGTTCGCGCCCTCGACGACCTGCGCCTCGTCCTGTCCCGTCGCTAAGAACATCGCCGCGACCGCGTTGGCGACGTGGGCGTTGAATCCGAGCGACCCCGCCTTCGCGGACCCGACGAGGTTCTTCCGCGTGTTGATCTCGGCTATCGCCTCGGGGGTCGTGTGGAGTCGCTTCTCGACGACCTCGCGGGGGACCTCGACATCGGCGGCGACCGACCGCCCGCGCCCCTCGACGGCGTTGACCGCGGCGGGCTTCTTGTCCGCACAGAGGTTCCCCGAGAGCGCGACCAGCGACGCGTCCGTCTCGGCTTCGATCGCGTCGCAGGCCTCCCGGGTCGCGATGGTGGCCATGTTCATCCCCATTGCGTCCTTCGTGTCGTACCGGAACCGGAGGTAGACGTTGTTGCCCACCACGTAGGGGGCGACGTCGAGCAGTTCGCCGTGGCTGGTCGTCGACTCGGCCGCCTCCCGGAGCGTCGCCTCGTTGTCCTCGACCCACTCGACGAGCGCCTCGGCCTCGGCGACGTCGGCGACGCGGAAGACGGGCGCGCGGGTCATCCCGTTCTTCGTCACCCGCGCGGTCGCGCCGCCGGCGTCGTTGATCACCGAGCAGCCGCGGTTGATCGAGGCGACCAGCGCCCCCTCGGTGGTCGCCATCGGGAGGTACCGCTCGCCGGAGAGCGCGCCGCCGCGGACTCGGACGGGACCGGCGACGCCCAGCGGTACCTGCACCGCCCCGATCATGTTCTCGACGTTCGATCCGTGGGCGTCGGCGGCGTCGAAGCTGTACTCGCCGAGCGGACCGACGTCGGCGCCGGACCGCTCGGCGACGAGGCGCCGTCGCGCGGCCGTCGCGGTGTCGGCGTCGGCGTGCTCTTCGAGCTCGTGGAAGCGAATCTCGCCGTCGCGGACGCGATCCGCGAGCGACGCGGGGGTGGCGTCGGTCATGTCCGCGTCTCCTCACGGCGCGTGCTAAGGATTATCGGTTTCGTAGGTCCGACCCAACCGCAACAGCTCTCGGCCGTGTAACGCGCTCACACAACGGGGAGTCGCGGCCGGCGGCTGAACAACCGGCCTACCGACCGACGAACCCGGAGAGGCGCTCGCGGAGCGACTCGCCGCCGAGTTTGAGGTAGTAGGCGTCGCCGCCGTCCTCGTAGTAGTTGTCGATCCGTCGGACGATCTCGAACCCGAGGTGCTCGTAGAAGCCGAGCGCCGACGTGTTGGTCGTGCGGGCGTGACAGGTGACCGACCGGTGCTCCTCGGCGACGTCGGCGACGAGCCGCTCGGCGTGGCCGCGGTCGCGATGGTCGGGATGGACGGCGAGAAAGAGGACGTACCCGTCGCGCCGGACGGACGCGAACGCGACGAGGTCGTCGCCCTCGACGAGGACGTGGGTCGTGGAGCGACGGTAGGCGTCGACGAAGAACCCTCGTCGCTGTCGAAGCACGCCCTCGTCGGACCGGATCCGCTCTTTGAGGCCCCACGCTTCGGCGGCGTAGTTCGCCTCGCCGGGGGGATCGGTCCGTTTCTCGACGTTGACGCTCACTGGAGATGACTAACACGCGGCCGGAATATAACTCCACCGCCACCGGGGACGGTTGCCCACCAGCGGTCACGCACTTCGAAGGACGAACGGGAGCGGGAGATGGAGGGAAGAGAGCGATGGACGGGAGCGGGAGATGGAGGGAAGAGAGCGATGGACGGGAGCGGGAGATGGAGGGAAGAGAGGGGCACGGAGAGTCGCGAACGTCGTTCGTCGGCCACGCGGCGCCGTCACGCTCGCCGTCGTGGTCTCGTTGACGGAGGACCCGTCGCGGCCTCGCCGACGGAAGCGTTTTGTCGAAAACGAACGTGGTGACCACCAATGGTAGACGAGCTGCCGTGGCGAGAGCGGCTCCGCCGGGCGTTCCTGACCGGGATCGCGGTGATCGTTCCCTCCGTCATCACCCTCGCCGTGCTCGCGGTCGTGTTCGACGCGATCTACGCCTACCTCAACGCGTTCTCGTCCGTGTTCGTCCCGCTGTCGCCCCGCGTCACGCTCCCGCTCGTCGGGTCGGTCGAGACCGAGTCCCTCGTCGAGGCAGCGACGCCGATCGTGTTCGTCGGGTCGATCCTCCTGCTCGGCTTCTTCGTCGACTCGACTCGACACGGGGAGCGCGCGGTCGACTACGTCGACTACGCGATCGAGCGGGTTCCGGGCGTGGGCTCCGTGTATCAGGGGTTCCGGCAGATGAGCGACGCCATGCTGGAGTCCGACAGCGGGAACTTCCGCGAGGTGGTCCTCGTCGAGTTTCCGACGGAGGGGAGTTACACCCTGGCGTTCGTCACGAGCGAGACCCCGTCGTCGGTCACGAACCGAGCCGGAGACGGCGAGATGCGGACCCTGTTCATGCCGATGGCGCCGAACCCGGTGATGGGTGGCCACGTCGTGTTCGTCCCCGAACGCCGGATCCTCGACGTCGATCTCTCCGTCGACGAGGGGATCCGCGCGCTCGTCACGAGCGGCGTCGCCCTGGAGGAGGCCGTCGCCGACGTCGAGGGCGTCGAGGGTGACGACGTTCGGGCGGCGTCGCCGGAGGGGCAGATCGACTCGCACCTCCCGGCCGAGGACGACCGCGCCAGCGGGAGGGGAGACGGAGGCGACGCGAAAAAGGCCGATGACGGAGGCGACGCGGGCGAGGCCGATGACGGAGGCGACGCGGGCGAGAACCGCGACGGGGACGCTCGATGAGCTACGCCCTCCGCGAGCACACCGCCGACGTCGCGGTGGAGGCGACCGGCCCCACCCTCTCGGCGCTCTTCGAGGCCGTCGCGGCGGGGCTCACGGCCGCGAGCTGCGAGTCGGTCCCGGCGACCGGCGAGCGGTTCGGTATCACGGTCCGCGCCGAGAGCCGCGAGGCGCTGCTTTTCGAGTACCTCGATCGCCTGATCTACGAGCGAGACGTGCGGCTCGTGCTCCCCGCCGACCACCGATGTGCGGTCTCGGGACCCGACGGCGACGCCGACTCGTGGCGCGTCGAGGCCACGGCCCGCGGCGTCCCCTTCGGCGACGTCGCGGCGCGCGAGATCAAAGCCGTCACCTACTCCGAGATGACCGTCGAACGCCGCGACGACGAGTGGTACGCGTACGTCGTCTTCGACGTCTGAGGCCGGTGCGCGTGTCGTTCCGTGTTCGGACGGTCGTTCTCGCCTTCTTCGGACCGTCGGTTTCCTCCTCTCCGGACCGTCGGTTTCGACTCGGTTCCGATCCCGGCGCAGGCCACCCCGTCGGTGATCGGCAAAACAGTTATACAGACATAGGGACATGTTATCGTATGTCACAGCCTGTCGAGGCGGACGGGCGGAACTGGCTCGCGGGCGCCGTCGGCGGACTCCTCGCCGGCGCGACGATGGGCGTCGTCCTCCACTGGGGGCTCGGGCTCATGCCGACGATCGGCACGCTCGTCGGGGTCGAGACGGTCCTCGTCGGCTGGCTCGTCCACCTGTTCAACAGTACGCTGTTCGGGCTGCTGTTCGTCGCCGTCTTCGATCGTCCCCTCTTCGACGAGCTGCGCGCGGACGTCGGGGGCTGTCTCTCGCTCGGCGTCGTCCACTCGGCGCTGCTCGGCGTGATCACCGGCGGGCTGTTGCTGCCGACCGCGCTCGCGATCGAGGGAGCGACGTCGCTGCCGGTGCCGACGCTGCCGGTCCCCGGGCTCACGGCGAGCTTCGAGTTCGGCGCCGTCATCGCGGTCGCGCACCTGATCTACGGCCTCGTGCTGGGGCGGGTCTTCGCCGCGTTCACCGTCGCGGACGACGCGAGCGATCTGCTCCCGATCGATCCGGCCGACCGCTGAGGCGTCTCAGAGACGACCCCTCCTCCCGGCTGACTCCCTCGTCCCCCCCGTCGCGTTCGACCATTTATCACCACGGGGCCCGGTCGTGAGCACATGGCACCGACCCGCCTCGCTCGCGGCACCGCGGTCGTGACCGCGACGCTCGCCGGGGCCGTCCTGGCGTCGGGCGTCGCCTCCGCGCACGTCCGGTACGTGACCACGACCGATCAGGTCGGCGAGGGGCTGGCGTTCCTCGCCGACGCGCTCGCCGAGCCCCTGAACGCGGCGGCGCTCCTCGGCGGGGCGGTCGCGTCGCGGT
>NZ_WPCE01000166.1 GCF_009742825.1 Halorubrum sp. CBA1125
CCGCCGCCGGCGACGACGTCGATCCGGGTTCTGGGACCGATCCCGCTCGCGACAGCCTCCCGGGCGGATCGGACGAAGGCGCTGCGGACCTCGGGATCGTCCTCGGTATCGACGACCGCGTTCGTCCCGTTCGCCTCGTCATTTCGCTCGTCCGCCGCGGTGGTCGCGATCCATACGAGTAGCTCGGCGCGCGTCGCGTGGACGGTTCGCGTCTCGCTCGGCGCGTCGGGGTCGGGGTACGTGACCGTGGTGGTCTCGGTCACGAGCCGGTCGGCGACCGCGTCGGCCGTCTCCGGGCGCCGATCGCTCCCGTCGTCGACCGCGGCGAGCGCGACGACGCTCGCGGAGACGCAGAGCAGCATGACGCTCACGTCGAGGACGGTGCTCGTCACCGGCGGGTCACCACTCGAAGCGTTCCACGGACGTTCCGACCGGGCGCGGTCCGGACCGTGACCGAGCGCTCGGCGACGGCGACCCCCGGCGATCGCCAGCGCCCCTCACCCCCCCGTTCGTCCGTCCGTCTCGGGGTCGGCGCGTGCGCGCCGGACGTCACGCGCCACCGCTCGCCGTCCGCCTCCAGTTCGAGGGTCGTTCGGGGTCGGAGATCGACGTCGGCGGTCCGACCCGGGTCGCGACGCCGCCGACCGTCAGCGTCGCCTCCGCGCGGTCGAGCGCGGCCTCGGCGACCGGTCGCTCGCGGTCGGGCCTCGCGTCGTCGGCCGCCGCCGCGTAGAGGGACAGCGCCGCGCCGACCGCGAGGACCGCCGCGAGCGCGGCGATCGGCTCGACCGCGGCACGGCGGTCGTCCGCCAGCGGCTCACCCGACCAGCGTGACATGGACTGTCCCGTAGTGGACCCGCCTGACGGTGAGCCGTCCCGGCGCCGGTCGCCAGCCGTGTTCGGCGTCGCGCGCGCGCTCTGCGGCGGCGGCGAACGCCGCCGGATCGTCGAACGCGCGTCCGGCGGCACGCCGTCGAGCACCCGACGGAGGCCGGTATCGGTCGGGGGCACGGGCGTCGTCCGACCCGCGCGCAGCGACGCCCGCGCGGTTCCGCCGGGACCGCCGAGCGCGACCGATCGCGGTGAGAGCCGGATCCGCTCGGCGGCGAGACCGTGCTCCGCGGTCGCGGGGTGCTCGCCGCCCGCGACCGAGTCGATCGTGTGTGCGACCCCGCCGGCGTCGGGCGGGGGCGACGCGGGGAACGCCGCGGCGACCCCGAGGGTCGCGACGCTCACCACGGCCAGGCCGAGCCACGCGTACGTGGCGTCGAGGTGGATCTCGAACACGGAGGCGGTGGCCGCGGTATCGTACTTAAGCGGTCGCGTCCGGAGCGAGTCGTCGTGCCGGGGACCGTCGTAGGGGGATGGACCGCCGTAGCGGCGGAGACCGTCGATTGGGAGGCGGGCCGTCGCGGCGGGACGATCGAGAGCCGTATCCGACGGTCGGCTCTCGTCCACCGCCGACCGACGGCTCTCACAGCAGGAGCCCCGCCCCGGCGAAGGCGACGACGTACGTCGCGGCCGCCGTCGGCAGCGCGATCCCGACGCGGTAGGCGACGAGCGTCCGGTCGAACCCCCGTTCTAACCCCGTCGCCAGCGCGGTGAGCAGCACCGAAAGCAGGAGGACGTACGCCCCGACGATGCGGCCGAGGACGGGAACCGAAAGCGTCCCCGTCGATGGATCCCCGCCGTCCGCTCCGGCCGTCGCGGACGCCGAGTTCACGCCGGGGGCGCCGGACCCATCGGGCGCCCCCATTCCGAGCGCGTCGCGGCGCCCGCGGTCGCCCCGGCGCCGAGCCCCCCGGCATCGACCGTGTCGATGCCGGTCGCGAGCGCGACCGTCGCGCCGCCCACGAGCGGCGCGAACACCGCGGCGGTGTTCGTGAGCGTCCCCGTCACGGTCGCCAGCTGTCGTCTGGCGTCGTGTTCGAGCGCGCGGAGCGCTTCGAGCTGGTCGGCGAGTTCGAGCAGGACGTCGCCCGCCGGCCGTCCCTCCCGCGCCGCGACGGCCAGGAGCGCGATCGCGCCGCGGAGCCGCGGAGACGGCACGGACGTCGCCGGCCCGCCCCGACCGAGGAACGCCTCACGGACGCCGACTCGCAGCGTCCGGCTCCGGCGGCCGGCGTGGTCGAAGAGGTTCCCCGTCTCGCCGTCGAGCCGGTCGCCGGCGTTCGCGACGGCCGTCTCGACGGCGACGCCCTCGGCGACGTCGCCGCCGATCACCGTCATGGCGTCCGGCAGGCCGCGCTCCGTCTCCCGGACCGCAGACAGCACCGCCCGCCGCGCCCGCGTCGCGACGATCAGCGCGGTCCCGGCGCCGACGCCGACGGCCGCCACGGGCGCGATCCACCAGGCAACGCTCCACCCCGCGGCCGCGCCGGCGGCGCCCCCGACGCCGACACCCGCGGCGACGGCGTGCGGTCCTCGCCTCGGCACGTCCGGGTGCGTCCGGTCTATCGGCGGCGGCGCGAACGCCACCGGCCGTCTGGAGAGCAGCCACGCCGACGCCGCGACGAGCCCGATCGGGAGGACGACGAGATACAGCCCGACGACGACGCCGGGGCCGATCGGGACGCCGGCGGCGGCTGCCGCGGGCAACAGCGCGATCAGCGCCAGCGGGAGGAGCACGCCGAAGGCGTACAGCGCCGACACCGGCCCCTGAACCGCGCCCACGAACGCCGCCAGTCGGTCCGTCGTTCCCGACAGCGTCGCGTCGAGCGCCCGGTCGAGACACCGCCCGCGGCGCTCCGGCGGCGCCGTCGCCGCCGTCCGCACGAGCGCCGCGGCGCGGTCGATCGCGGGGAACCACGGACGCCACTCGGCGGCGAACGCCCGGAGCCCGCTCGTCGGCCCGTCGACCGTCCCCCGGTCGTGGCGCGCGAGCGCCTCCGCCAGCGGCCCCTCGCCGGTTCGCGCCGCGAACTGTACGGCGCGCTCGGTCGACGGGTCGAGACGCATCCGCAACACGAGCCGGCCGACGAGTCCGGGTGCGGCGCCGAGCGCTCGGGTTCGGCGGAGCGTCGCAAGCCACACCGGCGCCCGGTGGACGCCGTGGGTCGTCCCCAGCCATCCCGCCAGTCCGAGCGCCGTTCCGACCAGTGGACCGACGAGGAGCCCCGCAGCGACCGCGCAGACGACGCCGGCGCCGACACCGGCTCGATGACCGATCTCGACGATCCGGCTCGGGCTCGTCTCCCATCCGAGGAACGCTACCGACCGCTGCAGCGCCGCCGACGCCGCGTCGTCGGCCGTCACCGGTCCCCTCCGTCGGCGCCCGTTCGGGCATCGCTCGCGTCGGTCACGCCGCGGCGTGTGTCCGTCGGTGCGATCGCGCCAGCGCGGACCGACTCGCGGATCCGGGCTGCCCGCTCGTCGACGGCGTCTCTCACGGCCGCGTACGACTCGTCAGGGCCGGCGAGCCCGTCGACGAGCCGGCTCTCGCCGCGATCGATCCGACCGGTCGCCGCCGATCCGTCGCCCGTCCGCTCGAACAGGGGGTCGAACGCCACGCCGTCGGCGTGTCCGGACACTTCCGCGATCGCGTCGACCCGGTGGTCGTTCAACACGACGACGAGGTCGGTCGCGGCGAAGGAGGACGGCGAGACCCCGAGGTCGGTCACGACGCGCTCTCGGACCGCTTCCGGGTCCTCCCCATGGATCGTCCCGAGGACGGTCTCGCCAGCGGCGCCGACCCGCATCGCCTCGTACAGCGCCGCGGCCTCCTCGCCGCGGACCTCGCCGACGACGATGGCGCCGCCGCCGAGCCGCAGGGCGGTCCGTACCGCCTCGCTCGGCGACGGCTCGGCCCCGTCGCCCACGCGGATCCGCTGGGTGTCGCGGCCGGCGGCCGCGAGCGCGGTCGCCGGCAGCTCGGCGGTGTCCTCGATCAGGAGCGCGCGCGTCTCCGCCGGCAGCTCCCACAGGAGCGACCCGAGCGCGGTCGTCTTTCCGGCGCCGCGGCCGCCCGCGACGAGCCCGGTCACGCCCCGCTCGACGGCGACCGAGAGGAGTCCGGCGGCCCTTGAGGAGAGCGTCCCGCAGGCGACGAGCCGCTCCAGCGTCCACGCCTCGGGATCCCCTCGCCGGAACGCGAACGAGAGTCCGTCCGTCGCGGGATCGGTCGTCGCCGCCACTCGGACCCGCCCGGCCTCCGCCGTGAGCGTCGCGTCGAGGGTCGGGCTCGCCCGCGAGAACCCCCGCCCGCTCGTCCGCCGGAGGCGGGACGCCAGCGTCGCCGCTCCTTCCGGCGGGAGGCGGACGTTCGTCCGACAGCGCTCGCCGTCGACGACGACGCGCAGCGGGTTCTCCGTCACCGGTGCCGTGAGCGTCGCGTCGCTTACCCGGTCGTCCGCGAACACGTGCTCCAGCGCGCCGAACCCGTGTGCGTGTCGAGTCAGGATGTCCGTCAGTTCGGAGACGGGGTCGCCATCGCGAGCGACCGCCCGGACCGCCCGCCCCGGCGCCCTGTCGTCGCCGCTCGGATCGTCGAGGAGGCGGTCTCGCGCGGCCGCCAGCGTCTCGACGGTCGCGTCGTCGAGCCGGGCCGTCGGCGGCGTCAGGTGGTACGTCCGCAGCGGCTCCGCGCCCTCGTACAGTCTGACGACCGCGCCGGTGTCGAGGTCCCACCGCTCGACGAGCGACGCGCTCGGCGGCGGCTCGGCCGCGATCCGCGTCGACGCGATCGTCGGCGCGGCGTGCGCCCGGAGGACATCGCTGCCGTCCACCGTACTCTCCTCGTCGACGCCGTCGACGACCGCTGCGAGGCCGGTCTCGGCCGCGATCCGCTTCGGTGGCCCGGCTCGTCCCGCCGCTTCCCGGGCCGCGCCGATCGGGTCACGCGCCGCCCGGCCAGCGAGCCGCTGCTCGTGGAAGCCCACCTGCTCGCGGAACCGTCCCGCCGCGACCAGACACGCCGCGGCCCGGCCTGTGTACGCCCGCTCGCGGCCGGCGTGGCGCGTCCTGATCGCGTCGGCGTCACGGTCGGTCAGCGCATCGACGACCGTCGCCAGACAGTCGGGACTCGCGGCGAGGTCGCCGCGGCCGGGACACCCGTTCGCGTCGACCGCGAGCACGACGCGGTCGTCGACGCCGGTTCGATCGGCTCCTCGAAGGACGGCTCGCACCGACAGCCCGTCGGCTCGTCGTCGATCCACGGGAGCGACCGGAGCGGCGCGTCGCCGTCGACGCCGGGCAGCGCGGAGAGGTCGAGGTTCACGGCGGGGGTGGCGGCGGTATGGTACATAAACGCTCGCGCGATCCGCTCTCGAACGCCCTCATCCGACCCGCGTGATGCGGACCGTCGGGCCGCCGTCGTCGACGAGTCGGAGTTCGAGCCGGCTCCGGCCCGCCGTTCGCAACGCGAGCGCGTCGCCGACGACGTCAACGTCGACGGCGAGCACCGACGGGACGACCGAGACGGTCTGCACCGGGCCCCCCCGGAGCCGGTACGCGAGCGCAACGCCGCGACGACCGGACCGGTCGTCGGCGGTCTCGACGAGTGCGACCCGGTCTATTCGCGCCGCGGTGAGGCCGGTCGGGACCCGGACCGTCGCGGTCGTCCGCGCGGCGAGCGACGGCTCGGCGGCGGCGACCGATCCGGCCGTGAGGCTCGCGATCGACCGTTCGACCCGCTCCGCCTCCGTGTCGAGCCGGTCGACCGTCGTCGCCGTCCGCGCGGTCTCCAGCGCCGGCATCGACGCCCCGAGGAGCGCGACCGCGACGGCGACGGTCAGCACGACACGGATCACGTCGGCGCCTCCCTGCGGTGGCCCCGCGTACGGGCGATCGGGAAGCGGTGACTACAGCGACTCACGCAGGCGTCCCAGGACGGCGTAGTCGTTCGATCTGCTCCCCTCGGTGTCGGTCGAGCCCCTCTCGTCGCCGCCGTCGTCTCTGTCGGTGCCGCCCTCCGAGTCGCTCGCTTCGTGGCGGTCCGACGGGAGCGCGGCGTCGAGGGCGGCCTCGCTCGGCGTCTCGTCGTCGCCGCTCGCCCGGGCCAGCGCGAGGTCGGCGCGACGTTCGACCTCGCGGTTGACCGCGCGGATCGCGCCCGCGTACCCGCGGAGCGCCTGCGTCGCCGCCTCCAGCTCCTCGACGCGCTCGGTCAGGTCGTCGACCCGGGTGTCGAGCGCCGCGCGCTCCTCGGCGGCCGCCGCGTCGTTGGCCACCGCGGCCACCGAGGCGTCCGTGCCCGTGAGCGCGCGCTCGACCGCGCGCAGTCGCTCGTCGAATCCCTCCTCGAACCGCTGGTTGCCGTCGCGGGTATCTTGGGTGTCGCGGGTGTCGTTGGTATCGCGGATGTCGCTCGTCACGCGGCGACTGGCCGCGGCTCGGTACTTAACGGGTCGGGAGGGTTCATAGAAGTCTCCACAAGGGATTATTTTCACCACGTTGTAGGTGTCTCTGCTGCTATCGTCGGCGTGCTAGTAGTACGATAGAGGGATAGTTGAGCGAACTGGAGCGTTCGAGACGGGAT
>NZ_WPCE01000240.1 GCF_009742825.1 Halorubrum sp. CBA1125
CCTCCAAAGCCCCAGTCGCGAGGACTCGCGCGACTCGCTGCGGTCCTCAGTCGCTCACTCCGTTCGCTCCCTGCGGTCCTCACTTCCTCGTGCTTCGCCCTCGCGACTGCCCCTTTGAGTCCACCCGACCGCTCCGCACACCACCTCACGCCTCCCCAGCCTCGTCGACCGCCCTCCGCTTCGCTCCGGACGGCCGACTCCCTCGCGGGCTCCTCGCGGTCGCCGCCGGCGACCGCTCGGAGGCGCGCCGACCGACAGTTCGTCCTCACCGTATTCTCGTTCCGTGCGGACACTTCACGCGGTACCGTTCCACTTGAAACGGCGCCCGCGCGTGGCTGACGAGCGTCTGACACGGGCGGGCCGGAGCCGACCTCCGGGATCGCCTTCGATCGCCAAATCGCTACGAGACGCCTCGAACGCGCCGTTTTATTCACTTTCACCGCGGTGGCGGGCGTTTTAATACTATGAGGAACCAACCGTCGTACGCCTCCCATTGAAACACGACCGGAGGCGGAGACACCCCATGAGCGAACTGCGACAGGAAGCGGAAGCGATAGCGGAACAGTTCTCGGACCACCTCGAGGTGGACGCCGATCAGGTCGAAGAGCGGCTCGAAACGCTCGTCGACGAGTATCGCGTCCCGCTCGACGAGGCGCGGCGGACCGTCACCAACAGCTACCTCGACGAGGCCGGCATGGAGCGCGAGGCGCTCGGCCGCGGCGGCAGCCAGGAGGTCCTGGTCAACGACATCGACGAGGACGAACAGTGGGTCGACCTGCGCGTGAAGCTGGTCGACCTCTGGGAGCCCCGCAGCGACTCGATCTCGCAGGTCGGGCTCTTAGGCGACGAGTCGGGCACGATCAAGTTCGTCGCGTTCGAGACCTCCGAGCTCCCCGAGCTGGAGGAGGGACAGGCCTACGAGCTCTCGAACGTCGTCACCGACGAGTACGAGGGCAACTACTCGGTGAAGCTCAACCGGACGACCCAGATCACCGAGATCGACGAGGCGATCGAGGTCGGCGACAACGCCGACACCGTCGAGGGCGCCCTCGTCGACATCCAGTCCGGCTCCGGGCTGATCAAGCGCTGTCCCGAGGACGACTGCACCCGCGTCCTCCAGAACGGGCGGTGCTCCGAACACGGCCAGGTCGAGGGCGAGTTCGACCTCCGGATCAAGGGCGTCCTCGACGACGGCGAGACCGTCTCCGAGGTCATCTTCGACCGCGAGGCCACCGAGGAACTCACCGGTATGACCTTAGAGGAGGCCAAGGACATGGCGATGGACGCGCTCGACACCACCGTCGTCGCCGAGGAGATGGCCGACGACGTGCTCGGGCGGTACTACCGCGTCACCGGTCCCACGTTCGGCCGGTACGTCCTGGTCGACGAGATGGAGCGTCCCGGCGCCGTCGACGTGGAGAGTGCGCTGATCGAAGCGAGGTCGATCTGATATGAGCCAGAACCAGTCAACCCCCACCCGAGAGGTCGCCCGGCGCGCGTTCGCGAGCGAGTTCAACGACGCCGCCTACACGTTCACCGAGTCCGACGACGAGCGGGCCCCCGTCTACCTGCTGTTGCCGACGGGGCAGTCCGCGAACCGCGTGTTCTTCGTCGGCACCCTCACCGAGAAGGAGGACGTCGGCGAGGACGCGGAGTACTGGCGGGGCCGCATCGTCGACCCCACGGGGACGTTCTTCGTCTACGCCGGCCAGTACCAGCCCGAGGCCGCCTCGAAGCTCCGCGAGCTGGAGCCGCCCGCCTACGTCGCAGTCGTGGGGAAGCCCCGGACGTACGAGACCGACGACGGCACGGTCCGCGTCTCGGTCCGCCCCGAGTCGATCACGGAAGTCGACGCCGACACCCGCGACCGCTGGGTCGCCGAGACCGCGAAGCGGACGATCGCGCGCGTCGCCGCCTTCGACGACGAGGCCAACGAGTACGCGCTGATGGCCCGCGAGGAGTACGACCTCGACCCCGAGACGTACAAGGCCGCGGCGCTGTCGGCGCTCGAGGACCTCGACGAGAGCGACGGCGACGAGCTCGCCGGCGGCGCGTCCGACGCCGCCGTCGACGACGCCGACACCCCCGACGCGGGCCCGCCGGAGCCGTAACCACCGGTCGGCCTCCCGCCCTCGCGGGGCAGGCTAATCCCGCGATCCGGGAGCACACCCGGCGCCGAAACCGACGAATTCGCTGAACCCGTCGAAACCGACGAATTCGGCGTTTTTTTGACCCGTATCGACGGTGTCTGGGACACCGATCCTGCCATCGTCTGACAAACGCTTAAGTAGTCGCGCGCCGATCGGTCCGATAATGGGCAACAAGAACAAGACGATCTCGTTCCGCGTCAACGAGGACGCGTTCGAGACCCTCCGCGACATCGCCGAGGAGCGAGATATCTCGCTGTCGGCCGTCTTCCGGGACTACGTGGATACGCTCGTTGCCCACGACGGACAGGTCCGCGTCGTCCCCGAGGCGGAGCTGGAGAGCATGGGCGAAAGCGGGGAGTCGTTCCCGCCGAAGATCGAGGTCCCGAAGAGCTTCGTCCGGGAACACGAGCGGCTCGAACTCGAGGCCGACCACCTCCGCGAGCAGCTGGAGGAGCACAAACGCTACGTCAACTACCTCCGCGAGCAGCTGGAGGACAGCGAGGAAGACGTGATCCAGCTCGAGGACCTCGACGGCGAGCGCGACGAGCCCTCCTTCCGGCTCGGGTGACGCCGCGGGATTCCGTCCGAGTCGTCGCGTCTCCCGGTTCCCCCCTCCGCCATCTGGTTCCGAACCGTCCGTTTTTCCTCGTCACAGATGGACGGTCTCTCGGTACGTTCCGCGATTTCCGCACAGTATGATCACGTACGAAAACGATATTACCCGTGCGGCGGACCCTTCAGACATGAACGGGTGGGTCCGACCGTGAGCGTGTTCGACAGGGAGTACGACGACCCGGTCCGCGTGCTCGACGAGGACGGCGCGGTCGTCGGCGACGTCCCGGACCTCGACGAGAGCGAGCTGGTCGAGATCTACCGGTACATGCGGCTGGCGCGCCACTTCGACGGGCGGGCGGTGAGCCTCCAGCGGCAGGGCCGGATGGGGACGTACCCGCCGCTGTCGGGACAGGAGGGCGCACAGGTCGGGTCCGCGGCGGCGCTCGCCGAGCAGGACTGGATCGTCCCCTCCTACCGCGAACACGGGGCCGCGTTCGTCCGCGGGCTCCCGCCGCGCCAGACGCTCCTCTACTGGATGGGCCACGAGGAGGGGAACGCGCCGCCAGAGGGGGTCAACGCCTTCCCCGTCGCCGTTCCCATCGCCTCGCAGGTGCCTCAGGCGACCGGCGCGTCGTGGGCGGCGAAGCTGCGCGACACCGACGAGGTGTTCTGCTGTTACTTCGGCGACGGCGCGACGAGCGAGGGCGACTTCCACGAGGGGGTCAACTTCGCCGGCGTCTTCGACACCCCCACGGTGTTCTTCTGTAACAACAACCAGTGGGCGATCTCGGTCCCGCGCGAGCGGCAGACCCGCAGCGCGACGCTCGCGCAGAAGGCCGAGGCATATGGGATCGACGGCGTGCAGGTCGACGGGATGGACCCGCTCGCCGTCTACCGCGTCACGGCGGCGGCCGTCGAGAAGGCGCGGGACGCCGACGCGGACCGCCCGCGGCCGACGCTGATCGAGGCGGTGCAGTATCGGTTCGGCGCGCACACGACCGCCGACGACCCGACCGTCTACCGCGACGCCGACGAGGTCGA